>MFIX01000034.1:42552-62080 GCA_001780825.1 Candidatus Glassbacteria bacterium RIFCSPLOWO2_12_FULL_58_11 | reverse complement strand
GACCCGCAGGCGAGGAAAAAACAGGTCGTGCTGCGCTTCCCGGTCAACGTGGTGAGCGAGGTCACCGGCTGCGATGTAAAGGATGATTGGGGGAATCTGTATTTCGCCGGCCGGAGAGAGAGCCGCGAAGCGGAAAATGTCGGTGAATCCGGTGCCAGCCGTCCTTTTATGATAATTTTCAATCCGGGAAAAGAAATCTCCGAATGAGCTTAATAGCTGTCAACTTTTTAAGTCGAGGCGAATGACCGATGAAGACGAAATTCCTGGCGACAGCCGCAATTATTACTCTGGCGGCGGGTTTAAAACCCCTGTGGGCGCAGTACGCCTTTTTTACTCCGAAAGGCAGTTTCGCGGTCGAGGTCTCGCTCGAGAACACCGACCGTCTCCGCCTGCCGATCTACCGCAATGCGATCACCTCGCTGATCGTGACCGGAGATTTCGCAATCGGCGGCACCAGCGCCAATGAGGGCTTGAGCCCCTTCCTGTTCGCGGTATCCCTGCAGAAGCAGGAGCTGGTGACCGCTTTCGACCTGGCGGAAGCGCTGCCGGGCCAGCGCACGATCCAGAGCGGTTTCGGCCGGGTGGGCGAGGCGCTCTATGCCGGTACGCTGCCGGACCGGGAGGGGGAGAACGGCCACTTGCTCAAGGTGCTCTATAAAGCCGGGAAATTCGAAGTCAGCGATTTGGGCCCGGCGGTAGAGGGCGAGGGTATTTTCGCTCTTGCCGCGGACAACGGGAGAAGGATGCTTTACGGCATCTCGCATCCGAGCGGGAAATTTTTCTGCTACGAGATCAGTACCGGCAAGCTCAAAGTGCACGGGGAGACGGCCCTGGATGGGCGTGCACAGGGAACGCTGCACGAATATTCCCTGGAAGCGGCGGATGTCCTGAGCCGGAGGCTGGTGGTGGACAAAATGGGCCGGGTGTACGGCAGCCGGCCGGTGAACGCCCTCTTCCGCTATGACCCGGCGACCGATAAAATCGCGACCCTGCCGGACGAGCTGCCGGAAGTCTGGGGCCGCCGCGCGCTCGGAAGGGCGGACTGCTGGGCCGTGGCCCCGGACGGTACGATTTAGGGCGGGAATGCGGGCGATGGGCAGTTGTTCAAGCTGAATCCGGCCACCGGCAAGGTGGTCAACCTGGGCAAGCCGATCATGAGTCCGCGGCTTAAGGGCCTGGCTTTCGGCAAAGATGGCAAGCTGTACGGCGTGGCGGGCGCCCTGCCGGGCTATGCGCACCTGTTCACCTACGACCCGTCGACCGGCGGCTACAACGACCTCGGCAATCCCCGCTTCCCCCTTCACGCTCCGGAGATCTCCGGGGAGCTGCCCTGGCGCGGCTTCCAGATCGGAACTGTGGCGGCATCGGAAAAAGGGACCTATATCGTGCTGGGCGAGGAAGAATCCCTGAGCCAGTTGATGGTGTTCCCGGTGCAATAATTATGGCGATTGCCAAAAGTCCTTTCGCCTTGGATTCGACATGGAAAAGCTGGACCATCCGGAAGAGTTATCCCGGCAGCATTTTGCAGCCGGGGTATAGTAATAGCTGTCACGCTTAATTGTATCTTGCAAGGGAAATCAAGTGTTCCCAGGGTTTGCATAAAAGTTATATTGTTCTATAGCAATTGCCGGGACCCGGAAGCCCATTAGTGCTCCTTATCCCATGAAGGTTATTGAGAAACTGAAAATATTTTTGGCAATTGCTATAGAACGGAATAGCCGGGGAGCTTGCGGCGGGCGGTAACGGGGGGAACCGAAAGGTGGTTTAGTTATCCCTGCCGCCGCGGGTCAGGTTGAAGAGCAGTTTCAGCAGGTAAATGGCCGGAAAGGCATCGAGAATTATCAGGATACCGAGGATGGAAAGCCCGGTGGCGCTGGTCAGGTTTTCCAGGTGATTATTCGCGATAATGAACCCGATCGCCGCGGTAAGGATCAGGAAATAAGCCAGGTTCCACCAGAAATCCGAAGGTTTTTCGTTTAGACCATCCAGGAGGTTGTCTGCCGCTTGTTTTGGAGAAGTTTTAAAGGCGGCGGGCTTTTTCTCGCTCACTTTCTCTCATCCTTCATAGTTTGCTTCAGTATCTCGGCCTGCTTTTCTCCGCTGCCGAGGATTTCCAGCGCTTTATTCAGTTGAGCATCCGCATGGGCGACCATCCGGTAAGCAGTGTTTTCATCCCAGGTCACCTGCGAGATGCGGTAGGTCAGCAGGATATTTGCAATGTAGCCGTGGTATTTTTCGACCTTTTTATCCTCCACCTCCACGCTTTTGTCTTTCAGGTAGCTGATAAAAGCCGAAAAGATCGCCGGATCGACGCTGAAAGACTTGTCGAGGTTGGGGTGCAGGCTTTTATAGGCCACGGCGAAGTCGAAAGCATGGGGCAGAATCTGCACGATGAAAGGATCGCCCGCCGCGCTGTCCTCGGGCACCTCGATATCGGGAGCGATGCCGCCTCCGCCTAGGACCTTTCTTCCCATATCGGTCTTGAAGGATTTCTGGACCGTGTCCTGGGCCTCGGGCTCAAGCTCCTCATCCCCCAGATCGAGCTGTCTCGGGTATTCCCGCTGGATATTCCTGCCGCTCGGGGTATAATAACGGGCGGTGGTGATTTTGAGGATATCACCGGAATTCAGCGGGAAAGTGGTCTGGACCAGCCCCTTGCCAAAGGAATTCGTACCGACAATGATCGCCCGGTCATGATCCTGGAGCGCTCCGGCCACTATCTCGCTGCTCGAAGCGGTAAAGGAGTTGGTCAGGATGGCAATCGGCTGGGTTTTGAAAACCGGTTTCCCCTCGGAAAAGAAACTGCTGGTGTCCTCTTTGCGCCGGCCGCGCATCGACACTATCAACTGCCTGCCGTTCAGAAATAAACCGCAGATTTCGATGGCCGATTAGGTCAGCCCGCCGGTATTGTCCCGCAGGTCCAGCACCAGGGACTTCATCCCCTGGCCCAGCAGCGCATTGACCGCCGCCTCGAGCTCATGCGCGGTCGGCTCGGTGAAACTGGACAGGCGCAGATAACCGACCCCCTTATCCAGCATGAACTGCCGGGTGACAGTCGGCACAGCTACTTTTTCCCGGGTGAGCGAGATGTCCAGCGGCTCAGGAGCGCCCGGCCGGCTGACAGTCAGGCTGACCTTGCTGTTCTCCGGACCCAGCAGATGCAGCGAGGCCTCCTCGGTGGACCAGTTCCGGGTGGAGATTCCATCGACCCGGATGACCCGGTCGCCGGGTTGAATCCCCTGGCGGTAAGCTGAGGAGCCGGGAAAGGTGGACATCACCACGATCTCATTGTCGGTCCGGCTGATCGAGATACCCGTGCCAACATATTCGCTCTTGACCTGCAACTCCTGGAAACGCTTGAATTCAGTGGCCGGGATAAGCTCGGTATAGGGATCGAGCCCCCTGAGCAGCCCCTCGACCGCTCTGCGGTAAAGGGAATCCGGCGGGATGTAATCGACATAGCGCTGGCTTACCTGGTGGACTACATCCTGCAGCAGCAGAACGCGCATGTAGGTGTTGTCCGAAGTGGCCATCAGCCGGCCGAACAGCCAGCCCAACATCAGGATCACCAGGATCGTGCAACTGGCGTAAACATACGGGTTTTTCACGCGATTGAAATTCATCGCCACAAACCTTCCCTGCAAAAACGCCGCGGAATTGAACGGACGGCTTTTTGCGCCTGCCGCTCCGGGATCAATCGAGTATGAGTACCAAAGCATTTAATATGGATATAATTGTCCGATAAGTCAATAATATCACGCCTCTTCGGGCTCCCGCTCAGGGTCCGGCCGGGCCGAGACGGACCAGCGCCAGGTGGCCGCTCCGGTACACAGCGGTCAAGGGCTCACCGCTGAAAAGCTCCAGCTCGTCCAGGCCCCTGACCCCGGTCAGGACCCAGCGGATACCCTCCCGCCGGAGCGTTCCCGGGCCGTCCCGGTCCGCCGGATCGAGGCGCAGCACGGTCTTGCTGGTATAAAAGAGCAGCGAGGGGGACCAGACCCGCCAGAGCCCGATCCGTCCGCTATCCCGCAGCTCCCCGCGGTGCTCGAGGCTCAGCGACCGGACCGCCTGGAGACGGTCCAGGCGGGGAAGGGCCAGGCCGCTTACCACGGCCAGCAGGAGGGCCATCCCGCATGCCGAAACGGCGGTCCAGAGAAAGAGCCGCCGGCCGAGCTGATAGACCACGGCCGCCAGGACGAACAGGATCAGTGGTGAAAGCCAGATCAGCACGGTTCCCGGCGTTTCTCCGAGCTTGCGCGCCAGGAGTGGGCCGCCGGCCGCCGCCGCGGTGACCGCCAGCCCGGCGGAACCCCACGCCAGAAGGAGAGCGGCACGGGAGGAAACGGCATTTTCCAGACGGACCAGGCAGCGGCCGGCAAGGAGCATGGCGGCCGGGTAGAGCGGGAGTACGTAGTTGGGCAGCTTGGAGCGGCTGAGGCTGAAAAAGAGCAGTATCCCGCCGAGCCAGCATAAGAGGAACAGATCGGCCCGGCGCTCTTTATTTTCCGGCTTGTTTTCTCCGCGGCGGAGCAGCGGGCGCAGCACGGCCGCGGTCCCGCCCAGAAAGGCCGCGGTCCAGGGGAACGTTCCGGCGAGCAATACCGGAAGGTAGTAAAACAGCGTTCCCGGATGGCGCCAGCGGTCGGTAAAATAGCGGTCGAGATTGCCCTGGATGAAATGCTCGTGCAGGAAAACGCCGCCGTGGCGGAAGGTCATGTAAAGGAACCAGGGAGCGGCGACCAGGAGGAATACGGACAGGCCGGCCAGCGGTTTCAGCTCCTTCAGGGCCTTGAGGTCCCGGGTAAGCAGAAAAAAAGCCAGCAGGGTGATCAGCGGCAGTATTGCTCCGAGGGGGCCCTTGGTCAGAAAGGCAAATCCCGCGGCTGCGTAGCCGGCCAGCAGCCAGCGTAAATCGAGCTTAGATCCCCGGTTCAGGATCAGGCCGGAGCGGATTAGACAATAGAGGGAGAGAGAGACGAAAAAGGCCAGGCTCATGTCCGGGACAGCGGCCCGGGAATAAACGACCGGCTGAAGGGCGGAAGCGCCTAGCACTCCGGCATACAGGCCGCTGCGCGGGCCGTAGAGGAAAGAGCCCGCGGCCAGGGTCAAGAGGGCCAGGCCGAGCCCGGCCAGCAGGCTGGGCAAGCGCGCCGAGAATTCCGAGGCCCCGAACAGGTCGAAAGAGAGGCACTCCACAAAATAAAATACTATCGGCTTGCCCCAGCGCGGCTCGCCGTTGAACACCGGATCGAGCCGGTTGCCGCTCTCGAGCATCTCGCGGGCAGTCTCCGGATAGTAGCCCTCGTCCGGGTCGAACAACGGCGGCTGCCCGAGGAAGGGCAGATTGACCGCCAGGAAGACTGCGCCCACCAGGAGCGCCCGCCGGACCGGGCTTCCGAAGGAGCCGGCAGGTTCGGCGGCCGGGCCGGACTCTATTGCGCTGGGCAAAAGGACTCCCCCGACAGATATGTATTCACGTCCCGGAGGCCTATCCCAGGTGATGCATAATTTCCCAGTCCGGTTTTACAAATTTTGAACAACCCTCTGTTTCCCCCTGGTTTAAGGGAGAACGCCCCGCGGATCAACAGACAAATAGCGGGAAACAAACTCCCCCTTAGGAAAGGGAGTGCCTGCCGAATGCAGGCAGGGGTTGTCTTTCAGGACTATGAAAAAAAATTATGCATTTCCCGGTCCAGGGCTATTTTGCCGCCAGGGCCTTTTCGATCTGTTCCGCCAGGGCCTTGTCATCCGGCGTGGTACGCGGCTCGTAGCGTGCCACCACCCGGCCTTTGCGGTCGACCAGAAACTTGGTGAAATTCCAGGGTATTTCGCCGGAAAACCCGGGATCAGTCTTTTCCGAGGTCAAGTAGCTGTACAGCGGACAGATGTCCTCGCCCTTGACCGAGACCTTGCTGAAAAGCGGGAAGCTCACGCTGAAGTTCGTGGAACAGAATGATTTTATCTCCTCATCCGTGCCCGGTTCCTGCTGGCCGAAATTATTGGCCGGGAAGGCCAGGATCGCAAAACCCTGGTCCCGGTACTTTTCATAAACCGCCTGCAGGGCCTTGTACTGCGGAGTCAACCCGCATTTGCTGGCGGTGTTCACGATCAGGAGCACCTGGCCTTTGTACTGGCCTAGATCGACGTTGTTGCCATCGATGTCAGCCATCTTGAAACGGAGCGGCGCATTCGGCTCGTCCATCTTATTCTCCGCGGCGGTAGCAGTGAACGGGCCGGCCGCAAAGAGCAAAGCGGCCGCCCAAATTGTCAGCAGGATCTTACGCATCGATCTCCTCCTCTATGTGGAATGGAACTCCTCCGGGCAATGGTTAAACATGCTGAATACTTACCCTCGCCCCGCAGGGGTGTTCCTGACAGCCCGAATGAAAACAACTACAGCCAGCTTTCTTTCCGCCTGACCAGGGGTCCGAACGGGTAATCGTACCCGCGGCTATCGAGCATTTTAATCAACCGGGCCAGCGGCAGGCCCATCACGTTAAAATAACATCCCTCGACGCTCTCGACCAGAGTCGCACCGTAGCCCTGGATGCCATAGGCCCCGGCCTTGTCGAAAGGCTCCTCGGTGGAGACATAGAGCCGGATCTGCTTTCGGACCAGAGGCCGGAAGCGCACCCGGGTCACCTCGAAGGAGCTTTCCGCCGGGCGTCCTTCGGGGCCGGCAAGGGAAATCCCGGTGTAAACCTCGTGCCAGGTCCCGGCGAGGCGCTCCACCATGGCGCAGGCCTCCTCGATTCCGGAAGGCTTGCCGAGGATCGTACCTTCAAGGTAAACCAGCGTATCCGCGCCAAGGACCAGCGCCTCCGGGTGAAGGGCGGCGATCCGCCGGGCCTTGCGCTCGGCGAGCAAAGCCACCTGAGCGCCGGGCGCTTCCGGCAACCCGCTGGTTTCATCCACATCCGCCGGGATGACCTCGTGCGGAACCCCGATCCGGGTCAGCAGGTCGGTCCTTCTCGGCGAGGCGCTGGCCAGGATGAAGCGGGGAGTTTTATTTCCGGGTTCTTCGGTCATGGGCTCCGTGGGCGCTTTCGCGCGTTGCGGCCTCAGCGGTCGATTATCAGGGTCACCGGACCCTCATTGACCAGCTCCACTTTCATCATCGCGCCGAACCTTCCGGTCGCCACCTCGAGCCCCTCGGCGCGGAGCAGCCCGACAAAGCGCTCGATCAGTTTTTCGCTCACTACGGGGTCGCCGGCCTTGACGAAAGAGGGCCGCCGGCCTTTGCTGCAGTCCCCATACAGGGTGAACTGGCTCACCACCAGGATCGCCCCGCCGACCTCATCAAGCGCGAGGTTCATCTTGCCCGCCTCGTCCTGGAATACGCGCAGCCCTGCGCAGCGCCGGGCCATCCAAACTAAATCTTCCTCGCTCTCCGCGCCGTGCATCGCCACCAGCAGCAGAAAGCCGGTGCCGATCGCGCCGGTGGTCTCGCCTTCGACAGTCACCGAGGCCCGGCTCACCCGCTGCACGACAACACGCATCTTGTTTCTCCCCAACCGGTCGAATATTATTAGCCGGGCTCCGGACCCGTGGCGGCCGATAGTCCGGATGTTCAGGCGACAGCGGCAATCCACCAATTTGACACTAAGCGCTGCGCCTGTCAAGAAGGCTTGGGGCCGGGCGACTGCAATTATGATAATTTCAAGCAGTTGGCGCGAGTTAAGTCCAAATTTTGCCTTATTCTTTCAAATGGAAATTAAGGCAAATTCCAGCGTCGGGACACGGCATGCCCTGTCCCGGCAGTGATTATCTTAATTCTAACAAATTAAAGTAGCTACTGCCTTTTTTGGATAATTCAGGTCAGGGAAGTTCACTCCAGGACGGGACGGCTGGCGGGATGAAGAAGAAAAAGTGGGCGCTTTTCGAGCATACCGCCGATCTCGGACTCTACATCTACGGCCGGGACAGGCGGGAGTTGTACGAGGCGGCGGCCGGGGCGCTGATGGCCCAGATTACCGCTCCGGAGAAAATCAGGCCGGCCCGGGAGCGGATAGTGGAGCTGAGCGCGGATTCGCCAGAGGCGCTGCTGCGGGACTGGATGGCCGAGATACTCTACCTCTGCAACGCCCTGGGATGGCTGACCGCCGAGGCCGGGATCGAGTCTCTGACCGGCAATACGCTCAAAGCCGTTCTGCGCGGCGAGGCTCTGGACAGTCAGCGCCACGAGATCGGGGCCGAGATAAAAGCGGTCACCTGGCACAGGCTGAAAATAGAGAAACTCGAGCCGGAGGGTATTTTACGGGCGACAGTCGTGCTGGATGTCTGAAAGGTGATTTGCCCTGCAGCCGCGGCAGGGGGCAACCCGGCGGATTATTTTTCAGCGGATTTTTCCTTGGCGGGTTCCGCCTCTTTTTTGGCGGCGGCGGGCGCCGGCGCGGCAGGAGCATTGCCTTCCGGCTCGGTTTTGCCCTTATCGCTGGTAGAGGACTTTATCTCGACATAATGCTCATCGTAGAACTTGATCAGTTTCGGGGTCAGCAGCTTGCAGCGATGATATTCTCCGGTGGGCAGGTCGCCCAGACGCTGCATCAGATTGACCGCCCGCACTGAGAGCTCCAGGAACGGGCATTTGGTGACTCTTTTCTTACAGACGAAGATTGTCGGGCTGTAAAGGCCGGTCAAGGGGTAGGGGACCGCGGAATCGTAAGGGCATTTTTTGATCAGGTGTTCCAGCTCGCTGTAAAAATCGAAAATATCGGACAGGTCGAGGCCCAGGGTCAGGGCCTGCACGGTAAGGTTATTGTATTGTTTTTCAGTGGCCTTGACGTTAAGGTTGTCCACGATATCCTTGGTCGCATTCGGCTCGCTGAACAGCCCGTCCTCTCTCTGCAGGAAGCTGTCCGCCACCACGAGAATATTGGAAATCGCCCGCTCTTTATCCTTGGCAATGATATCCCGCTGGCCCTTCTGGTAGTTATACAGGTCGGTGATCGCGGCCAGGGCTTCCTCGCCGGGATTAGCCTCCTGGATAAAGTTAAAGTTCTTGCGGCAGGCTTCCCAGTAGCTCGGGGGACGTTCCGCATGCGGCAGCTCGAGGATCTTGTCGGTGTCCAGGACTCCGCCGTAGTTGTGGAACAGCCCGGCTTTCAGGATCTGGCATAATTTTTCATCACTGGTCTCGAGGACCGACTCGAACTTGTGCGTGCAGGCGATCGCCACCGAGAAGAGGGCCACGTTCATGGCGTGGTCGGCAATGAAAAAGGCCCGCTGGGATTTGGCGAACTCACAGGTAAAACGGATTTTGTAGAGGGCGAGGGTAATATTTGAATCTTCCAGCGACTTTTCCAGCAGCGGATCCAGCTTGGAATTAAGAATCTCCAGCAGCTTTCTGAACACGGCGTTCTTCCTGCGGAGATCCAGCAGGTGTTTCATCCGCTCCCGGATTTCTTCCCGAATTCTCTGGATCAGCTTATCGCTGCGTTTAATCTGGATCGAGAATTCCATCTTGGGGTTGGCTTCCCGGAACTTGAGCAGACGATTGATCCGCTCCCAGGTGATCTCTGTCCCCGTAGGGTAGAGGATCGTCCCCTTGTCCGATTTTAAATCACCGGAAAGCTCCAGTCCCTCGCGGAAAGACTGCGTGTTCAGCGGATGGAAGTTGGTGAACTTGAGTATCGTGTTCAGGCCGTTCAGCGAGATAATTTCGGCTTGCGCGGAGAAAAGTTCTTCATGATTCATCAGAAGATGCACTCGTCCTGTGATCAGCGAAAATACATTTCGAGAAACATGCGTGGACTGCCCGGCGACCTGCTTTATGAGTGAGGTACTTTGTTCCCCCTATTATTGCGACAAGACTAAAAAATGTCAATCATAGAAAACTCTCTCCGCTGATTCCGTTATCGGCGTCCTGCTGCCGGGGAAAATGTCCCGCCATTTGGCCACAACGGCTTTTCTCAAGCCGGCCGCAGGAAATTTTCCGGCAGTCCGGGGCTGCCCGGCGGACGACTTGGGCCAAAAATATATTTCCGGCAGCTCTGCGCGCGCTCAAGCTTCCAGGCCGGCATATTCGGCGACCTGCGGCGGCAGTTTGCCGGTGGCCTCGAGCAGGCGTCCCAGGGGAAGGGGCGAAGGACTGGCATAGACCGCGGCGATCAGCAGGCGCGGGCCGCCGGGGTCGATTCCGGCGCTGACCGAGGCCTGCATGGCCCGCGGGCAGAAGCTGTTCAGGTCCTCCCGGCCTCTGAAGCCGGCCAGGGGGTGATGGTCGAGGAACCCATAGATCGCCCGGATGAACACCGCCTGGCCGCTGCGCCGGCTCGCGGCGTGCTCCCAGACTCCTCCGGAATGGATTTCGGCGGCCTCTCCGGGCTCCAGGCCGAGCGCATAGGTGGACTCGGAGGCGGTCAGGCGCTCCTTGCCGCCGAAACTCACCTTGTGCACGCGCCATTGCAGCTCGCCGTCGATAAACACGCGACTGTCCGCCTCCACCTCGGCCTGGCCCACGGTTGTTTTCCACTGCCAGGAGATCTCGCTCTCCGAGACGATTTCACCTGCATAGGTGCCGCTCCGCCGGCCATAGGCCCCGTGGCGGCCGCTGAAGGCAAGGCTACAGTCCGGGGGCACCTGCCCCTCGGCCTGGCCGACGTTGAACGGGAAGTGCGAAGAATAGGAAAAGTTGTAGTACTTGTTCGGGTAGTGCCCGCTGGAGCGGGCCTGCCACATCTCGACCTGCCCGCTCTGCTTGTGCCCCTGGAGCAGGATACCGGCGGCAGGGATGATTTTGCGGAAATCGGCGGTCTCCACCGGCAAGGGTTCCTCCGGTGCGTTCCAGAAGGGATCGTCATGGGGGAAGCCGGCGGTGAAGAAGGCCTGCATGCCCCAGTACGGGTGCCCGTTGTTGATGTAGCTTTCGCAGATCTCCCGGCTGGAGTGCGGGGTCAGACTCTCGCGCAGGCAGCCATTTTCCTCATCCCAGGCCCCGGCCTGCCAGAGGAAAGAAAGGTTCGTATTGCAGATCCGCCGCAGCAGTCCGGTGGACAGTGGCCAGAGGCCCAGCCGGTAAGAGAGCACCAGCGGGGTGAGTGTGGCCCAGCGGTAGATCAGCGACCGGCCGTAGAGGATGTGACTGCCATTGGCCCCGAACAGATAGGGGACTGTTTCGAGGAACTGCTTCAGGCGGTTGCGGAATTTTTCCCGCAGGTCCGGGAACCGCTCGCCGACCAGCATATCCCAGTAGAGGGTGTGCGAGGCGAAAACCCAGAAGTTGTAGTAATCGTACTCCGCGCCCTCGAGCGAATCGTGGTACCAGCCATCCCCGGCGTACATCCTGTCGATACTCTCCAGGTCGGCGCGGAAGAAGCTTTCATCGCCTGAAAATTCGGGCCAGCGCTCCGCGAGAGCCAGACGGGCGGCGTGATTGACCGCCGTGAACAAGGCCCAGTTGTTGCGACGGACCTCGATTTTCGTGCAACTGGCCAGCCAGTCCTGGATATTTTTGCGCTCTTGGGGTGTAAAACGGTCCAGCAGCCTGTCCCCGGCCAGCCAAAGGCTGAAAGCCACGATCGAGGATTCGACCTGGCGCTGGTCCGAATGCCCGGGGCTGGCGTAGCGCCAGAAATCTTTGTCCCGCGGATCGGTGCCGTGGCTGAGCGCGGAATGAAGGATATCTTCCAGCCGGTACTCGACTCCCTCCACCTCCACGCTTTTCCGGGCCTCCGGCGTGCTGACCGCCGCGGCCAGGGCAGGCAGGATGCGGGTTACCGAGTCGCAGGTTTTCCCCCCGGCGGTTACGAAATTTTCCAGATGCGTGCCATTACGATAATCGCAGACCGCGAAAGTATCCGAAGTAGCCCGGGCGTTGCGCACGAATCCTTGCAGGATGGAGCGCAGAATCTCATCCCATTTCTCATAGCCATAGCCGGTCTGGACCAGCGCCGGTCCAGCCGCCTCGGCGGGGGCGTTCTCCCGGCTGCCGCAGCCCGGCTGCAGCAGCAGCGCGCCTCCGGCGGCCGCGCTCAGAGCCAGGAATTCGCGGCGGGAGACTTGATGTTCAGTATCGAGCGGACCAGTCGGTGTCATGCTTGCTCCGGAGCGGCTGGGTAAACTGTAACGAGGCCTGGAGTCGAGGATACGTTCCTGAATATAGCAGCCGCCCGGCCAGGCTTCAAGTTATAATCCGTCCTGCATTACCTGCGGGATAATAACTGTAACCTTCTGAGGGTTTCCCGTGTATAGACAAAGAACCTTTGCGCTCTTTTCAAGAAAAGCCTTGACACACGGCTTGCGTGATATTCTAATGTAGCCTTTTATTTAGTGCCGGCAGTTCCGGGTAATTCCGCGCCGGGGAGTAACCGGCGGCCGGCGATATTATATTTGAACAAAGACGGAATTCCGCTAAGTGAAAATAGTCGAAGCTTCCATCCGCAGGCCGGTCACCGTAACCATGCTGATGGTCACCCTGGTGCTGTTCGGTGCGGTGGCCTACCAGCGTCTGCCGATCAACCTCCTGCCCGATATCTCTTACCCGACGCTGTCGGTGCGCACGGACTTTCCCGGCGCGGCCCCTGAGGAAGTGGAAAATCTGGTGACCCGGCCGGTTGAGGAAGCGGTAAGCGTGGTCAATAATGTAATCCGGGTTTCGAGCCGCTCCCGGGCCGGGCTCAGCGATGTGACCGTGGAGTTCGAGTGGGGCACCCAGATGGATTTCGCCTCGCTCGACCTGCGCGAGAAGCTCGACCGGATCCGCCTGCCGCAGGAAATCCAGAAACCGATCATCCTGCGCTACGATCCGAGTCTCGAACCGATCATGCGCCTGGCCCTGACCTCCAGCGAAATCGACCTGATCGCACTGCGCACCATGGCCGAGGAGCGCCTCAAGAACAAGCTCGAAACCGTGGACGGAGTGGCGGCGATCGAGGTTTCGGGCGGGCTGGAGGAGGAAATCCATGTCGCCCTCAGCGAGCGCAAGCTCGCCTCCCTCGGGATGTCTGTCGAGACTGTCGCCGGCCGGGTGGGCGCCGAGAATATCAACCTTACCGGGGGCACCCTGTCCAACGGCGAGATGGACTACCTGGTGCGCACGCTGAACCAGTACAAGTCTCCCGAGGAAATCTCCGACATCATTATCGAGCGCCGCCAGAATGCGCTGATCCGCCTGTCGGATGTGGCCGAGGTCAAGCGCGGCTACAAAGACCGCACGATGGTCACCGAGGTCAACGGCCGGGAAAATGTTGAGCTGGCGGTTTACAAGGAGGCGGACGCCAACACGATCCTGGTTGCCCGGCGGGTCCAGGAGCGCCTGAGCGAGATCCGCAAGGAATTCGGCGAGAACGACGCCGGGTTCAGGCTCGCCGTGATTACCGACCAGTCCCATTTTATCGACCAGTCGATCAAGGAGGTGCTGAAAACCGCGGTTATCGGCGGCCTCCTGGCAGTGATCGTGCTCTACATCTTCCTTCAGCGGGTCGGGGCGACCGTCATCATCTCACTGGCTATTCCGATCTGCGTGGTGGCGACCTTTTTCTTCATGTTTGTCTCCGGGGTGTCGCTCAATATCATGTCTCTCGGCGGGCTGGCCCTGGGGGTGGGCATGCTTGTCGATAACTCGATTGTGGTTCTCGAATCGATAGACCGCTACCTGAAGCAGGGCAAGGACCCGGTCGAGGCCTCGAATCTCGGCGCCGCCCTGGTCGGTAAAGCGGTGACCGCCTCGACTCTGACCACGGTCTGCGTGTTCCTGCCGATAATATTTGTCACCGGGGTGGCCGGCCAGTTGTTTACCGACCAATCCCTGACCGTGACTTACAGCCTGGTGGCCAGTCTGCTGGTGGCCCTGACCCTGATTCCGGTAATGAGCTCCGGGTTCAGCGGCGGCAGGACTTTCGGCGCGTCGCAGACGCCCCCGGGCGCAAGCGCCGAGGACCCGCAGCGGATGCAGAAATCTCCGGACAGGCCGCCGCGAAAAGTTCCCGCCTGGCTTTATCGGGCATTGGATGCACTGGCTTTGCCTTTCCGCTGGATGTTCTATTTCCTGCCGTTCACCCTACTGACCCTGGTTAAATATCTGGCCTACGGTCTGGCGCACTTCCTGAAGCTTTTGATCTATCCATTACTGCTGCTCTATGATTCATTTTATCCCCGCTTCGAGGCCGCCTACGGGCAGGCGCTGGTCTGGGTCCTGCGGCACCGGCTGGCGACATTGCTGCTGGCGGTGCTCGTATTCATCTCCTCGATCCTGCTTTATCCCCGGCTGGGGCACGAGCTGATCCCGGAGATGAGCCAGAACGAGATACTGGTGGGTCTAAAGATGCCGGTCGGCACGCCGGTCGAGAGCACCCGGGATGTCCTGGCCCGGATGCAGCGGCTTACCTCGGCCCAGCCGGAAGTGCGCATGGTATATCTTACGGCCGGCTCGAGCAGCATGACCGGGGGCAGCCTTAAGGAGGAGCGCGAGGATATCGGCCAGATGAGCATCCTGACCAACAGCGGTTTGAACCGCGCGGCCGAGGACAGCCTGATCGACCGTCTGCGCATGCAGTTCGAGCTTATCCCGGGGATCAGCGTCAAGTTCGGCCGGCCGGTCCTTTACAGCTACAAGACGCCGGTGGAGATCGAGATCCGGGGTTACAACCTGCGGACGCTTTCCCAACTGGCGGATGAGGTTTCACAGCGTCTGGCGGAGGTCCCCGGCCTGTCGGATATCAAGAGCTCGGCCGAGAGCGGCAATCCGGAAATTCAGGTTCTGTTCGACCGCGACCGCCTGGCCTCCCTGAACCTGACGATCAGCCAGCTGGCGCAGGTGGTTCGCGGCAAAGTTCTCGGGGAAGTCCCCACCGAATTTCATCGCGGCGGCCGCCAGGTGGATATCCGCGTGCGTGTGGAGGAGGCCGACCGCGACCGTCTGGAGGCAATCCGCAAGCTCACCGTGGCCAATATCGACGGGCGGCCGATTACCCTGGATGCAGTGGCCGACCTGGTAGTTCAGCAGGGCCCGAGTGAGATCCGGCGGGTCGATCAGGAGCGGGTGGCGGTGATTTCCGCCGGCCTGGCCGGAGCGGATTTGGGAACGGTGATCGGACGGATCCAGACGGCCCTGGCCACACTTAACGTGCCGCCCGAGATTTCGGTCAAGTTCGGCGGCCAGGGCATGGAGATGAAACGGGCGATGGACAGCATGATATTCGCCTTCTGCCTCGCCATTTTCCTGGTGTACCTGGTGATGGCCAGCCAGTTCGAGTCCCTGCTGCATCCTTTCGTGATCATGTTCACCATCCCCTTCGGCCTGATCGGGGTGGTCTGGTCGCTTTACCTGACCAGCGGCATTATCAGCATAGTGGCGCTGATCGGCGTGGTGATGCTCTGCGGAATTGTGGTCAACAATGCGATCGTGATGGTGGACTATGTCAATGTGCTGCGCCGGGAGGGCATGCCGAAGAACGAGGCGCTGATCCAGGCGGGCACGGTGCGGCTGCGGCCAATCCTGATGACCACGGGCACAACGGTTCTGGGGCTGCTGCCGATGGCGATTGGCCTTGGGGAGGGCAGCGAGGTGCGCACGCCGATGGCGGTGGTGGTGATCGGCGGGCTGATGGTCGGGACTATTCTCACCCTGCTGCTGCTGCCGACCATCTATTCGCTGCTCGACTGGCGGGATTGAAGGCGGCCGGATTTTTCCCGGACCTAAATGGAACAAGAATCTTTGGTATTAAGCGCTGGCATTACATTTTGAGTTAAAATTCTTCCATACAGAGACTAATCACATCTTTGATGTTCTCAATAACCTCTTCATAAGTCCTGCCCTGAGTATAGCAGGCTTTCAAGGCCGGACATTCAGCGACAAATAATCCTGCCTCCTCCTGTTCGACAATTACCTGAAAAATATGTTTCGCTTTCACTACAGTTCTCCTTCCGAATGGTTCGTCTATAGTCACAGCCGGGATATGAATTATGGAAAATGAATTTCCACTGCAATCTTAAACTCTGGTTTCTGAACTTGCCAAGCACCAATACCATGAGAGTCATTTGAAGTGCCCGGACATTGATCGTCAGCTTTTTCTGTTTATCGAGAAATAAATTGCCCCCCCGCCTGGCGGCTTTTAGATTTGCAAATTCGATAAAGCTCTCGCACCCGCCTTTCATGCCCAACCCCTGGAGGCCTGCTTGGAAACCGGCACCGGATTTCTGGATCAATTCAACAATGCCCTCGATTATTTAAGCGGACTGGTCTGGGGTCCGCCGATGCTGGTCCTGCTCGTGGGAACGGGCATCTATTTGACCCTGGCCCTGCGGGGATTGCAGTTCTCCACCCTGCTGCCCTCGCTGCACCTGGCGTTTATCAAGAGGCGGGACAAGGAAAGCGCGGGAGATATCAGCCACTTCCAGGCGCTGATGACCGCTCTGGCCGCGACAGTGGGCACCGGCAATATCGCCGGAGTAGCCACGGCGATCGCCGCCGGAGGACCGGGGGCGCTGTTCTGGATGTGGATCACCGGGCTGTTCGGCATGGCGACAAAGTACGCCGAGGCCCTGCTGGCGGTAAAATACCGCACCGTGGACAAAAAGGGGATGATGTGCGGCGGGCCGATGTACTACCTCAGCGTGGGGCTGGGCTGGAAGTGGCTGGGGGTGCTGTTCGCCGTTTTCGCCTGCCTGGCCTCCTTCGGGATCGGCAACATGGTTCAGTCCAACAGTGTCAGCGATGCCATCCAGGGCAGTTTCGGCGTGGAGCGCTGGGTGACCGGGCTTATTATGACAGTAGCGACAGGGATGGTGCTGCTGGGCGGGATCAAGTCGATTGGCCGGGTAGCCAGCCTGCTGGTGCCGGTGATGATCCTGTTCTATGTCGGGGCGGCGCTCTATATAATCATCGAGAACATTCAGGCCGTGCCCGGCGTAATCAAGTGGATCCTCATCGAGGCTTTCACTCCCACCGCGGCGGTCGGCGGGTTTGCCGGGGCGACCGTGATGATGACCATCCGCATGGGCGTGGCCCGCGGAGTCTTTTCCAACGAGTCCGGCCTGGGCAGCTCGGCTATCGCCGCGGCCGCCGCGCAGACCAGCCACCCGGTGCGCCAGGCCATGGTCTCGATGACCCAGACTTTCATCGATACCATCGTGGTTTGCAGCATGACCGGGTTCGTCATTCTTCAGACCGGCGCCTGGACCAGCGGCCTGGACGGCGCGCAACTGAGCACCGAGGCATTCAGCCGCGGGCTGCCCGGACAATCGGGCGGGATCATCGTGGCAATCGGACTGGCGCTGTTCGCCTATTCGACGATCCTCGGCTGGTCCTATTACGGTGAAAAATCGCTCGAGTACCTTCTTGGCGAAAGATCGGTGGCGCCCTACCGGCTGGTCTTCACGATCATGGTCTTTGTCGGCTCGATAGCCAAGCTCAAAACGGTGTGGCTGCTTTCGGACGTGATGAACGGCCTGATGGCGCTTCCCAATCTGGTGGGGCTGCTGCTGCTCAGCGGGGTGATCGTCAAGGTGAGCAATTCCTATTTCCGTCCTAATGGACGAAATGTGCTTTCCTGAGGGCCTTGAGCAGGATGCGGTTGTTATCGGTCCGGTGTTCGGAGATCAATAGTCCGCAGGTGTTTTCGAGCAGGCTGAATATTTCTTCTTTCTCGAAACGGGTGGGTTCAAACTCACCCGTTATTTTTTCCCGGGAAAATATTTTGCGGTACCAGGACAGGGTCAGCGGCAGCTCGAGCAGCAGCTTTCTCCTGCAGAAGCCGGCCAGGCTTACCAGCAGAGCCGCGGCGAGATCGGGAGGGAACATGGCGAGCAGGCCGGCGCAGACAATCAGGTCGAATTCCCGGGTCACGGGGAACGGATCGAACCAGCGGTAGATGACATTGGGGTACTGGTTCAGGCGGCGGGCCAGCCGGGCGAGCTCCCTGGTCGGAGCCACGGCCACCACATCGACATCCCCCTGGGCCAGGCTCCGGGAAAGAATGCCGGTGCCGTTTTCCAGCACCAGGATCCGGCAATCGGCCAGGTCCCGGCCGGGGTCCAGAAGGCTGTTGATCCGTTCCGCCAGGATTTCATTATAGAGCTTGAACCGCAGTGCGGCCTCCTGCTCTTCCTTGTCCCCGGCTGACGGAACGGCCAGCGGCCGGATCAATTTCTCCAGCTTTTCTCCGATTTGTCCCAAAAAAATCGAGAGCTGTTCCTCCAGGTTCATCGCCTTTTCTCGAGTGTCAGGGCCTGTGACTTTCAGCGGAGAGCCGCGCTTTCAGCCCTGCCGGGGCAGGGAAACCGAGCCCCGGCAAGCCGGGGGAAAGGCGGCGCTCCGTTTCAGGACAGCAAAGCCGGACTCCGCGCCTCTCACCTGAGAGAGGTCGAAGTCCGGCAATTGCCTGCCGCCGGTAACATTCACCGGACCGGAAAAATATGCTTTATCCCCGATCAGGGGCCGAGGGCGCCCGACCGGTCAGAGCGGCCGCGGCGATCCCGGCATAGGTACGCCCCGCTGGGGCGCCGGACCTAACTGGTAGCTCTTCGGGAAGAGGTCGAGCGTGGAATTGGCCATCTCATCCCAGGTGATCGTTTTACCGGTATAGGAGGATTCGCGCCCCAGGATCGCGGTCAGGGTGCTGTCGACCGCGAAGTCCAGGCAGTCGTTGCGGGCGGCGCTCTTGCGGATGCTCTCGATCAGCACCTGGTGCTCGTAAACGCTCGAGTCATCCTTTTCCCGGTAACGCCAGCGGTTCTGTCCCCGGATGGTGTCCCGGCTGTTGCTCTCGCCGAGGGTGCCAATGACCCGGTTGTCGTTTGCGTTGTCGCAGTTTTCCCACTGGCGCAGCATGCAGAATACATGGACATCGTTCGGGTACTCGTAATCGATGGTCATGTGGTCCCAGATATTGCCGTACTTGGGATCGGTGCGTACCTGGCGGCCGCCCTGGCCGAGCGCGCTGATCGGATGGGCTCCCATGGCCCAGTTCATCAGGTCGAGCTGGTGCACCACCATTTCCACGATCTGGTCGCCGGAGAGCCAGCAGAAATAGTACCAGTTGCGGCATTGATATTCCATCTGGCTCCAGCGCGGGTTCGTGCCGCGGTGCCAGAGGCCGCCGCCCAGGCGGTGCAGGCTGCCGGACAGGATCGTTCCCAGCGCCCCATCGTGGATCCGCTTGACAGTTTCCATCACGCCCTTGTCGTGCCTGGCGTTCAGCCCGACCACCACCGAGAGGCCCTTATCTTTGGCTTTCTGGGCCGAAGCCCGGATTTTACGGCAACCCACCGGATCGGTGGCCACCGGCTTCTCGGCGAATATATGCTTGCCCCGCATGACCGCCTCCTCGAAATGCAGGGGGCGGAAACCCGGAGGAGCGGTCAGGATGACATAGTCAATGTCCGTGGCGAGAACCTGCTTGAAAGAGTCCGGCCCGGTGAAAATCATGTCCTTGGTCACCTTGATTCTATTCTGAAAGGCCTCGCCCTGCAGGTCGCGGTCGGCTTTCAAGGCCGCCAGGCTTTTCTCGATCTGGTCCGAGGCGATATCGGCCATGGCCACCAGTTCGACGTTCGGGTCGGCGACCAGGGCGTTGGAGCAGGCCCCGGT
>MFIX01000034.1:12630-42541 GCA_001780825.1 Candidatus Glassbacteria bacterium RIFCSPLOWO2_12_FULL_58_11 | reverse complement strand
CGGTGCCGATCACGCCGATCCTGATTTTGCTGCCCTGGGCCTGAGCGGTCCGGATAAACGGGAACCCCGAGAGAGCCGTGGCGGCGATTGCTCCGGTGGCCAGAAAGTCTCTTCTGCTGATCGGCTGTTTCTTCTTTTTTTCCATCTTTCCCCCTTGAATGTGAGATACCGGATTAGAGATTTGCAAGTCGGCTGGCCTGCTCTCGAGGCCGGGAGTGATGACAGAGGTGTGATAGCTTCGAAAAAAGTCCATCTACTACGTTGCGCGGCAGCTCTCGTCACTGCGGCGTACTATTAAGTACGCCGCATTCCTCCATCTTTGCACGCCTCGTATCTGGAGCTTTTTACTTTGCTATCCCAAATCGAACTTTTTACGAAGCCATCAGGTGTAAGTATTTAAAACGCTTCCGCTTGCTCCAAGTTATCAAATAAGACCTTGGCGGGCAAGAAATAACTCGCTATTTCCTGCCTTTTTTCCGCCCCTTGCAGGCGCTCAAGGCGCGCTCGATCTCGGCGGAGAGCTTACGGTTGCCGGTGGGGGCGGCAATTTCGAGAGCCTTGCGGCAATGGCCGCGCGCCTGGTCGGGCTGGTTCTGACGCAGGCTCGCATGGGCGCGGAACAGCTCGGCCACCGCCCGGTGCTCATCCAGGCCGTACTCGGCGGAAAGCGCCTCGCCCTCGTTCAGGGCCAGCGCGGCGGCCGGCTCATCCCCCAGACAGCCGGCGATCTCGCCCCGGTAGAGAATGTTCTGGGCGACAATGGGGTAATTGCCGATCTCCCGGGCCAGCGGCAGGCTTTCATTGAAATAGCGCTGGGCCATGTCGTACTGCCGGAGGTTGTAGTAATAGACTCCGATGGTCGAAAGCAGGGTCGAGACGTAGGAGTAATCCTGGTCCTCCCGGGCGAATTCCAGGGCGCGCAGGTAAAATTCCAGGGCTTTGGCGATCTCCTTGATCTCATAGTGCGCATTGCCCAGGTTTGCCAGCCAGATTCCCTGGTTGCGCAGGCTTCCGGTGCGCCGGGCCAGGCTCAGGGCCTGACGGTAATAATCGATGGCGGTCTCGTATTCGGCCATCGCGAAATAGACCGTGCCGATATAGCCGAGCCAGTTGCCGGTCTGCTGAAGGTCGCCGGAGCCGCGCAGGGATTCCAGGGCCTGATGGAAGAGCTCGAGGGCCTCCTCGACCTGCTCCTGCTCGAACTTGATCCGGCCCAGGTTGCTTAAGCTGGTGACAGCGGCGGAGTCATCCTGGCGCTCGCGTGCCAGACTGAGGGCCTGCCCGTATTGCTCGAGCGCCAGCTTGTACTGGCCGGTCTGCTGGCTGACCAGCCCTAGGCCGAGCAGGATTTCCAGTTTCCTGTCGGCCGCGCCCGCTCCGCTGTCGCCCTCGAGCGCCTCCTCGAAAAGCCGCCGGGCTGCCGGGTAGTCCTCGCGCTTTAATTTCAGCGTGGCCTCGGCGATCAGGCATCTGGCCATAAGCTCACTTGCGGTGGATTGCTGAGCCGCCTCCCGGCCCTCCTCGAAAAACCTCTCGGCGCCGCTCCAGTCTCCGCGCAGGAGCATGATTTCCCCCAGCTCCAGGCAGGCCTCCACCCGCGCCGGGGTAATCGCGCCGCCGCGGGCCAGTTGGAGCGCCGAGCCCAGGACGCCGAACGCCTCCTTGCTCAGGCCCGCTCCCAGGCGGGCTTTGCCGGACTTGACCTGCAGGAGGATCAGCCTGCCCAGCGACTCGGTGAGCGGCTCGCCTCCCGGCTCGGCCAGCTCCAGGCTCAGACGGGCGATGGCCTCATCATAAGCCCTCAGCGCGCCCGGATAGTCCTCCAGCAGCATCAAGCGGTCGCCGGAGGATTCCAGCAGCCCGACCGCCCAGTCCAGCTTGAGGAAATAGGATTCGGCCAGCAGGCCGGCGCTGGCGAAATCGAGGTCCCGGCCATCCTCCTCGCTAAGCGAGTGGAACAACTCGGCGCATTGCTGTCTGAGGGTGGTGAGCCGGTCCCCGGGCAGCCCCTCGAGCAGGACCTCATAAGCCAGGCCGCAGCTCAGGCGGATCGAGCCATCGCCGGAACTGCCGCCGGCGGATTGGAGGTACTCATCGGCGACCAGGCTCTCGAGAGTCTCCAGCAGGTTCTCGGCCCCGGAGCCGGTACGCGCCAGCAGCCCGGAAAGCAGCTCCAGACAGCAGTAGGGGCCGAGCACGGCCACGGCCTGGAGCACCGAGCGGCGCCGCGAATCGAGGGGGCGGAGCCGTTCGCGCATGACGCGTAGCAGGTCGATCAGCTCGAGGGCCCGCGATTTGGACTCCAGGGCGGCCAGAATGCTCTTTTTTCTCTCCCGCACTCCGGGGTCGCCGGTTTTTTCGCTCAACAGATGATAAATCTCGAGCAGCAGCCGGGGGTTGCCCGGAGTTCCCTCGATCAGGGTTTTCTGCAACTGGGAGGGCAAGGCTCCCGCTCCGGAGACCAACTCGAGGTTGGCCATGATTTTCTTCTGCGAGAGCCTGGAGAGCCGTCCGAGGGAGAATTCGTGGAATTCCTCCAGATAATCCAGCCGGCCGCTGAAAGAGCTCACGCTGGAGGAGAGAATCAACAGCGGCCAGAGGCTTTCCTTTTTCTGTACCAGGTGTACCAGGAGCTCCAGGGAGAGCCGGTCGGTCCGGTCCAGATCATCGAACCAGATCACGGTGAGCTCGGGGTGGCTTTCTCCGACGCCGGCGCGCAAGGCCTGGAGATAGCGCAGGACCGCGTTGAAAACCAGGAGCTTGCCCTTGCCCCGGCGAGGGATGCCGGTGGCGAACTCCAGCGGATAATTGATGCCCAGGAGCTGTCCGAAAACCGGGAGGAGCGTCTTCGGATCAAAAATGCTGGCTGGAAGCTTGAGCGCGCCCAGGGCGGCCAGCCGAGATTCGAGCTTTTCTTTTTTGGAGTACTCGCTCTCCCAGAATTGGATCCCCAGTTCGTTACAGAGCGCCGAGCTGACCGCTCCGTAAGGCAGTTGAGAAACCGGGAAATCCCGCACCTTGAGACAGTGAAGGCCCTGGGTGGAGCGGATGCTGAAAAGCAGCTCCTCAATCAGCCGGGTCTTGCCGATGCCATCCTCGCCGAAAACGTGGAGCCAGAGCGCCTGACGTTTGCGGCCGGCATCCAGAAATTCCCCGATCCGGTCGGTGAGAGCCTTGAGTTCCTTGTCCCTGCCGATAAGACCCAGATCGCGCATGGCACGGACTCTTTCCCGGGGGTGAGCGGTGGGAAGAAAAAATTGCCGGTTGCTGTCGAAATAATACGTTCGCCGGGCACCATTTTCAAGCAAAATCTGCCCGCTCCGCCTCAGAATCCTAAAAGAAAAAGACTGGTTTAGCGGTCCACAGCTTGACAAATTCACGAATTCCGGGATATAGTAAATTGAGATATGGTATTCAAGCAGTCGCCTCGCCATTCCACAAAGGAGTGCTTATTCCCAATACCGGGTAAAATTATTTTTTTTGCCTTATCGAGAAGCGGTCGACAATCCGATCAGAGCTCTCAGGTTGAGAATTCAAGCCACGGCCGGTAACCAAGAGTATATCGGAGAGTTAAATGGCTCAGAGAGACTTGAACAAAGTGATTCTCATCGGCAATATCGGACGCGACCCAGACCTTCGGCAAACGGATAACGGCAGCGCGATCACTACATTCTCACTGGCTACGAACACAACGTGGGTTAATCGGGAAGGCACGCGCAACGAGCGGACTGAATGGCACAATATTGTAGCTTGGAACCGGTTAGCGGAAATTTGCCACCAGATTATACGTAAGGGTGACCAGGTTTATATCGAAGGCCGCCTTAGGACACGGACATGGATCGATGAAAGCGAAGAGCGCCATCACAAGACAGAGATAATCGCCGAGCAGATGATTAAATTAAGTCGGAGGTCGGCCCAGGACGCGGGAGTAGAACGGCAGGAGCTGGAGGGCGGAATTGGAAATTTCACCGCAGATGGAAGCCCCCTGCTGGAAGATAATCAGGAACCGGAAAAATTTCAGTAAAATAGCTGTCTCCGGCGGAGCTTAAGGAGATTAATATCTGAAACCGGCACAGGGCGAGGGTAAATGCGAGGCAAAAAGAAGAGCGGCAAGCCGGAGAGACCGCCGGATAGACTGGCTCAGCTAAGGGATGCGCTGACCGGGGAGGAAAAACCCTCAAAAAGAGTATTGCGTGCTTTTGAAACTTTGATGCGTCAGGAGCCGGAGCCGCCGGAAAGCGGCCCCCGGCGAAAAAAATGAGGTAAAACAAGAGAGGCTCCGCCAAAGCGGCAGAGCCTCTCGCGCATTATCCGCTAAAATCCGCTATTACTCTTTAACCACCCAGACCTTGATTTCGGCGGTCACCTCGGGGTGCAGACGGACATTGACCGTGTAAACCCCAAGCTGCTTGATCGGCTCCTCGAGCACGATCTTGCGGCGGTCGATCTCGAAGCCCTGCTTGGCTGCTTCGTCCGCGATATCGTTGATTGCCACCGATCCGTAGAGCTGGTCCTCCTCGCCGACCTTGACCTGGAAAGTGAGCGAGAGGTCTTTGAGCTTATCGGCCTGTTTACGGGCCTCCTGGACCTCGTGCTCGGCCAGCTGGGCCGCGCGGCGCTTCTCGAATTCAATGCGCTTGAGATTTCCCTCATTGGCCGGGTAGGCCAGCAATTTCGGAATGAGGAAGTTGCGGGCATATCCCGGAGCGACATTTACCACGCTTCCGATCTTGCCCAACCGTTCGATGTCGCTCCGCAGAATTACTTTCATATTACCTCCCCGAAAAACAAGCTGTACGACAGCAGTTTATTTTGACAGATAATCGTGGTTATTGTCCCGATTAATTCACAAAAAATACCGTTTGCGTCTCATGCAGTGGCGCACGCCCATGTGCGCCCGACTGCAATCGAGAAATCCCTGAACAACGGGCGGCCACAGGGGGCCGCCCCTACCGGCTTTGCGGCATTTGGTGAATAATCCGGATTATCTAACCGCCGGCCGCGCGACCGCTGAAAAGCTACCGGGTCGCCGGCACGCTTCTGCGAAAATCCACCCAGGTGTCCAGCAAGCCGAACACCAGGTGGAGCATGACCATCGGGGTCAGGCAGAGCGCCACCAGTAAAACTCTCAGGAGCGTTCCCCCCTGGCGCCGGGCGATAAAATAAAACATCACCGCCAGCCCCCGGATTATATAGAGCATCCCCATCACGAACAGGATGTTGATCGCCACCCGCAGCAGGGTTTCGTTCGCCGAGAAAAGGAGCGCCAGGACCAGCCCGATGATCACCAGCCAGACCCAGTTGTCCTCAAACCGGTACTCATTGAACTGGCTGCAGCCCAAAGAGAGCGGCAACCTGGATTTCCCGTAGCGCCGGTAGAGGATGATCGAGAGGAAGAAGCTCGCGATCATCATCAGGACGAAATGCCCCGGGATAATTTTCACCGCCAGGCGGTTCCACTTTTCCCAGAGCTCTTTCTGCTCGCTGTCAGCCGGATCCTCTTTGACCGCCAGCTTTTGCCAGCGCTGCTGAGTAGCCAGCGCATTGGCCTCGATCCGGCCCCAGAGCGCAGGACCGGTTTCCAGGACAACTCCCGCGGTGAGAGCCACGGCGATCAGGCAGCCCACCAGGGCGTTCGAGGTCACAGTGGAAAAAAAATTTTTCCTCAGCGTCCAGACCCCGATAAACGAGGCAGTCAGGGCAAAGAAAGACAGCAGCGGCTCCAGCCACAGCACCAGCGCCAGCAGCGGAAGCATGGCCAGTCCGGCGATCTTCCGGTAGGCGGCCCGGTGGTCGCACCAGAAGAAGATCAGCCCCAGGGTGGCTCCCATGGCAACCAGCATGAAGGGGTTGCTCAAGGCGACTGCGGCTGCGGCAACAATCGGCAGCCATTTAGAGCGGGTCCTGCCCTGTTCCATGGAATTATCCGAATGGCCTGGAGTCGCGACGATTATGAGTGATAAAGTACCGAATCCGACTGCTCATTGCCTGCCTGGCGGCCGTTCAGGGGCGGCAGCGGCGCCGGAAGCCGTTTCCTCCCGGTGAATTAACCCCCGCCTGGAACCGGCGGCCCTCACGCTCCTTTGGAAACTGCCGCCACGCCCGGAATCATTCCGTAGCCTGCGCGAGAAACGACTGAAACCGGGCGGGTTCAGTTGCCCTCGTACTCTCCAATATAAGGCAGAACCGCCAGATACCTGGCTTTCTTGATCGCTCCGGAGAGCTGCCGCTGGTGCTTCGAGCAGGTACCGCTGGTCCGGCGAGGGACGATCTTGGCCCTCTCGGTCAGGTACCGCGCGAGCATCCGGAAATCCTTGTAATCGATACTCTTGATATCGTTAACGCAGAAATGGCAGACTTTCTTGCGGCCTTCGCCGCTCATATATCTCATTCTCATCAGTTACCGCTCCTGGAATGACAACGCTTCGAATGAAACGATAAATTCTTCCGCTCGTCGCAAAAAGGCGATGGTTATCGGGAATATACGATACTACTACTCTTTCGCTTCCGCGGGTTTGATCGGCTTCTCGGCATCCGGGTCGTAGAGCACGATCATGCTGCGCAGCACCCGCTCATCGATGCGCAGACGGCGCTCGATTTCGCCGATCACCTGGGTCTTGGCGTTGAAGCGAAAGATGCGGTAGTAGGCGGTTTCCTTTTTCTTGACCGGATAGGCGAGCTTGCGCTTACCCCAGTCGAGAGTTTCGCTTTGGATTATTTCCGTGCCCTGGCCTCTGAGAATCTCGAGCACGCTTTCGAAGGCGGCCTCGATATCAGAGTCACCGATGGTTGGATCGAGCAGAAGGACAATCTCATACTTCTTCATAGGCTATCTCCCTTCGGACAAGTGACCCCTGCCGCGGCAGGGGTAGGGGGTAGGTGCATAAAAAAATAACGGTATGTCAAACCATAATTTAAGAGGAAAAAAGAAAAACCGCAAGAATAAACCGGGGGCGGCATAACTGCCGCCCCCGCAGAAATAATTGCCAGATAAGATACGGCTTTTCAGGCCGGACTAAATAAACAACGGCGCGAGCACGAGCGTTATAGTCGAAAGCAGCTTGATCAGGACATGCAGAGAGGGCCCCGCCGTATCCTTGAACGGGTCGCCTACCGTGTCGCCCACTACCGCGGCGGCATGGACCGGGTTCTTGGTCCGGGTGCCGTCCGGCGCGGTCAGGTACTTCCCGCCGTGAGCGCCGGCTTCGATGTATTTCTTGGCATTGTCCCAGGCTCCGCCGCTGTTATTCAGGAACAAGGCCATCAAAATGCCGACGATGGTCCCGATCATCAGGAAACCGGCAACGGCTTCGGCGGCAATCAGATCCGTGGGGCTGTCCTTGAAGACTTTGAAAGTAAGGCCCACGGCCACCGGCATAAGAACCACCAGCAAGCCCGGCAAAACCATTTGCCGCAGTGCGGAGCGCGTGACTATATCGACGCAGGCGCCGTAATCCGGTTTGAAATCGGGCGGAAACTGGATGATTTCGTTCACCCGTTTCAGCTTGGAGTATTGGCGCCGGACTTCCTCGATAATGGCCTGGGCGGCCCGGCCGACCGCGCGGATGGCGAAAGCCGAAAAGAGGAAAACCAGCATGGCGCCCAGCAGCCCGCCGACAAAGACCACCGGTTTGGCCAGATTGACCGAAAACTCGAATGTCGGATTATCTTTCAGGATTCCGGAGTACTGGACGACCTCATCCATGTAGGCCTGGAAGAGCAGGAAGGCAGCCAGGGCCGCGGAACCGACCGCATATCCCTTGGTCAGCGCCTTGGTGGTGTTGCCCACGGCGTCGAGGCGGTCGGTCTTCTTGCGGACCGCCTCCGGCTGCTGGGACATCTCCACTATGCCGCCGGCGTTATCCGTGATCGGTCCGAAAGTGTCCATGGCCAGGATAAAAGCCGCGGTGGCCAGCATACCCATCGTGGCGACCGCAGTCCCGAACAGGCCGCCGTGGACACCGCTGTCCATCGGGAAAGCGCTCTTGCCGAGGTAATAGGAACAGAGCAGGGCCGCGCCCATGACCAGCGCGGGCAGTGCGGTACACTCAAGGCCTACACCCACGCCGGCGATGATATTGGTGGCCGGTCCGGTTTTCGAGGCCTCAGCGATGAGCTTTACCGGCCTGTATTTATACTCTGTGTAATACTGGGTGATATAAACGAAGGCCACCGAGGTCAGGACGCCGAGGATCCCGCAGAGGAAGAAGTGCCACCAGGCCTGCGGGGACTGGGGGGTGGAGAGCAGCCAGTAGGTGCAGCCGCCGAAAGCGATCATGGCGAGGACCACGGCGATGTAATAGCCGCGGTTCAAGGCCTGCATGGGGTCGATTTTTTCCTCTTTGTCCATCTTGACCATCACGATGCCGATGATGGAGGCGATGATCCCGAAGGCGCGGGCGATCAGCGGAAACATCATCACGCCGACAACGCCGGCGGAGAACCCCAGACCCATCTTCTCCGCCTGGGAGGCCAGGGAGGCGCCGAGGATCATGGCGCCGATATTTTCGGCGGCCGTGGACTCGAACAGGTCCGCGCCGCGGCCCGCGCAGTCGCCGACATTATCGCCGACCAGGTCGGCCACCACAGCCGGATTGCGCGGATCATCCTCGGGAATGCCGGCCTCCACCTTGCCCACCAGGTCCGCGCCCACATCTGCGGCCTTGGTATAGATTCCGCCGCCAAGCTGGGCGAAAAGGGCCACGAATGAAGCCCCAAAACCGTAACCGACGATCAGCAGGGGAATCTTGGTCACATCCTGGATCGAGCCGGTAGCCTTGACCAGCGCGTACAGGCCGCCCACGCCGAGCAGGCTCATCGCCACGACCAGAAGTCCGGAAACGGCTCCGCCGCGCAGGGCGATGCGCAGCGCGTCATTCAGGCTGGAGAGCGCCGCGGTGGCCGTGCGGATGTTACTGCGGATCGAGACCCACATCCCAACGTAACCGGCGAAAACAGAGCAGGCGGCGCCGAAAACAAAGGAAAGCGTGATCCAGAAGGCCAGCTCGAGCGAGCTGTCCACGGGATCGAAGCTCTTGTGGCCGCGGATGAACCCGTAGCCGATAAACAGCACTATCGCGAAGAGAAAGGCGAGCAGGGCGATAGTCCGGTTCTGACGGCGCAGGAACGCCTCGGCGCCCTCCTTGATCGCATTGGAAATACGCTGCATCGCCTCGCTGCCGACATCCTTTTTCAAGACCCAGGCGGCCAGCCAGTAAGCGGTAAGCAGGCCAAGGATACTGATCACGAATACCAGAATCAACATGAAAGTCTGATCCATTTTTCTTTCCTTTCTTTTTGCGGGTTTTCAGTCGCCGCCAGCGAAAAGATTACCAATGAGCACTCAACTATCCCTGCTGGAGGATTGGACTCCCTGGACAAGGGTTCAGCGATGGTTTCCGGTCCGGGGAGCGGTCCGGGCGGTCATGGCATTTCCGCGGGAAGCGAAATCAGTGCCTGCGGACCGGTGACCGGAAGGAGTAAAAGAAGTTTTTCCATCAATAAGTATCCTCGGGTGATTGAAGGTTAGTCAGGTAATTGTTTCATTCAGTAAGGCATACTATTTGGATCGATAGCAGAGCGGAGACCATCTATCAACTGTTTACGCCGTATTTAATTATAATGGTTGCCAAATGTCCTTACGCTTATGCTTTGACCTGGAAAGGCTGGACTATCCGAAAGAGATATCCCGTCAGCATTTTGCAGCCGGGGTCTGGTACTAGCCGGTACGGTTCATTGGGTCTTGCAATGGAAATCAGGTGCATCCCGGGTTTGCATCAATATTATTGGGAAACTGAAGATACTTTTGGTGATTGCTATAGATTTTCAACCGTTGTACCGGCCCATCGCTTTTTCGATGCCCTCGGTGAGAGCGGCCAGAACCGCGGCCGCGGCATCCTCGAAGCGGTCGAGCACGGCATCTTCCTCTTCCCTGGCGAACGGCTCCAGCACGAACTGGGAGCGGTCCGGGGGAATATATTCGTTTCCGACGCCGAAACGGAGCCTGGCGCACTGTTCGGTGCCCAGCGCTTCGAGGATCGAGGCCATCCCCTTGTGCCCCCCGGCAGTACCCCGCCCCCGGAGGCGGATTTTACCGGCAGGCAGGGCGAGGTCATCGTAGCAGACCAGCAGGTTTTCGGTCAGGAAGAGCCGCTGGCGCCACAGGCCCGTCAGCGCCAGGCCGCTTCGATTCATATAGAGGATGGGTTTCATCAGGAGGAGCTTTAGATCCCCATGACAGCCCTCGGTGCAAAGACAGGGGCCTGACCGGGAAAAATCGGCGAATTGAAACTTGTGGGCCAGATAATCAACGAACCAGAAGCCTACATTGTGACGGGTGTTTTCATATTCTGCACCCGGGTTGCCCAAGCCGACAACTGCCCTCAGGTCGGATTCAGCTTGAATCTCTATTCTTCCTCACTCTCCTTCTTGCGACTGATCACCTCAGGCTCCGGCGTCGCCTCCTCACCCGGCGCGACAGCGCCTTCCACGCCCTCGCCCACCACGCCCTCGGCGGGTACGGCCTCTTTCTGGATCACCGGCGGTACGACAGAGACGACAGTCCGTTTGGGATCGGTGAGAACCTGGAAATCGCCGGCCGGAATATCCGAGACGTGGATGCTGTCATGGATGTTCAGCCCGGTAATGTCCAGAATGATGTGTTCGGGGATCTTGGTCGGCAGCACGGAGATTTCCAGGTCGCGCAGGATGTGCTGGACCAGTCCTCCCTGGTTGCGCACGCCGATCGGGTTGCCGTGCAGGATGATCGGGATTTCGACCACTATCGCGCGGCCCTCCGGGACCGAATAAAAGTCCAGGTGCTGAAGCACCGGCCGGTAGGGGTGGTGCTGGACCTCGCGGATCAGGGTTTGATAACTTTTCTGGACCTTGCCCGAGATGTCGAGCTGGATAATGGTGTTTTCGAAAGAGACTTCCTGCAACAGGCGCGACACCTCCTGTTTGTCCAGCGAGAGCGGAATGGTTTCCTCGTTCGGCCCATACACGACCGCTGGTACGCGGCCCTCGCTGCGCAGCCGGTTCATTTCGTTTTTACCGAAACGCTCGCGGGTTTCGGCATTTAGCTTGTAATTCCTGGCCATACATTTTCTCCTGTTGTTTAAAGCTTAGCAGCGACGGCTCAATCGACGAACAGCGCGCTCACCGACTGTCCCTCGTGAATGAACCGGATCGCTTTTCCCAGCAACTCCGCCACGGAGAGGACCTTGAGTTTGGAAAACCTTTTCTCCGGGGGAACCTGAATCGTATCGGTAACCGCCAACTCGGTCAGCGGGGCCTGCTTGAGGATTTCTACCGCCAAGCCCGAAAGGACCGCGTGGGTACAGCCCACATGAATCGAATTGGGTTTCTTTTCCATCAAAGTCTGACAGGCCGCGGACATTGTCCCGCCGGTATCGATGATGTCATCGACCATCACCACATCGCGGCCGGTAACCTCGCCGACGATATTGACGCTCTGGGCCACATTAGGCCGCGGCCGGCGCTTTTCGATAAAGGCCAGCGGCGCATCAAGGCGGCCGGCATAGCCCCGCGCCATTTTGGCTCCGCCGATATCCGGGGTGACCACCACCACATCCCGCAGGCCCAGCGACCGGAAATAATCCAGGAATATCGGCATCGTATAGAGATGGTCGCTGGGGATATCGAAAAAGCCTTGGATCTGGTGCGAATGCAAATCCAGCATCATCACCCGGTCCGCGCCGGACATGGTGATCAGGTTCGCGGTGAGTTTCGCGCCGATCCCGACCCGCGGCTGGTCCTTACGGTCCTGCCTCCCATAGCCATAGTATGGAATGACCGCCGTGATCCTTCCCGCCGAGGAGCGGCGGAGAGCATCGATAATCAGCAGCAGCTCCATGATATTTTCCGCGGGCGGGTTGGTCGGCTGGATGACAAAGCAATCCCTCCCGCGGATATTTTCGAGGATCTTAATGAAAATCTCGCCGTCGGAGAAGTGCTTCACCTCCACCTGACAGAGCGGGATTTCCAGAAACGCGGCAATGTCCTCGGCCAGTTTCCGGTTGGCATTGCCGGAGATAAGTTTTAAGTCGATATGTGAAAACATGTTTGAGTTTCAGCCTTTGATTCGCTTAACAAACCGGGCCGTTCATTCCTTAACGGCCCGATCGGGAACTGGCTGGGGCGGCAGGATTCGAACCTGCGAATGCGGGATCCAAAATCCCGTGACTTACCGCTTGTCGACGCCCCAAAAGACGGATTGAGGACGGGATGTGCAATTTCACCGTTTTTTGGGAAAAGCGAGCTAAAGATAAGGTTCCCGGCCCGGTCTGTCAACTTTTTTAGCAAAAAGGGTTTAGCTGGAATTTGATCCGCAGTTGCAGTCCCCCGGCGGCGCAAGCGGGATCCGGCTGGTCCGGGGGCGGATAATTTTATGGTCGAAACGGGAGTCGCGAATTATGTTTGGTGACCGAGCACGCGACAGCAAGAATATTATTACCATACCTGGGAGGAATATTAGCTGTAGCTGTAGGGGCGGGTTTTAAACCCGCCCTTAGTGATCTTGAAGGCTTTCCGGGGCAAAAAAATGGCTGGGGAAAAAACAATTTTTTATCACCGCCGTTCTCTTCGCCTTAAAAAGTACGATTACTCTCAACCAGGGGCATATTTTATTACGATCTGCACCCAGGGGCACGAGTGCTTACTGGGAGAAATTAAAGATTCGCAGATGCTGGTAAATTCAGCAGGAAACATAGTTCAGCAATGTTGGCATGATTTACCCAACCATTATCCGGGTCTGGAGTTAGATTCTTTCGGGATTATGCCAAACCATCTACATGGAATTCTTGTTTTAGGCAAGGAAAGGACGGATTTTAATCTTAGGGCGGGTTTAAAACCCGCCCCTACAAAAATTAGGGCACCAAAAGTACATGGAATACCCGAGATAGTTCGGGGATTTAAAACATTTTCCGCTCGCCGCATAAACCGAATATGCCAAACAACCGGGGTGAAATTCTGGCAGCGCAGTTATTACGAACACGTAGTAAGAAGCGAAAAGGAGCTTGACCGCATTCGACAATACATTATCTACAATCCCTTAAGCTGGTCATTGGACCGCGAGAATCCAGAAGGCAAAGGTCACGATAAAACAGAGGATTGGTTGTACGGTAGCGCATAAAATCATTTCTTTGAGAGCTAATTCAGCACAAATCAAGTATGTCGACTAACTTTTGAATTATTCTGCGAAGGTACGATTGCCTGAATAAGGCCATCAGTGTATTGGTTTTCCGAAGATACCACGGAGGAGGAAGAACGCGATGAAATTCAGTTACGAGCCGGTCTGCCTGAAACCCAAGCACACGTTCAAGATCGCCCGTGAAGAGGTGGAAGGTGACAAGTTCGAAAACGTGATAATAAGGCTCGAGCACGAGGGAGTCACCGGCTGGGGCGAGGCGGCGCCGTTTTTGATCTACGGGGAGAACCAGGCCACGGTGGTGGCGGCGCTGGAGACATTCAGACCCCTGATTGAAAAATGGCGGGACCCCTGGAAAGCGGAGAAGATGATGGCCGAGCTGGACGGCGCGCTGGAGTGGAATTTCGCGGCCAAGGCCGGGATAGATGCGGCCCTGTACGATATCCAGGGAAAAATTGCCGGGTTGCCGCTTTGCTCGATGCTGGGCCTGGACCCCGGCGATACGCCGCTGTCCACATTCACGATCGGCATTGACACACCGGAGGTAGTGCGGAGCAAGGTGCGCGAGGTGCTGGACTGCCCGCTGCTCAAGATCAAGCTGGGCGGGCCGGCCGACCTGGAGATACTCAGGGTGATCCGGGAGGAAGCGCCGAAGGCGAGTATCCGGGTGGATGCCAACTGCGGCTGGACCCCGCACAAGGCCCTGGCGATGATCGAGGAACTGGTGGACTACGGGGTTGAGTTTGTCGAGCAGCCGCTGCCGCCCTCCGAGGTCGAAGGGATGCGCTGGCTGCACGCGAGAAGCCCGCTGCCGCTCATGGCCGATGAGTCCTGCGAGCGACTGCACCATATCCCGGCCTGCGTAGGGCAGTTTGATTCGATCAATATCAAGCTGGCCAAGTGCGGCGGCGTGCGCCACGCGCTGAAAATGATCGGCTGCGCCCGGGCCCACGGCCTGCAAATCATGCTCGGCTGCATGCTCGAATCCAGCGTCTTGATCACCGCCGCGGCGCATATCAGCCCGCTGGTGGATTTCGCCGACCTGGACGGGGCGGTGCTGATCGCCAATGACCCGTTCAGCGGCATGCGTTTCGAAAGCGGCAGGATGGCGCTGCCCGAAGGGCCGGGGCTGGGGGTCATACCGCGGTAGGACGGAGAAAAAACAGAAGGCTAAAGGGGCGGTCCCGCAAGGACAGTCCCTTTTTTTATGCATAGAAAAAAATTTTTACCGTTGGGGCACAGCACGCTGTGCCCGGTAACTATATATTGACCGGCCGGCCGCCGGTATACACACCCCGTCCGCTTAAGCGGGCACCCCTCTTGATAGAAGGGAGTGTAAAATGCGCTCGTGTCGGCAAAGAATTTCTGGATCCATCCCCTCCTACATCAGGCTGGCCGGGTCGCGGTCCAGGGTCATGCGGCAATCCCCCTGGCGCGGCGGCTTGACCGAGCGGGCCAGGTAGGCCCCGGCTGTCTGCAGCGCTGGCTCATCCGCGCTTTTCAGGATCAAGTGGTAACGGTACCTGCCGCGCAGTTTTTCCAGCGGGCAGGGCGAGGGCCCAACCGCCTCCAGCAGTCCGCCGAGCGACTCCCGGGCGATGAATTTTTCCAGCCCTTGCGCGGTTCTATCGGCGAAACTGGAGAGCGCGGTCTCATCCCGGCCGCTGAAAATGACGTTCAGCAGGCTGACAAAAGGCGGATAACCGGCCTCCCCGCGGATGGACAGCTCGTTGCCGGCAAAGGCGGCGTAGTCGTGGCCCACCGCGGATTTGACCGCCGGATGAGCGGGGTTAAAAGTCTGGATGATCACCTCTCCGCCGCGTTCGCCCCGGCCGGTCCGCCCGGCGACCTGGGCCAGCAGGCCGAATGTGCGCTCGGTGGCCCGGAAATCCGGCAGGTTCATCGCCGTATCCGCATTGACCACCCCGACCAGCAGCACATTGGGAAAGTCCAGCCCCTTGGCGATCATCTGCGTGCCCACCAGGATGTCGGTCTCCCCGGCGCGCAGGCGCTCGAGAATCTCGTGGTGCGACCATTTGCCGCCGGTGGTGTCCAGGTCCATCCGGTCGACCTTCCGGCCTGGGAAATGCTCGCGCAGAATGGTTTCGACCTGCTCGGTGCCCATGCCGGTGGGCGAGAGACGCTGGGCGCCGCAAGCCGGGCAGGCGGAGGGGATGGGTTTCTGGGTGCCGCAGTAATGGCAGAGCAGCCGGTTGAGCCGGCGGTGCAGGGTAAAGGATATCCGGCAGAAATCGCAGCCCGGCACCTGGCCGCACTCCTCGCAGAGCAGGAAGTTGTTATAGCCCCTCCGGTTAAGCAGCAGAAGCACCTGGCCTCCGGCCTCCAGGGCGAACCCGATTTCACCGAGCAGGCGCTCGCCGATCAGCGAGGGCTTTTTCCCGTCTTTCCAGCCCTTGCGCAAATCGTACACCTGGACCGCGGGCATACTGCGGCCCAGCACCCGCTCCGGCAGCTCGAGCAGCGTGTACCCGCCGTCACGGGCGCGCTGGTAGGATTCCAGGCTGGGGGTGGCCGAGCCCAAGAGCACCGGACCCCCGGCGAGCTGCATGCGCCGGATCGCTACCTCGCGGGCATTGTAAGGTGGGGCGGGGGAATCCTGCTTGTAGCTGTTCTCGTGCTCCTCATCGACGATGATAATCCCCAGGTTATCGAACGGCGCGAATACCGCCGAGCGCGCCCCGACCGCCACCGCATAGCGCCCCTCGTGAATCTGGCGCCAGATGTCGTAGCGCTCGCCCTCCGAGAGCCCGCTGTGCAGCACGGCGACCCGGGGGCCGAAGACGGCCCGGAAACGGCCGGTTGTCTGGGGGGTAAGCGCTATCTCCGGCACCAGGACAATGGCCTGTTTCCCCTGCTCCAGCAGCGGCCGCAGCAGCTCCATGTAAACCAGGGTCTTGCCGCTGCCGGTCACCCCGTGCAGCAGGAACACCCGGTGCCGGCCCCCGGACTCCATGACCCGGCGGATCACTCCGGCCTGCACCTCCGAAGGCCGGGGAGCGGTATAATCCGGAAACTGCACGTTGCGAAACGGGTCGCGCGGGTCGTAAACCTCGTACTTGTTGACCAGACCTTTCTTGGCCAGCGCGCCGACCACCGCCGGGCTGAAATTCAGCCTGGAGAGCAGGCTCACCTCGACCGGGCCGGCCACGCCCCGCAGGTAGTCCAGGCATTCGCGCTGACGGGGGGTCTTGCGCAGCAGACATTCCAGCTCCGCCGCATCGGGCAGTGCCCCGGCCTCGAGCATGGTCCGCGAGCGGGCCCGGGGGATGAGCGGAAGGTGGTCGCTGATCTCCACCAGCCCGGATTCGGCCAGAGCCGAGAGCGGCCGCGCGAGGCTCCGGGTCTTGAGACGGCCGGCCAGACGGCTCTGCGGGAGCTGGCCTCCGGGAGATTCCCGCAGCAGAAAGAGGATTTTATCCTGGAGCGGGGAGAGTTTGAGCGCGGGCCTTTCCGGATCGCCGGTGAGCTTTACCTTCCGGTCGCCGACACGCAGGAAAATCCCCGGGACAACGGCGCGCAGGGCCTCGCCCAGGTCGCAGAAATAGTAGCCGGCGAGCCAGCGGACTAGGTCCAAAAGGTCGGGCGGCACCAGCGGATGCTCATCGAGCACGGAGTGGAAACGGATCAGCCGGATGCCTTTGGGCGGGAGGACATTGGTCTCGAAAATCACTCCGGTCAAGAGCCGTCTTCCGAAAGGCGCGACCACCCGCACTCCGGGAATGAGGGGCTGATCCAGGTCCTCAGGCAGCAGATAAGTATATGGCCCGCCGCGGGGCCTGGGGAAAACGACATTGGCATTCGGTGTTTCAGCTTGGCCGGAACTGCTCACAATATCTCCGTTCCATTCCTAGATTTTCGATGTTACCGGGCCCCGGTCAGCCGTGCCGCTCTTTCGGCGAGCAGACTGAGGTCATCCAGATCGAGTAAAACCCCGGCAGCCTTTTTTACCGGCAAGTCATCGCCAGAGAAAACTTTCAGCGGACAGGCAGCGCCTGAATCTACGGCGGCGGGTCCGCCGCCCGGGTGGCGGCCGCAGACCACGGCCACCGGGACACGGCTGTTCCGCGCCCTGGCGAGGACCCCGGAGATCACTTTTCCACCCAGGCTCTGGTCATCGAAGGAGCCCTCTCCGGTGATAACCAGATCGGCTTTCTCCAGCGCCCTCTCGAAACGCAGGGTTTCCAGCACATAGCCGATCCCGGGAGTGAGCCTTCCGCCCAGGAAGCCCACCACCGCCGCGCCCATGCCGCCGGCCGCTCCTCCGCCCTCGACCGCGGTGACCTCCCGGCCCAGGTCCTCCCGCAGCCGCAGCGCCAGGTTGGCCAGGCCCTGTTCGAGCTTTTCCACCATTTCCGGCCCGGCGCCTTTCTGGGGCGCGAATACCCGCGCAGCCCCGCTGGGCCCGAGCAGGGGATTGCGGACATCGCAGAGGGCGCGCACTTTCAGGCCGGCCAGCCGCTTATCCGTATCGCGGTTGTCGATCCGGGCGATCCGCGAGAGTATGCGGCCGCCCTCGAGATCGAGCGGCTTACCCCGCTTATCGAAAAAGCGGTAGCCCAGGGCGCGGGTCATCCCCACTCCGCCATCCACGGTGGCCGAGCCGCCAAGTGTGAGAGTTAGCGCCTCGAGGTTCAGCTCCAGAGCGGATTTGATCACCAGGCCCAGCCCGAAAGTGCCGGCCCGCCAGGGATCGCGCTCGCTCCCGGCGAGCAGGGCCAGCCCGCTGCTGCGAGCCATCTCGATCAGCGCCTCTCCCCGTGGGAGCATCACGAACTCGACTGTCAGCGGCCTTCCCAGCGGGTCGCGGCTGGCGCAGAAGAAAAATTCCCCGCCGGTGGCCCCGCGCAGAACATCCAAGGTTCCCTCGCCGCCATCGGCCAGCGGCAACTCCAGGATTTCCGCGCCGGGATGGACCCGGCGCACGCCACTGGCAAAGGCGCGGCAGACCTCGGCCGCGCTGAATGTTCCTTTAAAAGAGTCCGGAGCCAGGATGATTTTCACTGGTGACCGACCTTGAAAGCGGGAAACTTAAGACGGCATAACAGCTTGTTGTAATATTTCTTATGCAGTTTGTTTTTTCCTTTTCGCTGCAGGGGCGGTTCGCGAACCGCCCCTACAATTGCTTGTAATTTGTAGTGTTACACAGTCTGATTAAATATTATTTCCCTCAATCAGCAAATTAAAAGTGAAAAATCGACGCTCCTCAAAAAGTATTGTATTCCGGTGGTCAATATAGCAGAGCAGCGGGCAGGCTCTCAAGTAAAACTGGGTAACGGTTGCGGATAAATGACCAGCATAGTTCACAAAAGTGACTAAAACTCGCAGGGGCAGGCCCCTGTGCCTGCCCTTGGCTTGGAATTAGTTCAAGGGTTTTCGGGCGGCCACAGGGGGCCGCCCCTACAAAATCGGGAACTGAAAATATTTTTTGAATTTTGACAAGAAAGCAGTCCGCTCAGCCGGCGCTCGGCCAGTCCAGGCTGCCGGTGGCGAAAGCCGGGACCTCCAGGCTGTCCCTGCGGCCATTGCTGTAATGGAACAGGGCGGTTCGGGCCACCATGCCGGCATTGTCCGTGCAAAGGTCCAGGGGCGGGAAGATCACCCTGACCCCTGTGCGGGCGCTGAAAGCGGCCAGGGAGGAGCGCAGAAGAGCATTCCGGGCCACGCCGCCGGCGACCACCAGGGTTTTAGCGCCTGAGCGCTCACAGGCGCGCCGGCACTTGACGGCGAGCACCTCGACCACCGCGGCCTGGAAAGAGGCGGCCAGGTCGGCCTGCCGGCCCTCGAACGCGCCTGAGGCCCGAAGACCCTCCACCTCATAGAGCACCGCGGTCTTTAGTCCGGAAAAGCTCATGTCCAGCGTCGGGTCCTTGAGCATCGGCCTGGGAAAAGCGAAAGAGCTGGGATCGCCCCTCCGGGCCGCCTTCTCGATAGCCGGCCCGCCGGGATAGCCCAGCTCGAGCATCTTGGCCACCTTGTCGAAGGATTCCCCGACGGCATCATCCCGGCTGCGCCCCAGGATCAGGTACTCGCCCCAGCGGTCCACCTCGACCAGCAGGGTGTGCCCGCCAGAGACCAGCAAGGCCACGAAAGGCGGCGCGGGCGGATCGGGCAGCAGCAGGTTCGCCATCAGGTGGGCCTCCACGTGGTTCACCCCGATCAGCGGCCGGTCCAGGCAGAGCGCCAGGGTCTTGGCGGTGCAGATCCCCACCAGCAGCGAGCCGATCAGTCCCGGCCCCACGGTTACCCCGATCAGTCCGATCTCGGAAAGCGCGCAGCCGCTCTCGGCCAGCGAGCGCTCGAGCAGCGGCAGCAGGACTTTCTGGTGCGCCCGGCTCGCCAGCTCGGGCACCACCCCGCCGAACGCCTCGTGTTCCAGTTGGCTCAGGATCAGGTGGCTGCGCAGGCTGTTTTCGCCCTCCAGCAGGGCCACAGAGGTTTCATCGCAGGAGGTTTCGATTCCCAGAGTGAGCATTTGCCGATTTCACGTTGTACTGGTTTAAAGGCGTGTTGAAATAGCCATACACAGAGGCAGTAAACATGGATTGTAGGGGCGACGCATGCGTCGCCCCTACGGTAATTCCATAATTTCAAATAATTAAACCAAGTCATCCTACACTATCTTTTCACTGGTTCTGAAGCTCGTAGCAGCTGAGGATTTATCAACGCTCTTTTTTTAAATGGAAAGCCGTACAGACCGGACGGTCTGTAGCGGAGCGCAGAAAGCCCCGCAGCCCAAATTCGATTCGCGGTAATTTAAATGTTTGCCGGAATTAATGCGAGAATTGCATGGAACGCAGGCGGACCACCACGCGGGAGACCTCCTCGGCCACGCGGTCGATTTCCCCGGCGGTGTTGTCCCGGCCGAGGCTGAACCGAACTGAGGCCTGGGCCAGCTCGGGCGGCACGCCCATGGCGGTAAGTACATGCGAGGCTTCCAGCGAGCCGCTGGCGCAGGCCGAGCCGCTGGAGCAGGCGATCCCCCGCAGGTCCAGGTTCAGCAGCAGGGCCTCGCCCTCCACGCCCTCGAAGGAGACATTCAGCGTGTTGCACAGCCGGTGCACCGGGTGGCCGTTGAGATGCACCCCCTCGAGGCTGCTCCGCAGCCCGGTCCAGAGGCGCTCGCGCAGACTGGCCTGCTGGTCTTTCCGCTGCTCCAGCTCGGAACGGGCCAGCTCGCAGGCGGCCCCCAGCCCGGCTATGCCGGCGGTGTTCTCGGTGCCCGCGCGCAGGCGCCGCTCATGGGAGCCGCCCAGGATCTGCGGCGCGAGGCGCACTCCTTTGCGGACATACAGCACTCCCGTGCCCTTGGGGCCGTAAATCTTGTGGGCGCTCAGCGAGAGCAGATCCACCGGCAGGGTTTTCAGATCGAGTCCGATTCTTCCCACTGCCTGGACCGCATCGACATGGAAGGGGACGGAGAATTCCCGGCAGACTCTTCCCAGCTCCTCGACCGGCTGGATGGTTCCGACCTCATTGTTGGCGGCAATTATACTCACCAGCAGGGCTTTTCCCCCTGCCAGGCATTTCCGCAGGTCATCCGGGGCCACCCTGCCGTAACTGTCCACCGGCAGGGTCACCACTTCGTATCCCAGCCCGGCGAGCCTCGCGGCCGGCTTGAGGACCGCATCGTGCTCAACCGCGGAGGTGATGATCCGGCCTTTCCTGTCGGCCTGCAGCTCGACCAGACCGCGCAGGGCCAGGTTGTTGCTTTCCGACCCGCCGCTGGTAAAATAAATTTCCTCGGCTGCGGCCCCCAGCAGAGCGGCGACTTTCGCCCGCGCCCGGTCGATCAGCGCACGCGCCGCCCGGCCCTCGGCATGGATACTCGAAGCATTGCCGAAATTCTCCTTCAGGCAGGGCAACATCACCTCGAGGACCTGGGGATGAACCGGCGTGGTAGCATTATGGTCCAGGTAAATCCGATTTTCGGCGGTTCCGTTTTTGATCATCTTTCTCTCAGCTAATAATTAATGAATCCGCAAGCGGACTTTAGCGGCTCCGGCGCGCTGCTGAATCCAACCGCCGGTAATATGGATATTATAGTTTCTGGAAGCTTTTGTCAACTAACGGAGGGTACTGTCGGCGGCCAGCGGCATTTGAGCAGTGTCCGGGTTGCTCTGGAGGCTGCGGTATTTTTCCACGATCCGGAATATTTCCTGGGAGAGAATACTGCCCGGATCCCGCTGTACGAACATCTGGAAGGCCTCGATGGCTTTTGCATAGTCCCCCAAGTCGTCGTAGGCGCAGCCGATATTGAGGTAAATAATCGGCCGCGCGACATCATAACGGGAGGCTGTTTCGAGGTAATTCAGGGCCTGCCTGGGATATTTATTCGCCAGGTAGAGCGTGCCCAGCATCAGATAGGCCAGCGCCGTGTCCTGGGGCGAAAAACCGAGGTAGCTCAGCCATCTCAGTGAGTCCGAGGGCTGGAGGAAAACGCTTTGCTGGATTTGCTGCTGCTGCTCGGTCTGCTCCTGGGCGGCCTCCTCCTCTTTTTTATGGCAGGAGGCGAGTGCAGTACAGCAGAGCGCGGCAATCAGCAGAGTAAACAGAACCGTTCGTTTCACATTCATATCCGGGGTCATTTAGGCGGCAGGTAATACCTCTGCCAGACATCCTCCGAGGGTTTGAAATCAACGCGGTATTCATCCAGCCGCAGCTTGAAATAGTCCCAGAAGTCCTTGATCATGAATTTGGCGTTGTTGGCCTGCTCCATAGCCGTGGTCAGCTCGGTTTTTTCCGCGCCGTTGAGGTAATTATCGAAGGAATAAAAGGCGATACTGTCGTAGTAGGCAATATAATCCAGGTGGCCGAAAAGCTCGAGCGCCGGGTCGTGCTCGATCCGCCGGCGCAGCATCTTCCTTCTTCTCTCGGCATTCTCGAATCGGCGCATAATTTCCCTTCCGTACAGCTCCTTGAGCTGCGAGGGCTGATCCAGATAGCCATTGGTCAGAATGCGTACTATCTCATAGAAGCGCGCGGTGGTTTCCAGATAGTGGCTGAACAATCCGGAAAGAAGGGTCAGCTCGGCCTGCGATGTGAGCCAGAGCATGTCCTCGGGGCCTCTTTCGCGGACCAGGTATTCATTGCGTTTGCTGCGGTATTCGCTGCGCATTATCGCGCGGACCTCCTGGATCTCCCTGGCCCGCGCGGGGGCAATCAAGGTACTCGCTGGCCGGATTGGCGCTGCCGGGGCATTATCAGGGGCGGGCTTGTTGGAGAATAAGAAGAAGTAACCGGCCAGACCGGCCAGGGCCGCCCCCAGGAAGGCAAAAACCAGAACGATCACCAGCGGCGCCGCTCCTCTTTCGGGATTAACCCGGACCGCCCGTCGGGCTTTGCTTTTCATCCCGGCGGCGCTCTGCTCCGCGCTCATTTCAAAACTGCTTTCGGCCATTACTTTCCTCGGCCCGCTTCCGTTAGGTCCGGCAGCCGGCAATGGGCAAGTTTTTCAAAGGAATCGGACTTTGCCGGTTCCGGGCGGCGTGTCAAACGCCCTGTCACAGGCCCTAATTTTTTAAATATCAGCAGGTTAATGATCGCGAAAAAATAATATTCCGCCGTTATCGCTTGTGGTACAGAAATTGCTCTTTCATCGTGCGCCTGATGCTCAGTGCATGTCCGGCCCCTAGGCCCCCAGGTCCGGTGATCAATAGTTCTTCCTCTGATTAGCCCCCGATCAGCAGACTGAACCCAGTATTAATATCGAATGTGTGTCCCAAAATGTTTAATTAATTGATCCGCAATTAGTCAGAGGAGCAGTAAATGACCATAACTACGCACGAGATCGACGACATTGCAGTCGCCGAGGTAAAGGGCCAGATCAATTTCCAGAACACTCAGACCCTCAAAGACCTCTTCTGCGAGCTCGAGGCCAAAAACCACAAAGCGATTGTCGTGGACCTCAAAGAGACCGAGTATATCGACGGCTTCGGGTTGAGCGTGCTGGTAAATATCAGCCGCAATGTTTATAAAGGCGGCGGACGGCTGTCTCTTACCAGTCTTAACCGGGAGCTGCAGCGAATTTTCAGCAAAACCAAGCTGGATCGCTGGTTCGATATCTACGAAACCCAGGAAGAAGCCTGCCGGAGCCTGTTGAAAAACAGGAGCAAAGCGGCCAAGACCGCCTGAACGGCTTACTTGATCGATTTAGTGTATCCGGCTTTTTTGGCCTGCTCCTCAGTGGTGAAATAGACCCGGAATTCCTCCGGTATCTTATCGTAAAACACGCTCTCCGGAAGATGATAAACCTTGGTAGCTTTGTTTCCGATAATCTGTTTTTTCCCCTGTTCCGCGCGCAGCCCCGCCTCGATAGCCTTCAGATTGGCATCGTAGGGCAGAACCGCGTTGCCGCCCGAACCCCTGGATTCGAGCAGCAGCGACTGTGTCTCCCGCAAAGTCTTCTGCAACTGTGCCATCTCCTTTTCCAGACGGCTCACCCTCTCCTCAAGCCCTTGAGTATCCGCCGGCTGGCTGCCGGCTCCGCTCTCCGGAGCTGAAGTTTTTTCGGCGGCCGGTCCCCGGTCACCCCCCGAGGGGTCGCTCACGAGGTCATGGCGGATAAACGCGATCTTTGAATCAGGCAGACGCACCCGGTACCAGTCTCCGCGCTTGATGAACTTTTCGAGCAGCTGCCCCTGGTAGACCTTTCCCACTATATTATAGTCCAGTCCCGGTCCCTCCCGGACATTCGCCCAGCGGCTGGCTACCACCAGGTAGCGCCCGGACTTGGCCTCCGGCCGGGTCCCGCCGAGAGTGTCTTTCGCTGAAGACGTGGAATCCTCAGCCCGGCCGGGCGGCGGCGGCTGCCCGGAATCCTCGCGCACGCTGTAGGGGATGACCCAGCCCTCGAAACCGCCGTAGCTCACCAGGTAGAAAGAGTCCTCGGCCGCGAGAAGATTGAGCCGGGCCTCTTTCTCGAGATACTTGATGATTGGCGAGGAGATCGAAGGCTCCTTGAACATCGGCGCTTTCTCCTGCACGACCGTGAGCTGACGGGCTCCACCGGCGTAAGGCGGCCCGGCGATCAGTTGCAGGAAAATGACCAGCGACAGAATTGCCAGCCTTGATTTGCCCATCTTACTCCCTGCTGAAGATTAAAAAAAATAAACTGAATGCATTTTCCAGCGCTTGACCTGTCATCGGACTTCTCCACCCAGGCCCTTGCTAATCTCTTCCGAACCATAGGCCGCTCCGTCCGGGGCAGGAAAACTTATTAAATGCACTTTATTTACAGTAAATATACGGGCTTTGGGATGCAAGCCTTTTACGAAGGAAGCGGCTTAGATGAAAAGCTGATTTCCGGCTGCGGGAAAAAATACTTGAAGGCCGTGGCTAAAAATTTATATATTGACTCTAGACTTTGAAACGCAATAAGCGGAAATTCCTGGTTTCACCAATAAAATGTTACTTTACCCTGATTGAAGTTTTTGGGAATCAGTGCCATGCTGGATCAGGAAACACTGACTGTCATTCTGGCCCAGGTACTCACCTCCAATGAGAAATGGCAGCTGGAGGTCGAGCGCAATATTATGCTGCAGAAGACAATCGACGACCTTTTCAGCGATGAGGTCTTTCAGGTTCTGTTGGAAAACCGGGTCCTGGCCAAGTTTGAGGACACCTATGTCCCGCATTTCCGGGCGATCGAGCTGATCTGCACTTTCCGCGAGCTGGCCCATCAACTGGGCGAGAGCAGCGCGGATAAATCTATACTGGATCGGGAGCTCGAGGAGCTGATGTTTACGATCAACGACAGCTGGGGCACCTCTCCCCGATTCGAGCTCAACCTGGGGCCTGCCGCGGCGCTCGCCGAGGCCGGCCGAATCGCCGGGCTTTATTCGGAGAATGCCCAGTTTGCCGCCCGTGTGGATCGATTCCGCCTGGTGGTTGCCCCGCTGTGCCGGGAAATTAAAGGCAGCCGGGTTTACCAGCTGTTGATCCTCGAAAATGTCCGTCCGCCGCGCAACGCCTGGGCCCTGAAACAGAGGTCCTGAGCCCTGCCGCAAGGTCTTTCTCTCCTGAAATTTCTGCCGGTAATTAAAGGGCAAACAGCATGGGCCGTGGCAGCGGCGCCCCCGGCAGCCTTTTTGCGTACCCGGCGGCGGAAGGTTACCGGGGAAACAGGCGCTGGCAAAAAGGATGCCGGGGGCGCTTTTCCATCAGTGGAGCCGGTCCAGCTGGAAAAAAGATTGAGACAGCCCGGATGGAAAGAAACTGAGGGGTCTGAATCGGCTTTTTAGGAGGCGAATATTAGAAGGAAATGCCGAGGCTGAACAGGTTGCTGGAGCTGAGCCGGCCCCAGTCGCGGTAGGCGTAGTCGATCGAGCCTCTGAAAGAGAGAAAATCGTAGGAGATTCCCCCGCCCGCGGATAGACCGCGCAGCATGTCCGAGCCGGTAAGGCCGAGCTCATCCCCGCGGAATTCCCATCCGCCGCGCAGGGAAGCGGAGGTGTTCTTGCCGAGCTTCCGGGTCAATTCGCTGCCCGCCGAATAAGAAGCCGGCATATTGTTGTTCTGCGAGAATTCCCCCGCCACCAGCAGGTTATTCTGCTCCCCGCTGTGCAGGGCGTAGCAGAGCGAGATGTGAAAGCTTGTCGGCAGCTTGAAGCGCGTGGCCCTGCGCAGTGCCCTGCTGTCCTGGCGGGCGATATTGTTGCCCGGGTAAAGGTCTTCCGGCTTGAGCGATATTTTGAGCCCGTTGCCGGTAAAGGCCAGGTTGCCGCCGATATTGCGGATCAGAAAGGCCAGCCGGATTTCCCGGCCCAGGAAAACCGTATGGTAGTTGGTACCGAGATCGAAAGCGACCGTCCCCTGGGTATTGCCCGCGATGTCCTCGTGCACGTACTTGATGTTCATCCCGGCGCTCGCCCGGTCCGAGAAATTCCAGGCCAGGGTCCCGCCGGACTGCAGGCTGTAGCTGGAGAAAGTCGCTCCGGTGCCCTCGGGCTGGGTGACAGTGGTAATCTCCTGGTCTCCCATGGTCAGCATGCCCATAAACCCGCCCAGGATCAGCTTGCCCGCCATCAGCGGAGCGGCTCCCGCCGTGTACGTGTAATTGACATCCAGCGGCTGGTCGGCGACCGTGAGGAAAACCTGGGGACCGCTTAGAAAGCCCAGTCCGGCCGGGTTCCACCAGACCGCGCTGATATCGTCCGCCAGGGCGCCATACGCTCCTCCCATGGCTACTCCCCGGCAGCCCACCGGGATCGTGAGAAATTCCGCCGCCCGGGTGCCGGCCTCGCTGAACCCTTTCGGGATTCCATCCGCCGGGTTGAACCCGCTGCCGCCGGCCGCGCTCAGGCTGGTGGTGCACAGACAAATCGCCGCCAGCGCCGCTGAAATGTTATTTTTAATAAACCTGATCATATCTTTCCGATTAAAAGGCCGTACTTATAGACGCCGCAGGGGCACGGCATGCCGAGCCCGCCGCTTCGCGCCGCGTCAATTGATAATCGAAAATTTCCCCAGGAACTTTTTCCCTGTTCGCTTGCTTTCCACCTGGAAATAATAGGTTCCGCTCGCCATCTGCTGGCCGAAACGGCTGCGCAGGTCGAACCGCCGCTGGCCGCCGCCGTTGTCGAAGGCGCTGAACGAGCTTTCCGGCACACCCGGACCGTGTTCGAGAACGTTAACCAGCACCCCGGAGATCGTGTAGATCCGGATCGTGCACTCGGAGGGCAGCCCGGTGAACAGCACCGTCTTGTTGTCCGGACCGGCATCCAGCGGGCTGTCGACGATATACGGGTTCGGGACCACCCGCACTTTGTTCGGAATTTCATCTTCCGGGTTATCCGTGGCCGCGCGGAAATGAAAGACCACTCTTTGCCCGGGGACCGGACTGACCGACTGTCCTGCCGGATCGTTGAAATCGCAGCGCAGCAGCCAGACATCCCCGGCGGCGGGTTTGCGCTTGATTCCGGTCACAAAAAGCTCCACGCCGCGCACGTAAAGCGCCATGCTGACACTGTCCGGGTTCTCCGAGTGTGTGAAGTAAGCCGCCTCCGGCTGCAGTCTGTAGGTGCGCTTGTCTTTGGGGAAAACATGCAGGCTCTGCCAGATCATGTCCTCGTGCGTGAAAGTGTCCAGGGGCAGAAATCCCCAGCCGTCATCGGTGAACTGGCTGAAACGCACCTCCACGCGGTGAGTCAGGTCGCGGACCCGCACCCGCGCGTCACTCTCCCAGGTTATCTCGAGGTCCCCCGGCGCGAAAGCGGCCATGTTACCGGTAGTGCGGGCGCTTTCACCGGAGATATACTCGCTGTTGAGCTGATCGATATTCATCGGCTGGAGCACCACGAACGGGTCTCCTGGAAATCCGACCGCGGCCGGGATCGCGGTGAACCGGTATTGCGGGCCGGGATAGGTGATCCCCGGACTCAGGAGTGTACCGGTGACGCCGTTGACCCGCAGGGGAGCCACTTTGGCATCGGCCCGGCCGCCACGGAAAATTTCCACCGATCCGGAATAAATTACCCCCAGCGAGTCCTCTCGCCCGTCAAAGCGGACCGCCGCCACCCGCTCGCGCTTGCCGTAGGCAAAAGTCTTCTCCAGCGACTGGCCGGTGATAATTCTCCCCTCCGAGTCGCGGAAATGGTAATAGATGTTGAATACCCGGGTCGCCGGACCGGCCGCCTCGAGCGAATCCACCGTGAAAACTCCCGAATCCGGCAGGGCCCGGCCGTGGATGATCTCCACCGGCCCGGCAGTAAGACTGGTCACTTGCGGGTTCGGCGCATTGGCGAAATCGAGCACCAGGTTCTGGCGGACCACGGAGCGGTTGGTCGGGTCCAGCGGGTCGGTGGTAACCGTGTCCGAGCTGGAGCCCAGGGTATCCGCCACGAGCGGCCTGCGCCCGGGGTCATAGAGCGAGCCATCGCCCGCGGCCGGGCTCGATTCCGCGGTGCCTTGGCGGTAAGAGGAGCTCTCGCCGCGCGGCGTGACCTGCTGGATAAAGCGGCCCAAAACGTCCTGGCGTTTGAACCCGATATTGGATTCCAGCGACTCACCGCCGAAATTGAAGGGGTTGTAATCATATGAGGTGACCGTGTAAAAGAGCGGCACCCCGTTAATCAAGCCGCCGATATCCTCGCCCTGGTCCAAGAACGAAAACGAGAGTCCCGTATCCTGTCCCAGTTTCAGCAGGAATGGTCCGGTCCCCGTGAACCCATCGCTGGTGACCGTGCGCGTGACCGTATAGTCGATAATCTTGTCGTCCAGGTCGTACTGGGCGATCAGCCTGGCATCCGCGCGCTCTCCGGTGAGCGAGCGGTAAACCCGGAAACCCTCGAAATCCCTGTCCCGGTACCCGGTGATCCGCGGGAAACCATCCGGCAGGCTGTCCTGAAGGGTGAGCTGGAAGGCCTGGAAAGTCTGGGCATAATCATCGAGCGTATTGGCAACCGGTGTATCATCCCACGTTATCGTAACCTGTCTGTCGCCCGGGATCAGGCGGAATTGCGGAGCCAGCGGCGGTTTGGGCCGGACGAAACCGGTCTCGAAAGACAATCTCGCGGCCTCGGCCAGGTCGAGTACCCGGGCGAACTCTCCCTGGGGGTTCAGTTTCGACAGATCGGCGCTCTTGCCGTTGACCGCTGGATCATCGACCGCCGGGCTGAAATAAACGGCGGCCCAGATTTCCCGCGGCTCACCCTCGGCGGGCATATCGAACGGGCCGGTGACTATATTTTGGCGCAGGTCTTCGATAATCGTCGCTTCCAGGAATTCCGCATAAGGGTCGAAAGCCGGCAGCAGGTTGGTGCCGGGCGCCGCGGAGAGGATACGGTAAGCCTCGGCATCGCTGAACGGGTCCGGCCGCTGATCCCCGAAAGTGTACATCGTATAGAGGAAAAACCGCTCCGCCTTCAGGTGGCGGATCGCTTCCGGGAAGACCAACGGCTCTCCGGTCAGCGGGTGTTTCAGTCCGGCAGCCACGATATCGCCGAAAGTCTCATCCACCAGGCCGTTGCCCTGCGGCTCCAGAACTGTCGGGTTATCGATCCCGTCATCCTCGGTCGGGCTGTAGAGGATCGAGGTGCCGCTGATCGCCGGCTGGCGGCCGAAAGTGTTCTCACGGAAGTCGGAATCGTAGGCCAGCGCGAGCTGGCTGGATGGCAGCACCGCCGAGGCGTCATCAGTCGGCGTGCCGATATCGAAATCGCTTTTCACATCGACAAAGACGCCCCGGATATCATATGGCACGCCGGCGGCTTCCGCGGGACTGACATAGCGGGTGGCGTTGCTGAGCCGCCAGTTGACAAACATGATATCGCGCTCCAGGCCGGTGGAAATAAAAATCACCCGCTGGGCGACCTCCAGCCCCAGACGGTGGATACCGGCGCTCTGGAACACCGGCCCGTCCACATCGGTGAAAAAGTTGACCACGTCCTGGTCGCCGGTCACCACCGGCACCGGCAGGCCGAAAGTCGGGCTGTCCGGGTCGTCGTCCAAGTGGCGGAAATCCTCGGGCCAGAGGTCCAGGTTCTCGCTGGAGGTGGAAAAGAACAGGCCGGAGGAGGGGTCTTCCCGGGAGCCCGAGGCGCGGCCCTCGCGCCATTCGGCATCGTAAACCGCGCTGGTCTCCACGGTGTCGCCGTAAATCCCGTCGCCGTCGGCGTCGATAATCCCCAGCGCGTTCAGCCCGCTCTGGTAGATGTAATTGTTGGTCGAGCCGGAGGGCCAGAATCCGCCGGGAGCGAACGGGCTGGTGGGGTTGATCGCCAGGAA
>MFIX01000034.1:8780-12559 GCA_001780825.1 Candidatus Glassbacteria bacterium RIFCSPLOWO2_12_FULL_58_11 | reverse complement strand
CCGAGGGAGACCGTTTGCTTTTTACGCTCAGGCGCTGGACCGCGAACAGGCTGGAAGCTTGCCAGAGTGCCGCCGGCAGAAGCAGCCAGGCGATCAGGAAAAACGTTTTTTTCATTCGGTGCATTTCCGCTCAGGGTTCCTTATTCAAAAATCAAAGCGGACTCCCAGCCGGACTTCCCGCGGCCTCAGGTAGGCCAGCGGATTGTCCATGGCCGCCAGCAGGGCGGCCAGCCGCAGGCTGAATGTCTCAGGGTACTCCACCAGCCCGTTGCCGTTGATATCCTGGACCTGGGCCAGGGCCAGCCGCTGCTCCGCATCTTGCGACAACTCGGTATTGGCCGCCTGCTGCTCGACAGTCACCGGAACGGGAACTGTAGTGAAACTGCTCAGGCTTTTCGCCAGGTCTTCCAGCAGATAAGCGTCAACCCCGGGCTGGCCAGTGGTCGGATTGATCATCGAAGGCTTGATATTCTCGGTGTTGAAAAGATTCTTTATCTCGACAAACAGGCTGATCCGCCTGCCGCTTTCCGGGTTACCCAGGCCCAGGCGCCTGATAAGGCGCAGGTTGGCCACTTTTACTCCCCGGGTCCGCGCGTTATTGTTTTCGCCGGTGGCGATATTGCCCAGCCGGTCGACCACTGTATAAGGCCGGCCCGAGTGATAATGCCAGGTAAAGGCAGCCCCACTGCCGGCAAGTAGTTTGCCCGCCAGAGCGTCCTTCCGGAAATCGGCGGGCAGCTCCAGCGCGGACTGCAGATTGAGAGTGTGGGCCTGGTCCTCATCGATGGGGGTCTGCAGGGTCGGCGGATCAGGGTTCTTGTCCCGGCCGGTGACCGGATCGCGAATGATCTGGCGGCCATAGGCCCGGGCGAATTCCAGCGGATCGGAGGCCGAGGAGCGTGCAAAGGACAGCGAATAGCTGGCATTAGCGGACCAGTAGCCGGTCATCCGGCGGCTGAAACTGAGGTCGAAACCCTTGACATTGCCCTGGTCGCCATTGGTGGCGATAAACAGGTTCTTGCCGAAGCGGGTGCTGGTCCGTTGACTCTGGCCCCCCAGATCCAGAAGCTGCTCCGGAGTGAGCCAGCGGTAGGCTACGCCGCCGCGGGTGTCCTTGTTGAAGCCGACAAAATCCAGGTAGATGTTTTCGCTGAGCAGGGTGGTGAAACCGGCCTCGAAAGCGGTGGTGTAGGGTATGTCCAGACGGCCGTTGCCGAAATAGTTGTTGATATTGTCGCTGGCCAGGTCCTGCTGGATGTCGCGGTCAATCAGGCTGTAGTAGTCCGCAAACGAGGGGACCTGGGCAAAAATGCCGTAGCTGAGCCTGAGCTGGCTGCGGTCGGTGACCGGCAGGCCGACCTCGAGACGCGGGCTGAGCTTCAATTTCCTGGCCGCGGAAAAGCGGGGATCGCCGGGGAGGGCCTCTCCGGGAATCAGCGGGAAATCCGCCGACGGGTCGAAATACTCCGCCCGCAATCCGGCGTCGAGTACCAGGTCGCCCAGATCGAGACGGTTCTGGACGTAGGCTGCGTAAATTTTCGGCTCTACCGACCAGATATCCTGCAGGGGTCCGCCGACATAGAAAAAGTGCCGGGTCACCGCCTTCATCTGCTGCAGCTCGATCCCGGCTTTCATCCGGTTATGCTGATCCAGCTGGGCATCCAGGTCCGCCTTGAGGGTTGTCCGCTCCTCGAGGTCATTGGACAGGCGCAGCGGCAGTCCGGATTCATTGAACAGCAGCAGCGGGTTAGTGGGGTTGTCCTGGCCGCGCTGTCCCGGCAGGGGCGTGAAAGTGGAGGCGAAAGGATTGAGGTAGCCGGAGTTGTATGTCGGGTAGGCAGTGCCCTGGGGCTCGAGCCCCTCAGTCGCCTGGTAGATCTGATCCAGCGCGGTGCGGGATTCATCGATGAAAGTCAGGTTCGAGATGTCGAACCCGCCCCAGGTCGAGCGGGCATAACTCCCGGCGCTGAGCGCCCCGCCATCCTGCTTGTTACGGTAGCGGCTCAGCCGCAGGATCAGACTGGTGCTGCGCTCCGGGCTCTGGTGGATGTTCCAGTCCGCGCCGAGAATGGTATTGGAGGTGCGGACCTTTTCCGCCGGGTTCCGGCGCTCCGGCGCATTGAACAGGTTCTCGTGCTGGTAGTAAACCTGCTGCTTGCGGGAGCCTAGAAAGTTGGCCATCAGCTTGAGAGGCTGGGCGATATACCAGGTGAACTTGCCGTTGATACTGTAGCGGTCGCCGCTGTTGCCGGGCAGGCGGGCCGGGTTGGGGGCACTATAGACGCCCCCGGGGTTCAGGGTCCGGCCATCCGCTGAATATCGATCGCCGGGCAGAATCAGCTCTTTGTCGGGCAGACCGTCCCTATTAGCATCGACCCAGACCGGGTTGGCGAACGAAAAGCGGTCGAGCTGCTGGACGCCCGGCTCGAGGGAATTAGCATCGAGAGCACCCACCTTGCGGCCGGCCGCGGAGTTCGGATCGTAAAGCCCGAGCTGGCCCAGGTAGCTGTTGAGCTGCCCTACAAAGCGATCGTCTATTCCGCGAAAGCCTCCGCTCGAGCCATGGACCGAAGGGTTGGCATCCGCGCTGCCCTGAAGCTCGGCTGAGAGAAAGAGGCTGGAAAAACCCGGCAGGAAGAGCGGGACCGACAAGTCCAGGGAGAGCTCGTTGTAGCCGTAATCGCTCTGCCTGGGCATGGCTCCGTCGGAAATGAGCTGCGCGGAACCGCTCAGCCGGTGGGCGCCCTCCCGGGAAATTATATTGATCACCCCGGACTGGGCCTGGCCGTACTCGGCGTTGAACCCGCCGGTAATGACATTGGCCTCCTCCACGCTGTTCTTGCCCACGGCCAGCGGGGAGTTATTGGCGCTGATTTTGTCGCTCAGGTAGGACTGCTCGCTGTAGGCCCGGACCAGGATCCCATCGATGTACACCGCCTCCTCGCCCAGGCGGCCGCCCCGGATGCTGAACTTGCCGGACTCGTTCTGTACGACTCCGGCCTGCAGGGCCAGCGCCTCCTCGACTGAATTGACCGGCAGGGACTCGGAAAAATCGCTCTGCACGCGCTGCTTGGTCTGCACGTTGTCCCGCGGCACCAGAGGCTCGGACTCTCCCTCGAAAACCAGGGCTTCCAGCTCGAAAGTGGCCAGCTCCATTACCAGATTGACAGTGGTGGTCTGGCCGGCTTGGAGCCGGACGTTTTCGACACGCGCCGGCTGGTAGCCGGTACGGTTGTAGTTCAGGGATTGCAGGCCCGGCGGGACATTGAGGATGAAATAGTACCCCTTATCGTTGGTCAGGTTGCCCAGCGTGGTCCCCTCGATAGTAACCTGAACGCCGGACAGCGGGCCGCTGCTGTCTTTTTCGGTTATCACGCCCTCGATTTTGCCCGTGCTCTGGGCCCGGAGTGGGAGTGGGAGGGCCAGGAGAACCAGGACGGCAGCAAGCCACAGCTGGATATATTTCATCGAGCCTCGAAGCAGACTGACAGCCAAGCCGGAGATTCAAGAATGATTTTGAGAACAGGTTTATTTTATCCCACAGCCGGTGGAGTGTCAAGGGGGGGTACATCCTATCCCGGGTGGAAATGCCAGATTGAGCCTTGATATTAAAGCAGCCGGATCATCCGGAGAGGGCCGTGGAGGAAAGCCGCGGAAGGGCAGGGAAATAAAAAAGGCGCTCCATCCGGAGCGCCTGAATTTTGTCTCTGGTAAAGCCAGAACTCACTTGGTTTTCCACTGGATCGGGATCTGCACTCTTACGGCGACCGGTTCGCCGC
>MFIX01000034.1:0-8763 GCA_001780825.1 Candidatus Glassbacteria bacterium RIFCSPLOWO2_12_FULL_58_11 | reverse complement strand
TCGTCCAGCTCCGGGTAGCCCGAGGAAACCGCGACCCGGGTGCGGGTCGCATCCACATCGCCGTTTTTGCTGACAAAGAACTCGACCTTGGTGGTCACATCCACCCTGGCCCGGGCAATGTAAGGCGGCATTTTGGGCTGCGGCGGGATATTCTTGTACTTCGGCATCACCTCGGCCACCATCAGGAACTCATCCGCTTCCTGTCTGGCCTCGACCTGCGGCATCTCAGGAATCAGATCGGGCGGCGGCGGAGTGGTTTCATCAATGGTAATATCCTCATCGAGCTGTTCCTCGGACTCCATCGGGATGGCCGGCTTGGTCAGAGGCTTGGGCGGCGGCGGGATCACGACCTCCGGCGGCAGATCGACCGCTTCCATGTTGGACTCATCGCGGCTCACATTGACCGCGTTAAACTCCGGCATTGTAAGCAGAACGGTGATATGCGAGAAAAAGGAGATCAGCAGGGCAAAGAAGAAATATTTGCCATACTTTTTTTTGAACTGGAAATTCTGACTGAATTTCACAAATTTCGACGTTGAGGTATCCATAATTGCAACCTCTTGTTATCTGGAGAGATCGAGAATTTCCCGTTGCAGGTTGGTGGCAAACATGACCTGCACCGTGTTGGCCTGCTTCAAAACTTCCAGCGCCAGATTAATTTTGTTGTACGGTATATTCTTGTCCGCCCGGAAAGCGATCAGAATCCTGCCTTTCCGCTCTGCGGATTCGAGCTTCAGCTTTTCGACCAGCGCGTTCTGACGGGCCGCATCGGTCAAGTTATAGGGGACGTCATCCACGTAAACCCACCCCTCTTCATTGATACCGGGGGTTTGCTCGTCATCCTTGTTGACCCACACGTGCAGGATGTTTTTGCTCTTAAACTCGGTCTTTTTGAGGGCGGCGGCTTCCGGCCAGGCAATTTTCAGGGCCGTCTCTCTGCGGAAGACGGTGGTGACCATGAAAAAGATCAGCAGCAGGAAGGCGATATCCGCCATCGAGCAGGTCGGGATTTCCGTGCCGACACCGGTTTTGCGTTTGAAGCCGCTCTTTTTTTTGGTTTCGACTGCCAAAATCCACTCCTTTCAGAAGAGGGACTTACCAAGCGAGCTTATCCGCTGCCGGGCTGCGCGGAGCCCCGCTATTCCGGCAGGTCCCCCCGCGCTAGCGGACCAGCATCTGAAGCGAAATGCGGCTGGCCTCGGCGGCTTGCAGCTGATCCAACACCTTGACCATCAGATCGTACTTGGCGTCCGGATCGGTTTTCACCGCGGCGATAACATTGGGATTCAAGGCAATTTCCTGGCGCATCCGCTCGGCCAGGCCATCGATGGGAATCGGGGCCTCTTCCGGGTTCTTGCCTTTTTTAAGCACGATCCGGCTATCCGGACGGACGATGATATGCAGCATGTTCTTCTGGCTGACCTGGATCTCCTGGGCCTTGGCTTCCGGCAACAGGAGCTCGAGGCCTTTTTCCTCGTTGAACACGGTCGTGACAAGGAAGAAAATCAGCAGCAGAAAGGCAATATCCGCCATCGAAGCGGTGGGGACCTCCGCATGGACCTTGTTCATTCGGGCGATAAGCATTCTAATGACTCTCCACTTTCCGGGGGTCAGAAAAATTCAGCTTCTTTTCCCTTCCACGGCAGGCACTGAAAAATTCCCGAAGCCCCCGCCGCAACGCTCTAATCGGCCGGTATTACTCGGCCTTGCGGGCCGCGCCTTTGGTTTCCATTTCAATCACCGCTTCGACAATTCCCTGGGAGCTTTCTTCCATGTCGAGGATCAGACGGTCGATGCGGGTAATGAAGTAGTTGTGGGCGATCTGAATGGGAATGGCGATGGTCAGACCAGCCATGGTGGTGATCAGGGCCTCCTTGATACCGCCGGCGACTGCCTGCGGGGATACCTCACCCAGTTTTTCGATAACGGCGAAAGCGTGGATCATGCCGGAAACCGTTCCCAGAAAGCCGAACATGGGCGCCACGCTGGTCAGCGTAGCCATGGTGACGATACCGCGTTCCAGGAAGGCCAGCTCGATCGCTCCGGTGTTTTCGATGGATTTCAGCACCCGCTCACTGCCGTACTTGACCTTGCGAAGACCCGCCAGCAGGATAGCGGCAACCGGGCCCTTGGTGCTTTCGCAGAGCTCGACGGCACCGGGAATGTTTCTATCTTCCATGAATTTGTTGACCTGGGTCAGCAGGCGTTTCGTTTTCACCGAGGCCATGGTCAGGGTAGTGTACTTGACGATCACCAGGGCCAAGCCCCAGATGGAGCAAATTCCCAGGGGGACCATATATATTCCACCGTGCCAACAGAAATCACCCAGGGGAGTCGAAAAGAACCACTGGCTGAAATCATTATATACGAGCCAATCTATCATTGCGTCACTCCTCCGCCGGAAGATGAAAGATTATGAAACAGTTGGCAATTAGCAATATTTCAATACAAAAGGGAAGACCAAATTACCCCATGATTCTGGGAATGTCAAGCATTTTTTGGATAATTAGTTAAACGGCGTACCGGTATTAATGTATCAAACTAAAATGTGCAAAAAATCATAGACCCGGCAATGTCAGCGGACTGTCGCCGAACTTTACAGCGTCCAAGATGATTCTACCCCGGAGGCGCAGATTTGTTATGCTCCAAGACTATCCTGAGCGGTGCAGTCCGGCGAGGCCTCGACGGTTGGGATCAGCGGGAAATATCCGGGAGAGGCTTTCCGCCGGCCACCAGGCAGGCGGCATAATGGTCCGGATAGAGCTCCCGGAGCTCGGGAGTTTCACGGGTGCAGGCGGCGATCTCCAGGGGGCACCTCCCGGCGAAAGAGCACCCAAAGCCGCGGTATCCCGTGGCCTCTGGGGAGCGAATATCCGGCGGCGCGCCTTTTCTGCCCGGGCGCGGCGCGAGCACGCAGGACAGAAGCAGCCGGGTGTAGGGGTGAAGCGGCCGGGAGAACAGCTCACCGGCCGGCGCCAGCTCGACCAGCCTGCCGCGGTACATCACGGCCACCCGGTCGCTGATCTGGCGCACCACCGCCAGATCGTGAGAGATGAACAGCATGGCCATCCCGAGGCTTTTTTTCAGCTCGATCAGCAGCTTGAGAATCTGCCCCTGGATCGAGATGTCCAGGGAAGAGACCGGCTCATCCGCCACCACGAAACCGGGATTTACCGAGACGGCCCGGGCAATGGCGATCCGCTGGCGCTGGCCGCCTGAGAACTCGTGCGGGTAGCGTCGGGCATGCTCGGGCCGGAGGCCGACATTTTCCAGCAGCCCGGCGATCCGCTCCCGAAGCGACTTTCCGCTCAGCCGCCAATGGATGCGCAGCGGCTCGGCCAGCGCCGCCCCGACAGTCAGACGCGGGTTGAGCGAGCCGTAGGGGTCCTGGAAGATCATCTGCATCCGGCTGCGCTGAGTGCGCAGCCGCGCGGCCGACAGGGCCGCCAGGTCGCGCCCCTCGAAGGTGACGGTGCCCGCGGAGGGTTTCTCCAGCCGCAGGAGCAGCCTGCCGGTGGTGCTTTTCCCGCAGCCGCTTTCACCCACCAGGGCCAGGGTTTCGCCCGGATAAACCGCCAGACTGAGGCCGTCCACGGCCCTGAATTCTCTGGAGCCCGGTCCGGCCGCGAGGGCCGGCAGCCTGAAAGTCTTGACCAGGCCACGGCATTCCACCAGGGGTTTCGAGTCGGCGCTCACGGCGCACCTCCCCCCGAGCCGGTAAAGTCTATCCCGGCGGAGCGCCAGCAGCGGGCCAGCCGGCCGCTTTCCCTCCCGAAAGCTTCCAGGGCCTGCTCTTTCTCGCAGCCCGGCGCGGCGAAAGCGCAGCGCGGACGGAAACGGCAGCCGGAGGGCCATTCTCCCGGCTGCGGAACGGTCCCCGGAATACTGGCCGGCTCTGCAGGCGGCTGATCCAGGGCCGGCAGGCAGTCCAGCAGCGCCCGGGTGTACGGGTGAAGCGCGCCGGAAAAAATCTCCTCCAGCTGGGCGCTTTCCACGATCTGACCGGCGTACATTATCAATACCCGGTCGGCAAGCTGGGCCACCACGGACAGGTTATGGGTAATGAGCAGGACCGCCAGGCCCTTTTTGCGACCCAGTCCGATCAAGAGATCGAGGATCTGCCGCTGCACGGTCACATCGAGGGCGGTGGTGGGCTCATCAGCGATCAACAGCTCCGGGCCGGTCGAGAGCGCCAGGGCGATAGTCGCTCTCTGGCACTGTCCGCCGCTGAGCTGATGGGGATAGGAGCGGAAGACGCGCCGGCACTCCGCAATTCCAGCCTCCTCCAGAGCGGACAAGGCCTGCTGGACGGCCCGGCTCCGGCTGAGAGGCAAGTGCGAGCGGAGAGTTTCCACCATCTGGTCGCCCACCGTAAAGAGCGGGTCAAGCGCGGCCCGGGGGTCCTGGAAGATCATCGAGATTCTTCCGCCCCGGATTTCACGCAACTCGCTCCCGGGCGGATTGGAAATTTCCCGGCCTGCCAGTTTCAGGCTCGCGGCCCTGGATTCTCCCACCTCGACGGGGACCGAGTGAAGCAGGCTCAGGGCGGTCAGAGTTTTTCCGCAGCCGCTTTCGCCCACCAGCGCCAGGCATTCGCCGCGCCGGATCCGGAAGCTCACCCGGTCCACGGCCGGGACCCCGGAGGACAGGCGGACAGTCAGGTCGGTCACTTCCAGCAAAATATTTTCGGAGGTCCTATCGCTCACCTTTCCGCTCACTGGTTCGGGTTGGCGGCCGGTCATCGGCAGGGGGCACGCAATCAGCTAATCCAACGGCTCGGCTCGCAGAGCCAGCGGCGTACCGGCAGTCCTTTTTGAAGAATAATAAGAAACCAGCAGCGAGTCCACAACCAGCTGGAAGACGTGATGCAGGACCGGGGCAAGCGCGGCGGCCGGAGTGTGCAGGATCTGGATCGCCAGATAGGCGGGGAGCTGCACGGTTTTTTCGGTGGCGCAGAACAGGATTGCAATTCTGTCGCCCCGGGAAAAGCCGGTGAGCGGGGTTATCAGGAGAGCTATCAGCAGCATGGCGAGGTGCAGGGAAACCGCGGCCAGGATGACTGCCGCGCTCCCCGGGCCGGCCAGCAGCTCCCGCCCCTCCGCCATCGCGACCATGATCACGGCCAGGATAATTACCGTGCAGCCGCGGCTGATCAGCGGCCCAGCCTGTGCCACCCTCTCCTCTCCGAGCCGGGCGCGCAGGAGCATGCCGCAGCACAGCGGCAGGAAAAGCACGAGGGACAGTCTGTGTATCATCAGGGTTACGGGCACCTCGAGCGCGGTCCCCAGGAAAAGCAGCAGCAGCAGCGGCGAGACAACCACGCTGAGCAGGCTCGAGAAAATTGACAGCACGAGCGCGAGAGCTTCATCCCCGCCGGCGAGCCGGGTAAAAATGACACAGGTGCCCAGGGTCGTGGAGGTGGTGCCGGCCAGCATCAGGCCCGTATATGCGAGCGGGCGGCCCTCCAGGAGCAGCCGGCCGAGCGCCGCGGCGATCAGCGGGGCGGCCAGAAAAGAGAGGGCCTGTACGAAAGCGATCTGTTTCCAGGAACCCAGGCGGGCGCGAAAACTCCGGTAACCGAGGCCCGTGCCCATGAGGAACATCAACAGGGCGATCAGCCAACCCAGCCAGTCGCCGAGCCATTGGCCGGCAAAGGGATAGCGGTAGCCCCAGAAACAGGCGAGAGCGATCCCCGGTACCATCCAGTGCCGCCTCAGCGCGGCTTTCAACGAATTCCTGCCGGTTGCCAAAGGTTTTGTCCTTTACTGTCCGTGTCCGAAACGAAAAGTGTTTCGCCGGGCGAGATTGAAACAGCACGCATTTAAAGCCGGACGCTTTAAAAGAAAAGGGGCCGCCCTGTTCAGGACGGCCCCCTTGTGCATTCAACGATAAGCGACAGCCGATTCTTACTATACCGACTCTTTGAGAGCTTTGCCCACGGTAAACTTGACGACATTGCGGGCAGGAATCTTGATCTTCGCGCCACTCTGCGGATTGCGGCCCTCGCGGGCGGCTCTCTTGACGACGCCGAAGGTTCCGAAGCCGACGTGGGTGTACTTCTTGCCTTTCTTCAAAGCTTTGGTGATGTGGCTGAATACGCTATCGATAGCCTCAGCCGCAGCTTTCTTGGAAATCCCGACTTCAGAAGCGACAGCGTCGATCAAATCGGCTTTAGTCATGGAGAATTCCTCCAATAATAAAGTTGTAGGTGGCGGGGAACATTACAAACAGTAATAATTCAGTTGCCTAGAGTCGGCCGGTCCATCGCTCCCGTTCCTGTACCATTCCATCTATAACCGCTCTGCAAGCGCTTGTCAAGCCCAATCGCAGTTTTTTTCGGTTTTTTCCGCTTTTACCCTGGTCAAGCGAAGATTCAAGATTGACGCAGATTTGCTCCGCAGTCTCCGGTGCGTGCGCGAATTTTGTTTTATATATATCACGCGACAGTATCGCCGTCAAGCCCTTTAGTGGCGTGCATTTGATTATTTTATTCTCCGCCAAAGCATCGTAACATCAATTATTTAAAGGAGTTACGAAAAAAGATAGCAATCAGATCGAAAGAGACAAGAAAAAAATAAGCGCAAATTTCCAAAAAATTTGCGCTTATTTACCGGCCGCGGAGGCAACCGGAACCCCGGTTGACCGCTTTTTGAATTCAACTCAGGCTCTTTTTCCGGCCTCTGTCAAAACAATTCCCGTCCCACGTTCTTGGTCAGTGTGGACAACCCGGTGTGGAAGTCGTAGATCGAGTTGATATAATTCACCTCGGCCTGAGAATAGTCCACCTGAGCCTGGCGCAGGTCCAGGATGCTGGCCGCTCCGAGGCGGTATCTTTCCTGCTCGAGCTCGAGCGACTGCCGACGCAGGTCGCGGCTTTCGTTCAGGGCCTGGTGCCGCTGCTGCAGGCGGAGCAGGTCGATATAGTTCTCGCGGATGTCGCGCTCGATATCCAGTTTCAGCGAGGTAAAATCATAGTTGAGATTATTCAGCGAGACCTCGGTCTGGCGGTTTCGGCTGAAGCGGCCGAAGGCGTCCCAGATGTTCCAGGAGAGGCTAAAACCCAGCCCGCGTCCTTTGTCACGGTTCGGGAAAAACTCCAGGCCGTCCTCATTGCGGGAGTAGCTCAGGCTGGTGCCGACCGTGGGAAGATAGGCCAGACGCCCCATCCAGAGCTCCCCTTCGAGCTGCCTGATCTGGTACTCCATACTTTTTACATCCGGATGGCTCTTAACGGCTTCAGTCACCAGCCCGTCGACATCCAGGCTCAGGTCCTGGATCTTGAACTCGTCCACCAGGCCGTAATCCCGGTTCAGGTCTCCGCCCATCAGCCGGTTTAGGTCCATCTTGGCGTTTTTCAGTGCGTTTTCGTACTGGATGATCACCAGTTGCTGATCGTTCAGATCCACCTGGGCCTGGAGCACATCGAGCTTGGTCACTGAGCCGACAGAGAAACGGGCCTGAGCCAGCTTGAGCTGGTCTTTCCGGCTCTCGGCCTGCTCCTTGGCGGCGATCAGGAGCTGCTCCTGGCGCAGGGCATTGATATAGGCGCGGCGCACCTGGTCCACCAGATTAAGCTCGGAGGAGCTGAGCTGGCTCAGGCGCTGCTTTTTCAGGAAGCGGGCGTTTTTCATGTCGAAATAATGGCTGGCCGCATCGAAAAGGGTCAGCCCGGCGTTAAGGTTGGCGTAAGTGGACTTGCTGATACCGCCCGAGGTGCGCAGCACGCCGCTGGGATCGAGGTAGGAGCTGGTGCGGTTACTTTGGCTAAGTCCGTAGCTGGCGCGCAGAGTCGGCATGTAGTTGCCCCAGGCCAGCAGAATCTGGCCGGTGACCGTGCGCAGGTTTTCATGCGATTTCAGGTGGTCGGGGTTGCCGGACAGCGCCGCATCGAGGCAGTTCTGCAGCGTCATCACCCGGCCCATTGCGGTATCAGCCCTTACCAGAGCCGCGCTCACCGGGAAGAGTGAAGTCAGGTTGTAAGTATGGAAGTAAGGCGTGGGCGCTTCCAGCAGCGAGGGTACGCCGCCGGTTTTTTCCTGGGAATAGAGCGGGGAAGTCATCCGGCAGAGCGCCAGAACGAGTGTCAGGGTTAGAATACGCAGAATACCGGGGCCGCGGTTCATCGTGAAACCTCCAAATTGATTAGGGGTGAAAATCGGAAGATATTTTTGCGAAGCACCTTTAACTAAGACACCTCAGGGATTTAAATAGTTTCATTTTATTGCGCGGCCCGGAAGCGGGAGCAGAGCTGCCAGGCATCTGGTGCGCAAATCCACGGCTTTCACAAGCCGGAGGGTGCCCAGGGGTTTTCCGGCTCGAGGAGGAAACCGGCTTTTTCGCCGAGGAGTTCCAGAAAGGGGGCCAGCCGGGCCCGATTGACATGGAAGGCTCCCAGGCTCAACCGCCCGCCGTCATAGTGCCAGTCCGAGCCGCCAGTCTGGACGAGGCCGAAGAGCTGCGCTTTGTCGCGGATCAGCGCGGCGAGGGAACGATTCAGGATGGGGCGCCAGGTCTCTATCCCGTCCAGGCCGGCCTCGTGAAGGTGCGGGAGCGCCTTTTCCGCATCCTCCCGCGAGGGATGGGCCAGGACGCTCACACCGCCGGAACGCCGGATAAGCTCCAGCACCTCCCGGGCATCGGCGGGCTTGTAGGCCACGAAAGCCGGAGCATTAGAGCCCAGGTAGTTGTCGAAAGCCTCATCCACGTTGCGCACATAACCGTAGTGGTACATCAGCCGGGCGATCACCATCCGGCCGATCGTGC
>MFIX01000033.1:575-6975 GCA_001780825.1 Candidatus Glassbacteria bacterium RIFCSPLOWO2_12_FULL_58_11 | reverse complement strand
TCGCTCGAGGAGCGCCCGGACCGCACTGTCGTGCTGGTGCGCAAGCGGCCCTATCCGAGCGGAATGGCCGAGGGGCGCAAGCAGCGGCGCGGCGGCGGGTGCGGCTCCACGGCCAGGCGCAGGAGAAGGTAAGCTTCAAACCCCTCCAGACCGCATGATCCGGTTCGACTCTCAGCTTCATAAAATCTCTTCACCCGGCCTTTAGCCGGCTGTCCCGCGGATTTCTTTTCCGGCTCAACTGGAAGCACCGGGTATTCTCCCGGATGGGCGGCGAACTCGTTTTCGCAGCGCGGAAAATTTTTTAGCCGGATTGCAGCACTATTTGGCTTTTTCACTTTATCTTGAAATTCATAAAAAAATATGTTAAGATAGGAAAGAATCCCCGCCAAAATGTGGTCCTCTACCGGTCGAACTTATGGAAAAGTCTTATATCCAGATTCCCCTGAGGGGTATTGTCGCCGAAACCGTGCCTGATTTCGACCTCTATATCTTTCAGGCGGGCAGCTATGTCCTCTATCGAAAAGCGCATTACTGCTTCGATCATGACACCCTGGCAAAGCTGGTCGATAGTTGCGTAGAATCCCTCTTTATCGCCAAACCCGATCTGAGCCTGTATGAGGATTACCGTCAGCGGGTCCTCGATGGCCAGCCTGGTAAAAGCGGCGTCTTGAGCTATGAAGGGCTGTTTGTCGACCCGGATGAGGTGCGCAAGTACTACCAGATCGTGGATAATTTTTTCAGCGTGGAGGATGAATCTTTCATTGACGGCCTGGAGGTCGATTTCCCGGTATTTCACCACCAGGGCAACGATGTTTTTATCCTGCCGGTTTTCGCCGGGAAAGAGCAGGGACCCTGGGTCCTGTCCCCCTGGGCCCTTCCCGCGGACGGCGAGCTGATGATCAAAAAGGAGGACTTGCCCAGGTACCAGGCCTTCCTCGAAAATAAACTTGTCGCTTCCGCAACCGGCGAGACCCCCGTAAAACGCAAGGCGGTCCTGCTGCGCGAGATGAGCAAGCTGCTGGTCCAGGGTCTGCTGGAGGACCCATCCAGCAGCGAGGCCATGAAAAAATTAAGTAACCAGATCACCGAGGTGGTCGGATTCATCCTGGACAACGAGGAGGGGTTCTACGGGCTGATGCGGATTCAAGCGCACGATTTTTACACTTACGTGCACTCGATGAATGTCTGCACTTTGAGCGTGGCCCTGGGCTATACCATCGGCCTGTTCAAAAGCCCCGACCTGGAGATGCTGGCTCTCGGCGGACTGCTTCACGATATCGGCAAATGCCGGATCGATCCGAAGATTATCCATAAACCGGGGAAGCTCTCGCTCAACGAGTTCATCAAGGTAAAGAACCATGTCAAGTTCGGGATCGAGATGCTCAAAGAAAGCCACGACCTGCCGGCTGAGGTCCTCCAGGTGGTGGCGATGCATCACGAAAGGCTCTCCGGCGGCGGGTACCCGCTGGGGCTGCGCAACGGCCAGATCTCGCTTTTCGGCAAGATCGCGGCGATCGTGGATGCTTTCGACAGCCTGACCGCCGACCGCCCATATAAGAAAGGCATCTCGCCCTTCCAGGCCCTGGATGTTCTGAGCAAGACCACCACGGATTACGACATGGACCTGATGCGCCGCTTCATTTTCCTGCTAGGCCGCCAGCTCGGCAGTCCCCAGAACCAGCAAGCCGGCTGAGCCCGGCCTTCAAGTCCTTCCGCGAACCACAAATCCCCGAACTGATTTCCAGCTCTGCCTGATTTCCCGTAGAGTGGACCCGTTGTTAGGGCGGGTTTAAACCGTAGCCATGCTTGGCATGGCGGAGATCCGTGCGAAGCACGCCAACCCGCCCCTACCGCAATAGCGGGACCCTTCGATCAGACCGGCATTGTAGGGGCGGACCCCTGCACGCCCGCCAGGCGTGCAGGGGCACGGTGCGCCGATGCCCCTACGGTGCAAACCGTTGGGCAAATTGCGGAAAATGAAAATTCCCCCTTATCAAAGGGGGGGACAGGGGGGATTTGCTCTTATCACCTTCTCTAGAATGGCGCAAAACTGAGAGCGGCAAACTATCCGGCAAGCTCGCGGTAACGGAAGCAGTCCAGCGTATGGTCATTGACCATGCCGCTGGCCTGCATGTGGGCGTAGATCACTGTCGGGCCGACAAACTTGAAGCCGCGTTTCTTTAAGTCCAGGCTCAAGGCGTCCGATTCCGGCGAGGTGGCGGGCACTTCCTTGATCGTCTTGCGGGCGTTGATCCTGGGCCTTCCGCCCACGAAACGCCAGATGTAGCTGTCGAAACTGCCGAATTCTTTTTGCACCTCGAGGAAGCGGGCCGCGTTGTTGATCGCCGCGCTCACTTTCAGCCGGTTGCGGATGATCCCCGGGTCGGCGAGCAGCTCGGCTAATTTTTTATCGCCGTAGCGGGCCACTTTCTCCGGATCGAAATTATCGAAAGCGGCGCGAAAATTTTCGCGCTTGTGCAGGACCGTTTTCCAGCTCAGGCCGGCCTGGGCCGCCTCAAGGGTGAGCAGCTCGAATATTTTGCGGTCCTCGTGGAGCGGCACGCCCCACTCGAGGTCGTGGTAGGCGATATAGAGCGGGTCACTCAGCGGGACCCAGGCGCAGCGGGTGGGCATAGGGGGAAATATTAAAATGTTAAAAACACTATACTATAAATTAGATATTCAAAGCAGCATTTTCTCAATCAACTCAACTGTCCATTTTTGCTTAAAAAACTTAAATTGCTTTTCTGGAAAAATCGTTCTAATTTTTTCCTCGATTTTAGCCTCTGGATCAATGATATACATATCTGCTTTTTGTTCTATTCGATCAACAATTTCTTTTTTAATAATAAAATCCTGATCGGGAAATGAATACCCAATTACAATCACCTTTTTGCTAAGGCTCAGGTCATTTAAAGCCTCATTTATTGTTTTAATGTATAAGTGCTGATAGTATTTTGACATAGATGGAGCAATTATATAAGGCTCACCTGTCATATTAAAAAGTTGGTCTCGGAAATTTTGTATGGCATATACATACAAACATTTTCTTGAATAAAGTACAGGAGGAAATCCTGAAATTCCTAGCGGGCTAGAGGACTCGAGCCAATTAATTGATCCATGTATTTTCCTAATCGGAATTTCATTATCATCTTTTTTCAACTCATTCAAATAAAAATATTTACCCCCATAAAGAGATATTACTTGTTCTAAAATTGTGTCATAATTAAAAGTGAAAAATCTTATGTCGTAGCTTTTCGACAGAAATTTGAGCAGATCAGCTAGATCTTTTAGTTTTTGCTCATATTGGAATTCCGCCTTATTACACCATCGGAAAAATCCTCTGGCTAAATTCTGCAAATAAATTTCATAATTAATTTTTTGTTTGTTTACATAATCTAACTTCCCGTATTTCAACATCGATTCTATATGATCCTGCCAAATAACTAAAAAAAGCTCCAAGTTAAATACTTTATAATTTTTAAAATATGAAAAAGGAAAATTATTAATAAATTTTTTAAATTCATCTTGTATTACTTTAAGCCCTCTATAATTGCTATGCCACTTTAGAGATTTATTGAACAACTCACTCATAAGCGGTAATCCGAAATTGCTTGAAAATCCTGCACCTAATATAAATGTAACGACTTCTCTCCCGTTTGAGGGAAGTGCATAGTCTTTTTTATCCTTTTGAATTTCTTCTTCTTCGTTCTTTAAGGCTTCATTTAAAACATCCAAAACTTTTTCGAAATTAGTAATAGTTTCAATTTCATATTGATCTGTGGATACTGATAATTGTCCTAAGCTATTTGTTCTGACGGTACATTTTCCTAATAATTCTATCTCCCCCGTTCCCGTTGAAGCATTTATAATCTCTAAATGCACAATTCTATAGTTGTATAAATCGTTCCATTTGCTTATAAAAGCAACATAATTCATTTAAACATCCTCTTTTACCTTTTTATTAAGAGCATCTCAGTATGCTTCAAGTGTATTACTATATCCTCACCTCCCATACTCCCTCACGCTCCGTACCACGTACTCCATGTCCCCTGCCGCCCGGACGGGCGGCCTGGTGAAAAGACTCACCAGGATTATTACAATAATCCCACCGAAAAAGCCGGGCACCATCTCGTAAAGACCGGTCGCCTCGCTGAAAAAAATCTTCCAGAGCACCGAAATCAAAAAACCCCCGCACATCCCGGCCACGGCCGAGGAATGAGGCGTACTTGAGGCTACGCCGCAGTGGCGAGACCTGCAGCACAACGAAGCAGGTGGGTTTTTTGCGAAGCTATCAAGTGTACTATCGTCAATTCGTGTCATCGTTCACGATCCGTACTCTTCAACGATTGCAGTCCCCCCTGTGTCGTCCTGTACTTCTGCAACCGGCTTCTCGGCTTGTCGGGGATGGTGCGTTCGAGAATGCCAGCTTCCAGCAAAGGCAGGAGATAGTTAGTCTGGAAGGTTTTCCAATGTTTCAGCCCCAGTTCGGCCATGATTTCCTTCGCCGATTTGGGTTCCCGGCAAAAAGCCGCGACTTGCGTGGTGACTTGCATGGTGACTTGCGCGGTGACTTGTGCGGCGACTTGTGCGCTGACTTGTGCGGTTGGCGCGATCTCGGCCCGGAACGCCACGACCACTCCGCCACTTTCTTCGCGGAATCCCGGCGCCTCCAAGCCGTACCGGCGGCATTCCTCGATGACCCGATTCGTGCCTCGTCCCCAGACTTCCACTGCGCCCGTGCGGTGAAATGCCTCGGCGATCAGGGGATTGCGCAACCGGGAAAAATGCGGCCCAGCCAGGCTTTCCACGCTGATCCCGGCCGGCAACCTGCCGATGCTCCGAATCTCGACCCGGTCGTCGAAGATCGCGATGGCCACATAGCCCGCCGGATCGGAATAGTCGCGGTGGATGACCGCGTTGAGAAGGATTTCCCGCAGCGCCGCTGGTGGGATGGCCAGTCTATCCTGGCGCTCGATGCGCCCCTCCGGGAAATGTGACCGCAAGGGAAGCGTCCTTCCCAAGAAAGCCATGCCTTCCCTGACCATATCGAACGCGTGCAGGCGCTCCTGCCGGTTGTCCAGTATCTCGCCGGTCACTGTAACGCCCCGAAACCGCCCCATTTTCAGCACGCACTGGGGATAGTCAGAAAGGAAACGGGTTCCGAACAGCACCTGCGCCGCCTGAGTTAAATGTCCGGCGCGAAACAAACCAAGGCGGTCCAGAATGTCGCCGGGATCAGCCGGGGATTCCGCCGGGATTCGTTGCTGCTGAATTCCGATCTCGCGAGTTCGAAGGATTTCTTCACGGTCGAGGTCCTCGATCCGCAAACCGGCGGCGGGAATGTTTTCCCATCGTCTGCGGGCGTGAACCCGTTCTAGCAGGAGCTGCTCGTACCGCGATTGGGGCATCTTCTTCGTTGTGGCTCCCACCCGCTCATAAGCCCGGCCCTCATAAGTGAATGGAACCGATTCACTACCTGCATCCACATACATCACGATAACATACCGGTCTTGACCGATGGCGACGAAGTCCATTCTTACTGGTGCTGGCGGCTCGAAACGGTCCAATGCCGCCGCGATTTTTTGTTGAGTGGCATCGGAAACATCCTGGCCGATCAGCAAGCCATCCGGCTTGACGCCGATAAGCACAGTCCCTCCAGATCCATTCACGAAAGCGCACAGGGACTGCATAGCTCCATGAAGCTCCGCCGTCGAACGTTTGAACTCCAGCGTCGAGCCTTCGCCCTTTCTCACGAGCGCGGCAATCTGTTTGGTGTTTGCGGAGATTCCAGTAACCATCGTGGACCAGGATAAACGGCTCAAATACTACAATGGAAAACGCCCCCATCAGGGCTACCACAACCCAGGCAAAAGGCCAATCGATACTTTTGACGAATACCTTATAAGTGTACCGAAAAATATTTGGTTGCACAAATATACTTTCTCACCTCCCATACTCCCTCACACTCCTTACCACATACTCCATATCCCCGGCCGCCCGGACCGGCGGCTTCGTAAAAAGACTCACCAGAATTATTACCAGAATCCCGCCGAAAAAGCCGGGCACCATCTCGTAAAGCCCGGTCGCCTCGCTTAAAAAGATCTTCCAGAGCACCGAGATCAAAAAGCCCCCGCACATCCCGGCTATCGCCCCGGCCTTGCTGGTGCCCTTCCAGAACAGCGAACAGATCACCACCGGGCAGAATGCGCAGCCGATCCCGCTCCAGGCAAAAAGCACGAACCAGAAAATGAGCCGGCTCTCGGTCAGCGAGAACCAGAAGGCCACCAGCCCCACCAGCACAATCATCGCCTTGCCCCAGAACACCAGCTTCTTCTGGTCCGCCGCGGGGTCGATCACTTTCTGCCACACGTCCCGGATCAGCGCCGAGGAGAGCAGG
>MFIX01000033.1:303-474 GCA_001780825.1 Candidatus Glassbacteria bacterium RIFCSPLOWO2_12_FULL_58_11 | reverse complement strand
GATATACTCCTGGTCGGCCAGCCCGGCAAAGAGCACTCTTCCCGCCATGCCGGTAAGCACCGCGCCGGTGTCCACGATCAGGATGAAAACGACCGCCACCCACTTGCCGAGAGCCAGCTCGCGCTGGTCCCGCGCGGCGATAAAGCGCACGAATAGCTGCGGCGAGCCCAT
>MFIX01000033.1:0-92 GCA_001780825.1 Candidatus Glassbacteria bacterium RIFCSPLOWO2_12_FULL_58_11 | reverse complement strand
ACAGCCTTAAGCCCGCCGGCCACCGTGTAAAACAGGATTAACGCCAGACCGATAACCGTGCCCAGGATAAAATCCATCTGCAGGAAGCTCTT
>MFIX01000032.1:9320-9462 GCA_001780825.1 Candidatus Glassbacteria bacterium RIFCSPLOWO2_12_FULL_58_11 | reverse complement strand
TGTTACCCAGGCCAGTCAGGCGATCCTGGCGCAGCAGCCAGGGCTTGATTTCCTGCCTGGCGGAGCCGATCAGTTCCGCCAGCTTTCCGGCGGTGAATTCCGGGCTTAATGGATCGAGCCCCGGAGGCTGCGCCTCGGCGGA
>MFIX01000032.1:9089-9302 GCA_001780825.1 Candidatus Glassbacteria bacterium RIFCSPLOWO2_12_FULL_58_11 | reverse complement strand
CAGGCCGAAGCGCCGCAAATCATAAAAGTGCAGGCCGCCCCGGTCCAGGAGCAGGCTGGCCCGGAGATGTTTTTCGTTCTGGCCGCTTTGCGCACCCTCCAGGATCAGACGGCCGGTCATGCGCAGGTGAAAAAGCAGCCATAAGCCCGGCTTGTCTCCCGGCAGGCCGGAGAGAGTCAGGCAGACTTGTTTGCCTGATCTTGCCACCCGGAC
>MFIX01000032.1:8500-8942 GCA_001780825.1 Candidatus Glassbacteria bacterium RIFCSPLOWO2_12_FULL_58_11 | reverse complement strand
GGGGAACTCACTTTTTCCTTCTGCCGGTGAGTAAACTCGCAGCACATTCCCCTTTAGTAAAGGGGGAAAGAGGGGGTTGTAAAGGTTTATAGATCTGAACCCTGAAAAATATCAGTAATGGATAGAAACCGTCGAACAGGCGGTGGTACCTTCTGCGCATACCGGAACTTCTCAGGAGGTTTGCTTGACAAACGGCGAAATTTCTCTCAGCCGGTCGATAATCCCCGGCATCTGTCCGAGGGTGTAGTCGATCTCCTTTTCGGTGGTGTAACGGCTCAGTGAGAAGCGGATAGAGCCGTGGGCCGCCGAATGCGGGACTTTCATCGCCCGCAGCACGTGTGAGGGATCGAGCGAGCCCGAGGTACAGGCCGAGCCCGAGGAGGCGCAGATTCCCAGGTCGTCCAGCATCAGAAGGATCGACTCGCCCTCGACATATTCAAAG
>MFIX01000032.1:3623-8478 GCA_001780825.1 Candidatus Glassbacteria bacterium RIFCSPLOWO2_12_FULL_58_11 | reverse complement strand
CTTCCAGATCCGCCTGCACCAGCTCGGCCGCCCGGCCCAGTCCCACGATACCGGCCACGTTTTCGGTACCCGCGCGCTTGCTGTTCTCCTGATGGCCGCCGTGAATGAATGGCGGCAGGTCAATGCCCTCCCGGACATAGAGCACTCCCACCCCTTTGGGCGCATGGAACTTGTGCCCGGAGAGCGCCAGGAAATCGACCGGCACCCGGCTCAAGTCGATCGGCATTTTGCCTACGGCCTGTACCGCATCGGTGTGGAAATAAACTCCCCTGGATTTCACTATCTCAGCGATTTCGGGAATTGGGTAAACCACACCGGTCTCATTGTTGGCCCACATCACGCTGACCACGGCTGTCTGCCCGGTGATCGCGCTCTCGAGCCGGTCGAGATCGAGCGCGCCCTGGCTGTCCACCGGGAGCTCGGTCACGCGGTAGCCCTTTTTCCGCAGGTTCTGGCCTACCTCGAGTACCGCCTCGTGTTCGACCTGAGAGATAATTACGTGATTTTTTTCCGGGCCGGCCAGCTCGACAGCTCCGTAAATCGCCGTATTATCGCTCTCCGAGCCGCCGCCAGTAAAAATGATCTCCGAGGGCTTGGCTCCCAGAAGTTCGGCCACCTGTTCCCTGGCCCGGTCGATATGCTTGCGGACTTTCCCGCCGAAAGTGTGGATACTCGAAGGGTTCCCATAATAGGTCGTCAGGAAAGGCTGCATGGCCTCGAAAACCTCGGGAGCCACCCGCGTAGTGGCGTTGTTATCCAGATATACGACCTCGCTCATAACGCCTCCACCACAACCAGCTCTTTGGCCACATGCTGACGGAGCCGGGGTTCCACCAGGGTCTGGAGCGTAAAGCGGGTCATCCCGCAGGCGGAGCACGAGCCTTTCAGGATCACTGTCACCTTGTTGCCCACGATATCGACCAGCTCCAGATCGCCCCCGTGTTTCTGCAGCTCCGGCCGGATGTCCTTTTCAATCGTCTCTTCCACAAGTCTTATTCTCTGCAGGTTGGTCATCTCGCGCACGACCGGCTTCGCCGCAGCTTTGGCCTCTTTCCTGCCATTGGTTTTCCCACGGTTCATCTCGGCCAGAATTCCCTCGAGCTCCGGGATGCAGCCGCCGCAACCGCCACCGGCCTTGGTATAGTTGGTGACCTCCGCGACTGTTGTCAGGCCGTTCTCCGCAATTGCGGCCCTGATCTTGGGCTCGGTCACGCCGAAACAGATGCAGACCACCCGGCCTTCCAGCTCTTTTTTCACGGTCGTGCCGTTACGGTAATTCTCTATCGCCGCCTCCAGCGCCTCGCGGCCCATCACCGAACAGTGCATTTTCTGCTCCGGCAGCCCGCCCAGGTAATCGACAATGTCCTGGTTGGTGATCTTCTCCGCCTCCTCGAGAGTTTTACCCCTGATCAGCTCGGTCAGGGCCGAGGAGCTGGCGATCGCGCTGCCGCAGCCGAATGTCTGGAACTTGACCTCCGCGATCCGCTTCTGATCGTCCAGCTTGAACATCAGGCGCAGGGCATCTCCGCAGGCCAGCGAGCCGACCTCGCCGACTCCATCCGCATCCTTGATATAGCCAACATTCTTGGGATTACGGAAATGGTCCATTACTTTGTCGGTGTAGTCCCACATTTGTGCCTCCGAACATTAAACGGCATGCGCCATGCCTGCATCTGCGGCGCACCTGCCGTCTGCTTATAAAGTTTACAGTTTGATCTTGTTTAACTCAGGTGAATTATAATACCTGCGCAGACTTTTGGGAAGTCCTAAAATCAGACTCGTTATCAGAGGCGGCTTACAACGAGCATCTCCCCTCGCTCGGAAGCCTACCTGACCATTCCTTGATATGGAGAAAGAGGCCCTTCAGGATGATTCAATATGCATTGATTTCAGGGCAGGATCAATCCATTCACGGACGCAGAGCGGAGATTAATTGAGATTGTGATTCGGTATAAAAGTGAAGCAGGAAGTGGGATATCCTCACGCGGTCCCGCGAAAGAGGATACCCGGCTGGAACGATTCACTCCGCGAAATCTTATTTGTGTTTCAGGGCATGCAGCTGCTCTTTGAGCAGGTCGAGGATGCCGCGGAGTTTGGATTCGTGCTGGATTTCCTGCTCGGCGAGCCACTCGAAGAGCTTTCTGGTCAAGTCGCGCTTGGCGCTGTGCGAGGTGGATATATAGAGCTGAGCGGCATCGTGTTCCTTGGGGATCATCCGCATCACCACTTCCATCACGGTCTCGAGGTCCCTGATTTTCTCCTTGTCCGGGATATCCTGGTCCGCGAGTTCCTCACAGACCACGGCCGGCTCGATCCACTTCCCTTTTGCCTCATCCATCTCCTGTTTCAAGATCTCCAGGGCGGCGCGCAGCTTGGCCTCGTGCAGCTCCTCCTGGTCGGCCAGGCGCTCGAAGAGGACCCGGGCCATCTCGCATTTAGCCTCGCGCGAGGCGGCCAGGAAAGTATCGCGAGCCTGCCGCTCCTTGGGAATGGAGCGCATCACGACTTCGACCATATTTTCAACCTGTCTAATTTCGGCTTTATCCATATCGCGAACCTCCCATCAAGAGGGAAAAGTGATCTTGCCGCCGTAATAGCCGAGGCCCATCACCGTGGGCGCCATAGCCAGGACAATCCAGGTGTATAGCCAGTACCAGAGGCCTCCCGGCGCTGAGCCGGGCAAGAAAGCGAAGTGAATGGTCAGAGCAAAGGTCAGAAGAACCGCCAGAATAATCGAGAGCAGGGTTTTCATCCGGTAGATATGGGTCCAGATGCCGCTGTAATTGTAGTACCAGCTCAGTAGACCGGTGACAACCGAACCCGGCGTGGCCAGGGCCGCGAATATCATGTTATAGAGGGCGGCTTTCTGAAGCGCGGGTTCATGGACATACAGGCTCAGCAAGGTCATGACCGAAGCCATGATACACAGGGCGATCGGGAAATGGACCGACATCGGGTGCGGATGCTGCGACAGTATCCAGGCCACCAGCGGCGAGGGCGTTTTCATGGCGGTGGGGCGGGCAACGGCTGCTTTTTCTTCCACCAGCTCGGCAATCGCCAGGTACCTCTCCATCACCTCCGGCCCGTGCGGAGCAGCTTTCATCGCATGTGTCAGATCGTTGCCGGCATGGTGGGTCTTCAGGTGCACGCCGTTGCGCCAGAGCTTGCTGTCGGTGACATCGTAGATTTTCCCATTGAAGGCCACCAGCGTCCGGCGGCCCTCTTTCCCATCGTGCTGCTGGAGTTCTGCCTTATCCATCTTATCCATCAATGACTCCCGTAGTTACTATTATTTTTGTATTTCCGGACAGTAAGATGTATTCACGGGAAAGGCCGAAATGGTTTCTATCCGGATCAGCTTGAACTAACTGCGTTTAGTCTATTATCCATTGCCGCAGGCAGCCGGGTCCCGGGAGGGATCAGGCCGAGTCGAATCAACAAAATTGCCAGTGGAGGGAAATGCCGGACTGACGTACCAATAAATAATTCTCATTCTGCGATTAACTTACCGAAAGACAAAGGTAATGTCAAACTTTTCAAACGGCTTCAGGAGCTGCCGGTACTATTTTTTCTTCAGGCTGGATTAGCAGCGGGGCGTGGTTTGAGACATCATTGTATTTCTTATATCTGTTTAACCGTATTTGACGGATATTGTTGCAGCCCGGTCCGGCCCTGCCTGCCCAGCGATGGATTCGGGCGCTGGGCGGCCAATATTCCGTGGGATAATCTTCTAAAATCTTGGCTGGACGAAAAGATCGGCGAGAACCTTTACGGCTCTTTGTCTTGCTGGATTTCCGTATCTTTCAGACTCTGTATCAAGCGGCTCAGCCGCGCCCCGCTCATTCCCAGGGCTGCGGCTTGCATCCGGCAATCCTCTGCCTCCCGCTCCAGCCTCATTGCCTCGTAGACATGGGCCAGCAGGCCGTAAAGGGTGCCGGAGCGGGCCCTTTTCTGCAGGTCCAGGATAACGTCCCTGGCTCCCGAAGGATTATCGTTCTTTAAATATAAAGCGAGAACGTTGAGCAGGACCGGCAGGTTCCCATAGTTGTGCGCCATGACTCTGTCCAGGTAAACCTTGGCCTCCCCGAACCGGCGAAGACCTATCAAAAGCTCGGCCGCGTTCATGGCGACATCGAGCCGGGCCGGCTGGAGCTCGGAAGCCTTGACGAAATACTCGATTGCCCGCTCTGCTTTCCCCTGGGCCTTGAAAGTCAAACCCAGGATCAGGAGCGTCTCTTTTTCGAAGGCGGTCCGGTTGATAATCGGGTGGAGAGTGTTAAGCGTTTCCTCGTACTTGCCGTTGCGGTACAGGATGAAACTGAGTTTTATCCGTAGCCTTTCGTTCTGCGGGCTCATATCGAGCGCCTTCCGCAGCTCGGATTCTGCGGCGGGCAGCGAATCGAGCGAGAAGAAGAAATTCCCGGTCTTGAAATGTTCCAGAAAATGCGGATGCTCCTTAAGCTGCTCCTGAGCGGCTGGGTCGGAATTATTCCCGCCGCCTACGTACCCCAGAGCCCGCATCGCCTTTACCACCTGCGGGTCAAATTTTTGCTCTCCGGTTATTTTCAGATCCAAGTCATCCTCGACAAATACGGCCAGTTTATTTCTCTCCGCGGCAATAACGGTTTCGACCTCCCGCTGCGGGATTTTCTCGGGACAAAGATTGTTTTCTTCGTTAAAATCCGCGGCCAGATCGAAACATTCCTCCGCCTCAGTGCCCCGCAGGATGTAATGCCGGTTGGCGGGGGTCCACACTGACTGCGTATCGAAATGCTGGCGCATATCCTCTTTCGGAGTGCGGCCCAGGAAAAAGGAGCTGTAGCACGGCTCCGCTTTTATTTTCCCGGCAAATATA
>MFIX01000032.1:0-3612 GCA_001780825.1 Candidatus Glassbacteria bacterium RIFCSPLOWO2_12_FULL_58_11 | reverse complement strand
CAGGCCGGTTTTAGCGGCCCCGCTAAGGTCCAGCAGGCCGGCTAGGCTGTGAAAAATATCCGTTATCGAAACCAGCTCGCCGCGCACTTCCGGAGCGGGGAAAAGGGCCGGGTAACGTACTAGCAGCGGTATGTGGATCAGCGGCCGGCTCAGCAGGTCTCCATGACCATACTTACCGTATTCGCCGAAACACTCGCCGTGGTCGCTGGTGATAATGATCAATGTGCTGTCGTAAAGATCGTCATCCCGCAGAGCCTGCATAAGCTCCCCTACCCGGCTGTCGAGATAGTTCAGGCAACCATCGTAGACAGCGGCCAGCGACATCTTTTCCGCATCGGTCAGCTTTACCGCGCCTTTATCCAGCAGATCGGCGTAACGGCAGGCGCTGTCCAGCCGGGCGGTGATCTCCTCTCCCTTTTCCAGGTACATGCCGCGGAACGGCTCCGGGGCCGCATAGGGCTGGTGCACATCCATGTAGTTGATAAAGGCGAAAAACGGCCGCCCGTCTCTCTCGCCGGCGAATGCGCGCACCCGGGCATTAGTGTATTCACTGTTATGCGGCCTCTCATCGCTAATCACCGTGCTGTCCGCCCAGACCTTCTCGAGCATCTCGAAGCCCCGCGCCAGGTTGTGGTACTCGTCGATAATGGGATTGTTCGTGAAACACCCGGTACGGTATCCGCGCGCTTTAAGGAGCCCGGCCAGGGTCGGAATCCGGTCCACCAGCCAGGCGTGCTGGTTGTGCGCGCCGTGCTCATCCGGCAGCAAACCGGTAAACAGGCTGGCATGCGCGGGCAGGGTCCAGCTCGAGGTGGATACCGCCCGCTCGAACCTCACCCCCTCGCCGGCCACCCGGTCCAGCTCGGGCGTGGTGCGGCGCTGATAACCGTAACAGGAAAAGTGGTCCGCGCGCGCAGCATCGAGTACGATAAGAAGAATATTCGGAGGGTGCGCCGAATCGATCGCGGGTCTCTTCGAACAGGCCGCCAGGCCCAGGGCGATCATGGCGATTACCAGGATACTTTTCAACAATTCTCGCTGTTCCGGGATAAAGGTCCGCCTTAATGACACCGGCTATAGAGTAAGTCTCTTTTCCCTGACTTTCAAGGATTCTGAAGCTTGGGCGCACCGGAAGTTAAAAAGGCCGGGCCGCCTGAATGGCGGCCCGGCCTTTTACAAAGAACCGGAATCTCCGGGAAGCCTCTCCTACATCATTTTCCACATCAGGGTAAAGACCTGATTGTTGGTCAGGCGTCCCATGTCCCGGTAAGCGTAATCCACGGCAATGCCCATGTTCTTGAGGACATTACATTCGATGCCACCGCCCCAGCTCATGCCGCGCATCTGGTCGCTGCCCGAGAGGTCCACCTCGTCCCTCTCGATATTCCAGCCCCAGCGCAGGGCGGCGGTAAACCGCGCATTGACCGAGCGGGCTAGCTCGGTGCCCACGGCGAATGACGAGGGCATGTAGTTGTTTTCCGAGAACTGCGCGGCCAGGGTCCAGCGCATGTCGCTGGTGCTGTAGGGGTCCATCGCCAAACCGCCCTGGAAGCTGGTCGGCAGGTAGAACTTGCTCGTGGAATAGAAGGCATTCCGGTTGTCACGGTTGAACATGCGATTGGAGGCCCCATCCTGGAGCGGATCGCTGTAGAGTTCCTGCGGTCTGACCTGCAGGAAGAGGTTGTCGCCCTTGAACTGCATGTTCGTGCCGAGATTATTGATCGTAAAAGAGAGCCGGATCGGCCTGTCGAAGAGCTCCGTATGGTAGTTGGTCCCCATATCGAAGGCCATCGCATTGGAGGTAATCTGGAAGATCGATTCCCGGATTCCCTTGACGCTCACTCCGGCGGAGAAGCGGTCCGAAAAATTGAAGGCCATAGTGGCGCCGAACTGCGTGCTGTAGCCATCGTAAAATGCGCCCGTACCCTCAGGCGACTCCACCGTCGTTATTTCCTCGGGGGCGATGTTCATGATCCCGAAGAAACCGCCCAGGATCAGCTTGCCATCCAGCATCGGATAGGCCGCGGCCGTATAATCGATCGAAAAGCCGAGCGGCATATCGAGGTGGCTGAAGAAAGCCTGGGGGCCTTCCAGGAAACCCAATCCCGCCGGGTTCCAGTAAATTGCGGAAATATCATCCGCCTGGGCGATAAAGGCATTGCCCATCGCTAGTCCCCGGGCGCCGACCGGAATGGTCAGAAACTCCGCCGCCCGGTTCCCCACATTGGAGAAGTCCGATACCCTGCCTCGCAGGGGATTGGCAATCGTCTCGATCGTAGCCGCCGAAACTAATGCGGGCATCAGCAGCGCTGCGAGCAAGCCGAAGAAGGCAGTTCTATTTTTAGCTAACCACATATTCATTCCTCCATCGGGCTGGATAAAACTTCAAGTTTTCCAAGGCATTGGATTCGACTCGAAAATCAGTGAACGATTGCAAACTTGCCCATGTGCTTACCACCCGTCTCGTGATCCTCGACATTGTAGATGTAATATCCGCTCGCGATTTTCTGGTTGAAGCGGGAACGGATACCCCATGTTTCGGTGCCGGTGCCATCAGTATGATCGAGGACATCCACCAGATGGCCGGCAACCGTGTAAATCCGGATGGTGCAATTTCCGGGCAGGTTAATGAACTGCAATTCGATGTCGCTAGTCGTCAAATCCAGCGGACTGGAGGCGATATAAGGATTCGGCACTACCCTGATCTTGGAAAGATTCCGGGCCGTCAGGTCGACTCTCTCGGGAGTCAGCTCGATCTTCCACTTGTTGCCCGCCACCGGCCGGCGATGGTCGTACACGGCGGTCCCGGGGAAATTGGTGCCTCCGCGATACCGGTTCTGGGACGGGCCGATATGCTGGCGCATACGGATCTTCCAGACATCCCCCGCTGAAGGCAGCGCGGTGATACCGTTGATCTGGTACATGACGCCGCAGACAAAGAGGTCGAGGTCCTGGGTACCGGTCAGGTCGGCAATATGGTCGCCGATCTCATCCACCACTTCGCCGTCTTCGATAAACTGGCGGCCCTGGACATCCCAGTCCGAGGGCTTGATCGCGTCGCCCAGCCTGCTCACCAGGTAGAGGTTGCGGCGAATTCCGTCATCCACGGCGTATGGCCGCTTGCTGCCATCCGCCAGCGTGACCTCGGCCGAGATAATCTCCTCGCTGGGAAGTACGGTCGCAAAGAACACGTCGAACATCTGGTGCGCGGTCTGGTGGTCGATCTGGATATCCAGGGCGCTGCGGTTTTTCGGTACGAATCCCCAGCCGTCGTTGGGAAGCTGGTTGAAACGCACGGGCACCCTGTTGGAAAGGTCGGTCTCCTCGAGGGTCATTTCGTTGCCCGAGCCGCTCCATTTCAGCTCCAGGTCCGCGGTGCGCGTGCCGGCCTCGATATGGCCGATATTGAAGGCTGTGGCCAGGGTCGGCATGGCGGCTATTTCATCCATCCCGTCGAGGTAGGCATAATCCGCGAAGCCGTAGAGCCACCAGAAGTAGTCGGTCATGTGGGTGCGCTGGTTGGCCTGCTTAAGGTTGTCGTAAGCGATGCTGCCGCTGACCTGGATCGGCTCGATCACCAGTCCGTTCCAGTTATCCCCCCAGACGCTGACA
>MFIX01000031.1:7544-16042 GCA_001780825.1 Candidatus Glassbacteria bacterium RIFCSPLOWO2_12_FULL_58_11 | reverse complement strand
GGCCCACCGACTGGTAGATCGTGAATTGGTCCACTTTCTGCATGTCCCGCGCCAGCCTTCCCCCCTGCTGCACCGAGAGGGCCACATAGCGGGCCGCGCTCGGGTAACCGGGAGTGTGGTCCGTGCCGAACAGGTCGTTATCCACGGTCTTGGGCACGCCGACTCCATGCAGCTCGTAGCCCTGTTTCTTGCAGTAGGCCTCGACCCGGTTAATCGTATCCATAGAGTCGTTGCCGCCGATCATGAAAAAGTAGCGGATATTGTGTTTCTGCAAGACTTTCATGATCTTGGGAAAGTCCGGGTCCTTGAGCTTGTGACGGCTGGAGCCCAGGGCGCTGGAGGGCGTGGAGCGCAGAGCGGCGATCTGGCGCGGGTCCTCTTTCTTAAGATCGATCAGGTTGCCCGCCATGAATCCCTCGATACCCCAGCGCATCCCGAATATCCCGCTGATCGCCTCCTCGCGCAGGGCGGTCTCCACCACCCCGGCCAGGCTGGCATTGATCACCGAGGTCGGGCCGCCGGACTGGCCGACTACCGCATTTCCCTTGAGCATGGTTTAACTCCATCACTTTGAAGTTTTAATGTAAGAATTCAGAAGTCAGAAGACAGGAGTCAGTAGACAGAATTGACCACGACGAGGAATCGCGCGTAGCTTTTTGTTTTTCTCCTGACTTCTGACTCCTGACTACTGACTCCTGACTACTATTTTCTTCTATCCCGCAATCACTTTCAGGCTGCCATCGGCATAGAACGCGGGTCGGTCGTAGATTTTGACTCCCTGGACCACGCGGGTAATCACGCCGGCCTCCGAGGGGCTGTCCGGCTTGTGGCCCAAGGCCAGCGACTTGAACACACCCAGGCTCTGGCCCAGGATCACATAGGCCGGGCTCTGGTAGTCATCCGGGATATCGCAGCCATGCTCGATCACCAGATCGGCGGCGGCCTTTACCTTGGCATCGGCCTTCCGGCAGACCGCGATCTTGTACATGCCGATCCCTTTCTTTTTCACCCCGTTGATCAGGTCCAGCTCGTACTGGTGCACCAGAGGCTCCTCGCTGAGCAGGTAAACCACCAGGGTGTTGTCGTGTACCACGGCCTCGGGCCCGTGGCGCAGGCCGAGGAAGGTGTCGAACTTACCGACCACTATCCCGTCGGTCTCTTCCTGCAGCTTCAGGTGGCATTCCTTGGCGCAGCCATAGAGCGTGTTGGAGCCCAGGAACACGGCGCGCTCGAAAGGTTTCTTGCAGGCCGCTTCCAGGTCGCTGGAGTATTTGGACATGATCTTTTGTCCAGCCTCGGCCAGCGCATGGGCGATTTTGCCATAGGCTGCACTCTTTTTAAGCGAGGCGACATACTGTCCGGCAACCACCATGCTGGAAAACGAGCTGGTCATCGCCAGGGACTTGTCATTGGTTTTCTCGGGCAGCAGGATAACCAGGCATTTCTTTTTCTTGGCCCGGCCCATCACCGCCAGCTTGCCATCTTTGTTGCAGGTAATGACAATGTGCTTGATATCGGCCTTGCTCTGCTCTCCCAGGACAAACGTCCCGACACTTTCCGGGCTGTTGCCCGAGCGCGCGAAATGGACCAGGAAATACTTGCGGCCCTTGAGGAATGTGGCCGCCGGGTCGGTGATAATCTCGGTCGTGCCGACCGCGCGGGCCTCATAGCCGCTCACCTTGTTATACAGGTTCTCCAGGCAGAGACCGATAAAGGCCGAGGTGCCGGCCCCGGTGAGCAGGAACTTGCGGTCGGTTTCCCCGCCCAGGAAAGCGAGGATTTCCTTTTTCTGTTTTTCCAGGATTTTCAGGGTTTCCAGCCACATCTCGGGCTGCTGGTATATTTCCGCCGGGGTATCGACAGTGCCCTTTTTCTTCCGCTCCGCAGCGGGGGCCTTGATCAGCTTCAATAATGCGTCTGACATTCCGCTTCTCCTTGCCTCATAAAATTACAGTTGATTGAATATGGCTTTCGCAAAGAATATTTTTACATTTACGACAGTTCATCCTGCGGCGGCTATCCGGTGCGCCTCGGCGACAGCCACCGCGAAATCGCGGACATCTAGCGGGTTGAATGAGGGGATACCCTCCTCATTGGCGATCTTCTCGGCGCTGGTGCCTTTCTGCGCCGCCATCATGGTTTTGGCAATGCTCTTCGGGATGTCGCTGCGCTTGTCGCCGATAATGATCGAGAGGAAATTGTCATTGCCGAAAGCCTCGCGGCCGAATGCCCGCAGACCGGCATCCTTGGAATAGTTGCCCGCCTCGACGCGGGGGGCGATCAGGTCCACGCCGAAATCCTCATAGACCAGGGCCTTGCGGCCTGAGCGCTTCTCGAACGGCGGCACCACCTTTTTCAGGGCCGCGAAATCGAAGCCCGGAGCGTCTTTCTCGTCAATCCAGAGCGCCAGCTCATCGGCCATAGAACTCTCCACCCGCACGCTGATCAGCGGGTGGGTCTTGATCAGCGCCTGGTAAAGCCCGCGCATGTTTTCGGCCTTGGCGCTGAAACGAATCCGGCCGGCCTTCCTGTCCAGCTCGACCCGGCTGCCGCCAGCGGTGCAGGCCTGAGCCAGCTTTTCCAGAGTCGGGCGGCGGCCCTTAACCAGCGGGTGCTGAAGCAGGTTGCCGTTTTTATCCCCCTCGATATAGATCGCCCCAGCTCCGGTGCTGTAATTGCCCTGCAGGGCCACTTTGACTTTCTGCTCGGCGGCCGAGGTCAGGACATCGCGGACAAAGTTCAGGGCCTCCTGCTCATTGTAGGGATAGAGGTAGTTGAACTTGCCCTTGCGCTCATAGACCATGCCGTACTCGCCCACAGTGCCGAGACCCTCGACCTTAAGGCGGTTCTCCTTGAAAAATTCCATCGAGTTGAGGTCCCAGCCGGTGCAGAGCGTGACCTCTATCCCCTGGATCCCGATCAGGTAGGTTATCGCCTCTGCGGCGCCGGGATATGGGGTGAGCTCCGAGTCATCGCAGTCCACAATCGGCCCGTTGACATCCAGGCCGCAGATTATCTGGCCCGCCAGGTCGCGATTGTGTTTGCGGCCCGCCTCGAGGATTTCCGCAACCAGCGCGGCCAGTTTGGCTTTGTCGAGCGATAGCTTGTCCGCCATTTTGAGCGCGGATTCAGAAAGTTTAATACCGGATAACGACATCTGTATTCCTCCCAATCACGATTTCTTCATTAGTATAGATTTCAGCTCAAACGCAGATACTATTCATCAACCCTTAATTTCCGGGGTCACTTTAACCGAGGCGGCTTTCTTTCCGCCGGGAGGCAGGACCACGATGCCGACTTTCTGATCGAACGGCTCCTGCTCCTCGTGGTCATCCATGCCCTGCCAGGGCTCGATGCAGATAAACTCATCGCCCGGCTCGGACCAGAGGCCCAGGTGCGGCAGGTCCGGGAAATCGACGCGGATCGAGATGCCGGCGGCCGGGTCCTCGAGAGTCACCGTGCGCAGGGAGGGATCATCGATCTCATACATCAGGGTTGCCTCGAGCTCCTTCTCGGTCCGGGGCAAGGCACCGCCGACCCGGATCATGCTGGTTTCTCCGGTCAGACGGCAGTGCTCATTGTTGTGGTACTTGCGGATCGAGCCTTCCGGGAAAAGGAGCCGGCAGCTTTCCTTGCTCCCTTTTCCGGGAATCACCGGCGTCCTGAATCCCGGGTGCCAGCCGAAACAGAAATAGAGCGGTTCAGCTCCGGGGTTGGTTATCTCGAATGTCGTGGTCAGGACATTGCCTTCGAGACGGTAGAGCATATCGAGCTGGAATTCAAAAGGATAGAATCCGCGGGTGTAGTCATTGGCGGCGAGCCGGTAACGGGCCGAGGCGGCGCCGCGGCTGGAGGATTCAACCAGCGAGAAATCGCTGTTCCGCGCCACGCCGTGGTTGCCCGGCGAGCGGACCACGCGGCTGCCCAGGCGGCTTTCCTTGTTCTTGATCCCGCCGACAATCGGAAAGAGGATTGTCGCGTGGTTCTTCCAGCCTTTTTCCGGGGGCTGGGCGAGTGAATCGCGGTAAAGCAGAGGAATCTCGCCCTGGGGGCCGGCAATCCGGTAGCCGATCACCTCTCCGCCGTGACGGTTGATCACGACCCGCGAGCCGCTGCGCTCATCCAGCAGAAGGTCTATTTTGGTTTTGTCATCCGGCTTGACGGCGTATGAACTCATAGCGGCTTTCTCCTCGAGGATAACCGCCGAAACAGGTCTGGACAGCGCTGAATTATGAACGCCTGTGGCGGGAAAAAAGCAGTGAATTCATCATGATAAAGTCAAATGTGCAAGAATATTAATTTAACAATCTTTCCCTTTTATGTCAAAGCGAAAACAGCGGCCGGCGGCTGATGAGATCGCTTGACAGCAGCGGAGTGCCTTCTGTATTTTCCGCTGATGCAAATCCACCGTCACAGCCTGCTCGCCGGAGCCGCCGAATGCCGCGATACCGCGGTGATTGTCGATGTCTTCCGGGCTTTCACCTGCGCCAGTATCCTGCTGCACTATGAAGTGGGCCGCCTCCTGCTGGCGGAGTCTCCCGAAGCCGCCTTAAAACTTAAGCAAGAGAAAGGTTACCTGGCTCTCGGAGAGGTCGGCGGAAAGATGGTGGAAGGCTTCGATTTCGGCAACTCGCCGAGCGAAATCACGACAGCGGGAGCGGAATTCTTTCGTAGGAAATATGTCGTCCAGCGCACCAGCGCCGGCGTGCGGGGGATTTTCGCCGCACTGGAACACTGCGATACGGTTTACGCCGCGGGGTTTACCACCGCCGCGGCCCTGGCCCGGCTGATCCGGCTGGAAAAACACCCGGAGATTCATATCGCCGCCATGGGTCAGGATGCGCTCAGTATCACGCCCGAGGATGAGCAGTGCGCCTCATATATCCAGCACCTGCTCGATCCGCAGATCTCCTACGATCACCTGGCGGCCCTGCGCGAAATTCTCTCACATGAGAGCGCCCGCAAATTTCTGCGTGGCGACAAGGCGCATTTCCCGGCCGCGGATGTGACCTGGTGCCTTCAGCGGGACCTCTTCCCTTTCGCCATGCAGGTCCACCCGGCCGAAGATGGCCCGGAGCTGCGGAAAGTAAGGCTTCCATAATTTCGTGTTTCAATAAACTCACCATCAGGGAATACTGATGGATCGTAGGGCGACGCATGCGTCGCCCCTACGGCACATACATAATATTTAAGCTAATATCGACAGGTAATCCTGAAGTTCTGTTCGCGGGTTTAGAGGTAAGCCTGCTGCTTTTCAGATTAAACCGGACAGGCAGGTTCATTCTTCTTCTACAGGCTCCTGGCCGGTTTCTTCTGCCGTTCCCAGCTCCAGGGCCGAGGTGGTCGCGGTGACCCGGGTACCCTTGCGAGCCAGGTAGGCCGGGATACTTTCGTGGCTCGCTGGAGTGATCTCCTCATCATAGCCGTTTTTCCAGGCGATCGCCATTCCGACAAAAGTTATCCCGCCCCCGACCAGGGCCGACTCCGCCAGGCGGCCGAAAGTCAGGTAATACAGTATTCCGACCAGGAAAGCCAGACCCAGCACGATCGGCAAGGCAACCAGCATCTTTTTGACCGCGTGGTTGACCCGTACATTTCCGGAGAAGCGCTCGAGATAGTGCTTGACCAGGCTGGCCACCGCGCGCTGTGGAGAATCGAAAAAGAAAAAGTAACCGAGCGCGGTAAGGATAAAATTGATCTGTTCGACCCGTGAGGGGAAACGGCCGAACAGGTAATGCTCCTCTCCATCGATAGTCTCGATCAAGGCCAGCAGGTACCCGCCGGGGAGCTTGTGGCACCGGCCTTCCTTGACAAACGGCTGAAGGTTGTAAAGGACCTCGGCCCGCAGGAAATACCGCCCCTTTTTCGATTTCAGTCCCTGCTCGTAGAAGCTGCTGTTGATCGTGTGGCGGGCCTGCGCCGGATCGGAATAGGAGAGCACCGGACAAACCAGTCCGTAGCGCTCAGACACCAGTCTCGCTCCCAGCAATCCCTGGCCCCGGATATAATCCCGCAGCGCGCTCAGCCCAGCCTGCTCGATCAAATCCACCTCGAGTTCCATACCGGCGTCTTTCAACGCTTCCCGCAGTACGCCAAAATCGCAGGGGAAATTCCTCAGCATATCGTAAATCCCGTCTAGCTTGCCGGTTATCTCGGACTTGATTGCATTTTCAAAAGCCAGCTCATCTTTCAAATCCTTGGCCTTACGATCCGCGGTGTTTTTGCTCGCAGCGTAGCGTTTTATCAGCGCGCTCTCATCGAACAGGGCCGGAAGGCCGATCTCCTGGATGACCTGCGGTACCAAAAGATCAGCCGCCGGCAGCCCTTTGAGCGCCCGGTAGCGCGAATTGAAATGGCCGTGGACCCCTTTGTCCCAGATATAATCGAACATCTTACGCAGACTGAGTTCCCGGACCAGCTCCAGGGTCTCGGTCCCGGGCTGGTTGGAGACAATCGAAAAATAGAGCTTCCGCAGGTGAGCCTCATCCAGCTCGGACTCACCGCCGAGCTGAGTCAGTTTCAGCTCCTCGGCCCGCGGCGAAAACATCAGGTGGAGCGCCTGAATCTCGCAGGAGCGCGGCATCTGGTTCAGCCTGAACACATCGGCGCTCTTGCGGTCCAGCATCCTGTCGAGCAGGTCCAGGGGCAGGCCGAACTCATAAGCGACTGTCAGCAGTCCTGTGTAATTGCGGGCGTTTATTTCCTGGATGATCCGGCGGAAGTAGTCCAGCGGCTCTCCCTGTTCGGCCAGGGAGCTGTAGCGGCCGGTCTTTATCAAATCTTTGATGTATTTCTTTCTCAGCATCAGCTCATCCAACGCCGGGGCGGCCGGGGAATGGAAAGTTTTAATCCGCGGAGCTTTGATTGCGGTCGCGTTCATTACCATCGAGTCGCTCTGCAAAATAAAATATAAGGTGATTTTTTGGCAACAATCTTGACCGATCGGGCAACTTCCGACCACTGGCGGGGAAAGGACAGAATTCCGGGGCTATTCCTTGCGGTTGATTATCGAGGCGGCGTAGCCCGCCCCGAACCCGTTATCGATATTTACGACAGTTACTCCGGCGGCGCAGGAGTTCAGCATGGCCAGCAGGGCGGCAATGCCGCCGAAGCTCGCGCCGTAACCGACACTGGTCGGCACGGCGATCACCGGCTTGTCCACCAGGCCGCCGACCACCGAGGCCAAGGCGCCCTCCATGCCGGCCACCACGATCAGCACCGTGGCGCTCAGCAGGTCTTTCTTGCGGGAGAGCAGGCGGTGAAGCCCCGCGACGCCCACATCGAAAATCCGCAGCACCGGGCTGCCCAGGGACTCCGCGGTCACCGCCGCCTCCTCGGCCACCGGGACATCGCTGGTCCCGGCGCAGAGCACGCAGATTGTCCCGCGCATCTCCGGGGGTTTGCTCCGCGAGATGGATACTATCCGGCTGATCTCGTGATACACGGCATCCGGGAAGGCTTTTTTCAGGACGCTGAACACCTCTTCCCGGACCCGGGTGGCCAGCAGGCTGTGGCCTTTTTCCAGAATCTTTCCGGCAATCGCCACTACCTGGAGGGGTGTTTTGCCCTCGCTGAAAATGACTTCCGGGAAACCCGTCCGGAGCTCGCGGTGGTGGTCCACCACGGCGAACCCGAGCTCCTCGAAGGGCAGGGTCTTGAGCGACTCCATCGCCTCATCAACCGGGAGCTCTCCCGATTTAACGCGATCGAGCAGGTTTCGTATCAGATCGGGGTGCATTGCATACTCTCCGGATAATGTTCGAAAATCAGTCTGGCCTGCTCGAGACCGATACAGGCAAAAAGCTCGCGGCGCAGGGCGGCTCCGCCGGCCAGACCGCGCGTGTAGTAGCTAAAATGCTTGCGCATCTGGATGATCGTCGCCAGCTCGCCCATTTCTCCGGCCATCATCTCCGCCTGTTCCAGGGCCTGGGCGAACCGTTCTCCGGGCTGCGGCTCGCCGGGATCGGAGAGGTTTTCGAGCAGGCGGCGCGCCCGGCCGAAAATCCAGGGATTGCCCAGCGCTCCCCGGCCGATCATTACCGCCCGGCAGCCGGTCTGGGAGAACATCGCCAGGGCATCCTGCGGGGCAAAGATATCGCCGCTTCCGATCACCGGCACCGGGGAAAATTTCACCAGCTCGGCGATCCGGCTCCAGTCGCTGCGGCCTGAAAAGCCCTGGACCCGGGTCCGCGGATGCAGGGTCAGGGCGGCCACTCCCGAGTCGATAAGTATTCCGGCCACCTCCAGAAAATTGATGCTCGACGAGTCCCACCCGCTGCGGATTTTCGCGGTCACCGGCACTCCCGCGGCCTGCCTGACCGCCTCCGCGGCAATCTTTCCGATGAGCCGCGGCTCGCGCATCAGCGCCACTCCGCCGTTCTTGCGGACCACCTTGGGCACCGGACAGCCGAAATTAAGATCGATAAAATCCGGTTCCAGTTTCGCCGCCAGCCCGGCGGCCCGGCCCATGCTCTGCGGGTCCGCGCCGAAAAGCTGGA
>MFIX01000031.1:4045-7535 GCA_001780825.1 Candidatus Glassbacteria bacterium RIFCSPLOWO2_12_FULL_58_11 | reverse complement strand
ATTCAAGGCGGGCGCTCCTCGGCGGTAAATTTCAACAGCCGGGCGTTCTTCTCCGTGCCGTGGACCAGCCCATCCGCGCTTACCATCTCGCTCCAGGTGATATCCGCTCCGTGCCTGCGGCAGATTCTCCTGAACACGGAATCAGTTATTCCGGCCAGGGGCGCCAGTATCAATTTGTTCTGGAAGTTCATCGGTCGGTCATTTCAGGCGGGGAAACTATTAGTTTCAATATACCCCGCCGAAGGTAAAATATCAAGACTTTCTATTCCAGTTTTTTACCTGAATATGGAGCAAGGACTTAAGGATTCCGGAAAGGTTTCCGGCAGGTCGATGCTTGCCAAATCCCTCGGCTCAATTTAGTTTATTAACTCGATATCGGCAGATTGCCCTTTAAATTTGAGCCGCCGCAGGTGAGAATGCAAGACTCCCGGATCCATGAGGTAATCGAAAAGCTTACCGCGGCTGTCGAGCAGTGGAATGTCCCGATAGTTACCGAGATGACCCGCCGTCAGCGCGACCCTTTCAAGGTGCTGATCGCCACGGTGCTGAGCCTGCGCACCAAAGATGATACCACCGCCGGTGCCGCCGAGCGGCTTTTTGCCGCAGCCGCGACCGCGGAACAGATGCTAAGCCTGCCAGTGGAAAAGATCGCGAAACTTATCTTCCCGGTCGGTTTTTACCGGACCAAGGCGGCGAATATCCTGGAAATCTGCCGGCGGCTGGTCGAACAGTACGGCGGCCGGGTGCCGGACGATCTGGAAGAGCTGCTCGCGTTCAAGGGCGTCGGACGGAAAACCGCTAACCTGGTGGTCACCCTGGGCTACGGCAAGCCGGGGATCTGCGTGGACACGCATGTCCACCGTATCTCCAACCGCCTCGGCTATGTCCGAACCAAGACCCCGGAGCAGACCGAGTTCGCCCTGCGGGAGAAGCTTCCGCCGCAGTACTGGATCATCTATAACGACCTGCTGGTCGCTTTCGGCCAGAACCTCTGCAAGCCGCTCTCGCCATTTTGCTCGAAGTGCCCGCTGAACCAGCTCTGCGACCGGGCCGGCGTGGGCCGCTCGCGCTAGCTCTCCGGCTTGTCGAACTCCTCGATAATCTTCATCGTTTTTGTCAGCTCCTCGCGCAGCTTGACCGATCCACTTGGCAGTGTCGCCACTTGCGAGCCCAGTATCGAGGCCAGATCGGTCCGGATCTCGCGCGGCTCGGGCAGCGGGCTGGCATATCCCATCTCGGCGCTCAGTTCCTCGGCCTTGGCGATGACACAGGCGCCGAACACGGTCTCCTGTTCTACTCCCCCCTCCAGCCCGAAAGTGCCGCAATGGTGGAAACCGATCAGGGCGCAAATCTGTTTTGGAATCTGCCACTGTTCGGCCAGCATCCTCCCGGCCACCAGATGGTTGAATCCGAAAACTTCCTCCTCGAACAGCATCGGATTATTTACATCGGGCTCCCCGGCCAGCCGCCGGAACAGCCTGTCCGCTTTCTCCGCATCGTAGCGGCTGTACACCACCCAGCCGATATCGTGCATCAGCGCCGCGGTAGTTATCATTCCCACTCCCTGGGTCCGGCGCAGGACCTCACGCAGGAGAAAGTCCGCGCAGACCGAAACCGCATGGGAGTGCTTCCAGAAGCGCAGCAGGTCGAAATAATCGCTCTTCTTGTGAACCTCGAACATCTTGGAGCTCATCACATGCTGAAAAACGATATTCTTTACCTGGTTATAGCCGAGAAAGGTGATGGCGCGCTGGAGGGAATCGATGTGGTAGCGCAGGCCAAAGGCGGCGGAGTTGACGGTTTTCAGGATTTTTGCGGCATAGAACGGGTTCGAGGCCAGGACCAGGGAAAGCTCCCGCGGCTCCATGTTGAAATCGACATGGATCGTCGGGGTCTGCCCGAGGTCCTGGAGTTCCCGCAGTGCATGCTCCAGGCGCCAGACCGTTTCGACTTCGAGCTGCGCGCGGCCGATCGGCCGCCAGTCCAGGCTCGAGGGCAGAGTATCCTCGCCAGCCGCTACAAGCCCACTCTGCACGGCCTGTTCCTCCACGACCGGACCGGCTTGATTAGACTCGGGGCCGGGAGCGGCTTCCGGCGTCTCTCTTCTTTCGGGAACTCTGCGTATTATCCGCTGGGCCGGCGGGGGCGGCGTCTTCGGCTCTTTCCGCAGCATCGAGCGCAGAAATAGATAAACGACCATCAGCGCCAGAATCGACAGTGTAATTAAGATCAGGGAGCTCATCGCACCTTCAGACCGACCGGCCAGTGAAACCTTATGCAAGGGAGAATCTTGAAAATACTAACCTTCAATCGGTGCGGCTGTCAAGTTCGTCACCACGCAAGCGTATGAAATATATCGGATACTGCTTAAAACTTGACTGTCAGAGGGGAATTACGGTACTATAATGTTGGCCGGTCTAAATGTAAACCAAAAGGTCTCCTTTACTGCCCGGGTGAGGTTCAGGTGCTTTCCAGTCCCTCAAGCTTCCTGCTGCTCGCCGCACTATCCCTGGTCTCTCCTCAAACCCCAAAAAACACGCCAGCCATTGACCAGACCCTCGAGACGCTAAAATCAGAAAACAGTCAGCTCAAGGAAAAACTCAATTTCCTGGAGGCACGCCGGGAAGCTTTCCGCTGGAACCATTTCACCGAGGGGCCCCTGCTGCGCTCCGGCTCGGTGCTGTACTCGGCCCTGACTCCCGAGGGCCGGCTCGCTTTCTGCACGGACAACCAGGGCCTGATCTTCTACGATGGGACCCGTTTCGAAACCTTGAGCACTGCCGATTCTCCCCTGCCGGATGACTTTGTCACCGCGCTGGCCCCACTGGGTCCATACCGGGCGTTAGTCGGCACCGGGCACGGGATAACGCTATACGACCAGGGCAGGCTGCGCGCTTTGCCGGACCTCCCGGCGGAGCTGGCAAACGGTACGGTAAGCTGCCTGATCGCCGCCGGCGAAAACGATATCTGGGCCGGCACCCAGGGTCTGGGCCTCTGGCGCAAGGACAACAGCGGCTGGCACAATTACCGTACCGCCCCCGATTCGAGCGGGCTGACCGGGGATGACATCAACTCGCTGGCCTTCGACCCAGCCACGGCAGTCCTCTGGGTGGCCACCGCGGGCGGCGGGGTCTGCCGTCTGAGCGGAGACGTCTGGGAAAGCTTCCGCCAGCCGCTCGGCCCGGGAAGCGCCGAGGTGTACACGGTGCTGTTGGACAGCGACGGGCTGCTCTGGGCCGGGACCGTGTCCGCGGGAGCCGGCTATTTCGACGGAGTCCAGTGGCACAAGGCGCCTTTGCCGCTGGCCGAGGGCGAAGGCGTGATAAATATCGCCTCTCTCGAAGGTGGGGACCTCTTTTTCGGCACAACCGCCGGCTCTTTCATATACGAGAGAAAAACCAACCGCTGGCTCCGGCTCCCGGTGCCTGAAGAGCTCGCCCCCTACCCGATGGCCTCGGCCCGGGAGGCTTTCGGCAGGCTCTGGCTTTCC
>MFIX01000031.1:0-4036 GCA_001780825.1 Candidatus Glassbacteria bacterium RIFCSPLOWO2_12_FULL_58_11 | reverse complement strand
CAGGGGCTCTACCTCTACGACCGCGGGGTGATCTCCCGCTTCAGCGCCGAGACCGGCCTGCCCTCGGACATCGTTTACCACCTCGAACAATCCGCCGACGGCCTGCTCTGGTGCTGCACCTGGAACGGGGTCGGAGTCTACGACGGCCGCAGGTGGAAGGCCGCCGGCGCCAGCCAGGGCTTTCCGGAAGATCTGGTCACCTTTATCCTCTTTGGATCGGACGGAGCGATCTATTTCGGCACGCACAAGGGAGCGGTCATCCTAAAGGATGGAAAGCGGTTTATTTACGACCGCGACAACGGACTGCTGAGCAATACGGTCAACCACCTGGCGCTCGACCGGGATAACGGGTTATGGATCAGCACCGAGGGCGGCGGTCTGGTAAGGCTGCGCGGTGATTCCCTGACCACTTTCCGGACCGAGGAAGGCTTGCCGGCCAACCAGGTGCAAGCCTCGGCACAGGATGGCTCGGGAACGGTCTGGGCCGCCACGAAAAAAGGTATCGTGTCGATCCAGGATGGGCGGGTAATCGCGGAGAGGCCAAAGCGCCACGATGAGATTTCCCCCGGAGAAGCGCAGTTTACCGCTCTGCTCGCAGCGCGGGATGGCTCGCTATGGGCCGCCACTTATGGTGACGGGCTGTGGCGAAAAGGGCCCGCTGAAACCGGCTGGCGGCACTATACGGTCGAGGACGGCCTGGGGGCCAATGAGGTCTATGCGCTGGCCGAAGTGCCGGACGGCAGGCTGTTTTGCGGCACGGAGACTGGCCTGAGCCTTTTCGACGGCGCGCATTGGCGCTCTTACAGCGCCGCGGACGGGCTCGATCCCGGGTCGGTCAGGACCCTGCTCAGCGCCCGCGACAGCTCTCTCTGGCTGGGCGGCACCGAGCACGGCATAATCCGTTTCGACCCGGACCGCCGACGCGAGCCGGAAACCTACCTCCTCACGCAGTCCGGACTGGCCCTGGGGCTGGACCCGGAGAAAAAATTCGTGCAACTGGCCGCGGCAGGGGATTCCGGCGCGCTTAAATACTCGGCAGACACCACAGCCGGCCGGGTCTACCTGGGAGAAAGATTCTATTATCCGCTTACCGCCCGGCCGGCCCCAGATACACTGACCACTCCCTCGCTCAGCCTGGCCTGTCTGGCCCTGACTCCCTGGTGGAATACACCCGCGGCCCAGTTCCGCTATTCCTATAAACTGGACGACGGAACGTGGAGCGATTTCAGTTTCAGCGGCGCGCTCGGACTTTACGATCTCAAGCCCGGACCGCACCTGCTTTACCTGCGCGCCAAAGGACCGGACCTGCGGGTAGACCTTACTCCGGCGGAATACCGGTTTTTTGTGGACATCCCCACGCTCTGGAGCGACTGGCGGATTTACGCCCTGGGAGCCTTGCTGGCTCTTCTTATCTGCGCAGTTCTCTGGCGCAGGACCATTGGCTGGTGGCTGCATGTCATCCGTCACCGGCACTTCCGGCCGGTCACGCCCAACCCGTTCAATCCCAATGCGCCGCTGCTGGAAAAGGAGCGCTTCGTTGGCCGCGATGAGCTGCTCGAAACCCTGAAAGGCTTGTTCGCGGGCCTGGAGCGAGGCTCGGTGATTGTCCAGGCCAATGAAAAAATCGGCCTGACGAGTTTCCTGATGCGCACCGCCGAAACAGCGCGCTCCGCGGGGGCCGGGGTTTACTACCTCGATCCGGCCGCCGGCTATTTCCCCGGAGTAGGCTCCCTGGTGGATAATCTTTGCGCTGGGCTGTCCGCTCTGCAGAAGGAAGAGACGCCTGCGGAAGACCAATCCGGGGGCTCGCTTGACAAGCTGCTGGAGCTGGCCGGGAAATCCGGCGCCCCGGTTGTTTTTATATTCGACAATGCGGAGCTCCTCGGCAGGTTGATCCAGCGCGATCCCCTTGCCGGCACGGCCCTGCTGTCCTGCTTCCGCGAGCTGGTCCTGAGCGACCGGGGCGCAAGCTTCATTTTTGGCCTGCAGGCCCTGGAGACTTTCCGCGAGCAGGCTGGCGCCATTTTCGACATGAGCCGCCTCCTGCGTCTGGGCGCGGTCGGAGAGACCGAGGCCCGCTCGATAATCGCCAAGCCGCTCGAGGGAAGGGCCTTCATCCACGGCGAGGCTTTGAGCCTGCTTTCCCGTCTGGCCGGCGGACACCCCTTCCTGCTCGCCTGTATCGGCCAGGAGCTGGTGGAGCAGATCAACCACGAACAGACCAACCTAGTCACTCTGGAGCTGGCTTCTCGGGCTGTCGCCGAGCTGGTACAGGATCCGCCGATCCTGCTGCTGGACCGCTGGGAAGAGCTGACCAAACGGGAAAAGCTTCTCCTGGCCGCGGTCTATTCTGTCCTCGGGCCGGAGCTCAGGCAGGCCAGCCTTAGCCTGGCGGATGTCGCCGGAATACTTTCCTCGCACCGGATTACCCTGCTGGAGGAGGAGTTGGCCAAGGCCTCCGCCGACCTGGCGCGCCGCGGTCTGCTAGCTCTTCAGGAGGGCACCGGCCGTCTCCTGGTCGAGGATACGCTGCTGGGCCGCTGGATCGCGGCCGGCCAGAGCGTGGAGGCGATTGACAGCCGGGAGGAGTATGAGGTCGGGGATTCCCTGCGAAGGCTGGGAGAGGAGCTGTCTCACTCTTTCAGAATCAACGAGCTGGCCGGACGGGTGCTCGGGCTGCTCGAGGCGCTGCTGCATTTCGAGTGGGGCGCCCTGCTGGTCAAACAGCCCTCGGGGGAAGAAGGGCCAGCCGTGCGGTTTACCCTGCTCGGAGCCGCTGGAGACGCGGCTGGCGGTCTGGAGCTGCCCGCCGAGCTGCCCCTCTCCGGCCTGGAAAAGCTAACCCTCCAGGCAATGCCGGTTGTCGTGGGCGAGGCTGGAGAACCGGGCCGGGAGCCGGAGATTAGCTGGCCGTTAGAAACCGGCTCCCTGCTGGCACCGCTCCTGGCCCGCGGCGTGCTTGTGGGCCTGCTGGCCCTGGGCCGCAGGAGGGATGGGGAAAGGTACAGCCGCCGCGACCGTCTCTTTGTACAGACTCTGGCCGAGCAGGTAGCAGTCTCCATGGAAAACGTGCGGCTATATGAGGAGGAAACCGAGAAAGAAAGGCTGCAACAGGAGCTGGACACCGCGCGCAGGATGCAGATGGCGATCCTGCCGGTCAGAAAACCCGATTTTCCCGGCTTGGATGTTTTCGCCTACCTTAACCCGGCCACCGAGGTGGGAGGCGATTATTTCGACTACCATTTCCTCGAGGAATCAGGCAAGCTGATCTTTACTATCGCGGATGTGAGCGGGCACGGGATCAGCGCGGGGACCCTGGTGTACATGACCAAAAGTTGCATTTACAACCAGATCCGGATAGACTACGAGGTGGAAAAAGTGATGGCGGCGCTGAACGATATGGTTTACGGAGCGCTCAGCGAGCGCCTGCTGATGACTTTCTGTTACGCGATTTTCGATCTCCGGGAGCGCGCGCTGACCTATTCCATTGCCGGGCACCCCTTCCCCTACCATTACTCGGCCGAAAGCGGCTCCCTGAAAGAAATGGAGCTGGCCGCCTATCCCCTGGGGGTGATGAAAAAGGCCAGATTCAAGGTCGAGCGGATCAACTACGCTCCGGGGGATGTCTTTGCGTTCTACTCCGATGGGATCATCGAAGCGCTCGACCCGGCCGGAGAACAGTTCGGTTTCGAGAGGTTCGCCGATAAGCTGAAAAAAAGCTGCACCCTGGATGCTGAGGGTATCAGCCGCGGCCTGCTCGAGAATTTCGATGGGTTCCGCAGCGGCGTGCCCCAGGCGGATGATGTCACCCTGGTAATAATAAAGGTCCGATGAAAACAAGAACGGCTAAAAAGCCAAGTTCTGTATCCGCGCCGGCTGCCGGTGGAAAATACGAGGAGCTTGCCCTTATCTGCCGCGCGCTAATTGAATCCTCCAGGATCGAGGAAGCCTTCGCCGAGGTCCTGGAAATTGTCGGCGGGATGCTGGCGGTCGAAAACCTGTACGGATTCCTCAACGTCGCGGACAAGGGTTTACT
>MFIX01000030.1 GCA_001780825.1 Candidatus Glassbacteria bacterium RIFCSPLOWO2_12_FULL_58_11 | reverse complement strand
GACCCCAACTCGCCGGCCTCCAAGGAGGGCGGCGGGGCGCTGGATGCGGACTCGAAAAGACCGGAAATCCAGTATCTCGACCAGTATTCGTTCGCCTCGGTCTGGTTCGAGGACACCAACAAGGATGGAATCGGCGACCTGCGGCGCTTCGTCTTCGGCGATGATTTCTCCGGAGCGGACGGCGTGGCCGGCACCCTGGACGACAAGCGCAAGGTCAACGGCGCAGGCGTATTCACCAACCTCAATCCCGCGCGCCTTCCCGGCAATGGCGATGACCAGGCTTCGCTCTCCGGCAAATTCACCTGGTTCCAGACCGATAACTTAAAATGGCTTGCTACCTGGCAGAACAGCCGGAAGCAGCGCCGGGCCTACGTCCACTCGAACATTTTCAACAACCCGGAGCGCTCGAATATCGCCGCGCGGATCACCACCGATAACAGCACCGCCGGCTTCGACTGGATCGTTAACCAGAGCGCCAGGCGCAATACGAATATCAAGCTGCGCGCCAACATATACCGCAACTCGCTCGACCTGGGCACGCCGACAATCGCCATGCTCAGCCGCAAAACTATCGGCGGTTTCGGCTTTTCCGACCTGGAAATTATCAACGAGGACCGCACCGCCCCGGATGACATCTACCGCAACGTGACCAACAACGGGCTGGAGGATGAGCAGACCGAGCCCAGAGGGACCAGCTCGCAGCTCGAGCGCGAGCGGGGACTCTGGCCCTCGGCCGTGCCGGGCTCGAACATCCCGTTCGCCACCTCAATCACCCAGTTGCCGGAGGGCCGTGGAGCCTATTCCGCCCTGTTCCTCAACAGCGGCCTGATCACCCAGCTCGAGAACAGCCGCGAGGACCGCTTTTCGCTCAAGGCTGACCTGGAAAGCCAGCTCGGCCGGATTTTCCGGGTCAAGTCCGGGGTCGATTTCAAGCTCTCCCATATCATGGAGCGCGATTACGGCCAGACCGGGGGGGTGTTCCAGGACTTTTACGATACGCATCCCTTTATCGGCGCGGCTTACATCCAGAATATCGCGGATTTCGGGGACCTGGTGCTCGACTATGGCTTGCGCGTGGATTACATGAACTATAACGCCGATTTCCCCGCGGTGATCGGCGAATACCGGCCCGGCGACCCCACCTACCGCCCTAAAGCGCAAATATTCTACAGCCCGCGGCTGAGCGTGGCCCACCCGGTGACCGACCGCTCGCAGATCCGGCTCTCCTACGGCCACTTCTTCCAGGCCCCCAGTTTCAAGGATGTTTATGCCCACGCCAGGCAGGACTTCCGCTTCGACCTGGGCGGCAACACCAACAATATTTTCGGCAACCCGAACCTGGAGATGAGCCAGACGATCATGTTTGAGGTCGGCTTCTCGACGGTGCTTTCGGAGAATGTGCGCCTGGATTTTGTCGGCTATCACAGCGAGGTCAAGGGGGATGACGCGGTGCGCCAGATCTCCCCGGCCGAGCTGCTCGAGCTGGGCGGGATCACCGATCGCACGGCCACACGCAGCAACGCTATCCTGAGCGTGCACACAAACCGCGACCGCATGAGCACGCGGGGCTTTGAGGTCACTTTCTCCCGCAGGATGGACGAGCTGTGGGGCCTCAATGCCACCTACACTCTGTCTTTCCCGCGCGCCACGGCGAGCGACCCGCAAGAATATATCTTTACTTTCGGCAGGCAGACCTTTTTCGATCCGGTAACCGGCATAAGAGGCGTGCAGCCGCCGCCGCGCAAGCTGACTCCTATCGACTACGACCAGACACACCAGCTCAATCTCCAGGCCAATTTCAACCTGCCGCGTTTCTTCCAACCGGGCACGAAAGCGGATTACGCCCTGCGTGACATCTCGGGATACATCACTTTCAGTTTTGCCACCGGACAGCCCTATACCAGGCTCGGCAAGGATGGCCGGCCGGCGAGCACCAACAATAATGGCCGCGGCCCCTCGTACAAGGATATCAACCTGCGGATCAACAAGCGCCTGCCGGTCCCGGGCGAACGGGTCAAGCTGACCCTCTTCGCCGAGGTTTTCAATCTCTTCAATTTCAAGAATTACAATATCGACTATATCAACCCAACCACCGGCAGCCCGGCCGCGGATGCCTATATCCTCGAAGAGGCTTTCAACGACCGGCCCGATTTCCGCGGGTCCGCCGGCGAGAAGGTAGACCAGATCACGCTCAAGGAGCAGATCGACAACCTGGCCGGAGATGATGCGGCAAACCTGGTGAAAATCCAGGACATCGACGGGGATGGGTTTATCACCAAGAACGAGATTGTCGCGCTCAAGCTGGCAAACCTGCTGGCCAGTCTGGATGACCCGCTGGCCTATAGGAGACCACGTGAAGTCCGGCTGGGAATCAACATGGACTTTTGACTCGGTTTTTGCGTGAAGTTGCATTTTTTTCATGGCGAGATAAGATCAATATCCAGCCTAGGGGCACAGCATGCTGTGTGCCCCTACAGAGAGTTTAATCATTATAAAAATTAAGTAGTTACAGTCGTTGATTGACAATTCAAATTAAGTCGTTTGGAAACAGATTACATGATCGGCAAACGTCAAACAACTAATGCAGCTCAAATTCTGGCGGGCCTTCTCCTGCTGAGCCTGACAGTCACCGGGGTGTCCCGGGCGGCGCTGCCCGGCTCTTCCGGAAAGATGAAAAAACACAGCGTGCCCGTGCTGTCGGCCTTTCAAACCCGGATCACCACCGGTAACCGGATCGAATTCAACATGTCGAACAGCGGCTACCTGGCGGTGGACCCCAATCGCGGCGCGGTAACGCCGGGAGGGTTCTGGCCCTCGGGAAGCGAGGACGCCTATATTTTCGCCGCCGGTCTGCATGTCATGGGGCTGATCGACTCGGATGGGGATGGGATCGCCTCGGACATCGTCGAGACCAACCTGGTGTTCGATGCCGAGTGGCGCGAGGGCCGGCCCAACGAGGAGGCGGACGACCAGAAAAGCCGCCTGTATTTCAGCACCACCCCGACCGATCTGGCTGAGTGGCCCGAGGAGTTCATGATTACCGACCAGAACCCGGACAGCCCGAGCTATGGCCGGCTGATCCCGGATATCCGCAGCGAACAGGATGTAGTCTCGATCTATACCGATATCGGCGGGCCGGTGAACTCCGCGGCCGGGTCGCTGCGCCTGGGGGTCGAGGTCTTCCAGCACGTGCTGTTTTATTCGCTGAGCAACCTTCAGGATGTAATGTTCGTCATCTGGGAAATCAAAAATGTTTCCGACTTTGTCGATGACCCGGGTGTCGTGCCGGGCTACGACATCCACGAGGCCTTTGTCAATATCAAGGATGATTTCGATATCGGCGAGAACGCCCTGGATGATCGCGCCGCGGTAAGCCCGGTGCGCAACATGTCGATCGCCTTCGATTCGGATTTCAATGAGGCCGGTTTCTCCGGCTCGCCGGCTTTCATGGGCACGAGCTTCCTCGAAGCGCCGACCGACCGGGACGGCATAGACAACCCGGACCCGCTCTTTCCGGCGGGCAACGGGCTGGTCGATGAGACCTATGGCGATATCGAGGATGCCGGAATCAAGGACCCGCGCACGGGCCTGTTCATGAAATTCGACCCCGATGTGCGCAGCGAGAGCGCGGAGCGCATGAGCCTTTTCACGCTCAACACCAATGGCGGCGAGCGGCCCGACCCCCAGGATGACACCGAGGCTTACCGCATCCTTTCCGGCGATCCCAGCGAGGTCCGCGTCCCGACTTTCGACCACTATTCGAACCTGATCGTGGCGGACATTGTCGGCGACCTGCGCCAGAACATTGTCTCCGGCCCCTTCGAGCTGCCCAACCTGGCCGATGTCCCGGACAAGCGGGTGGTGGCCGCTTTCTACTTCGCCCGCTCCGAGCGGAACGAGGTCGATCTGAACAACCTGTCCATCGATGGTGAGTTCAAGCCGGTCATCGATCTCTGGGCGGCGACCCGGGAGGTTTACCGCAATGGGTTCGTGGTCCCCAGCCCGCCGCCGGCGCCCAGGATGAAACTGCTCCCCGGAGACCGCCAGGTGACTATCACCTGGGATGACACTCCGGTCGAGGCCGCGGATCCTTTCGCCAATACCGAAATCGCCGCTGCTTTCCCGCCGGTGCCGGACTTTCCCGGGCTGACCTACCGGGAGAAGGATTTCGAGGGCTTCCGGGTTTACCGCTCACAGACCGGCAATGCGCAGGACGCCAAGCTGCTGGCCCAGTTCGACCTGGACAACCAGTATAAAACCTACAAGATCACCCGGGCGATCAAAACCGGACAGGGACTGGATGACGTGGTGGAGGAGGTCCCGCTGGGGAACAATACCGGCCTGGCTTTCAGCTTTACCGACCGCGGGGATGATATCAGCGGCCTGATCAACGGGGTTCCGCTCTTCTACATGGTCACCTCCTATGATTTCAACCCGGCGCTGATCGGCAACGAGTCTCTGGAATCCAGCATTAACTTCCGGCGCCAGGAAGCCCAGGGCCGTTTCTACCAGCTGGCTATCCCCCGCAGTTCCTCGACCTCGATAATCTCCGGCAGCGGCTCCTGGAAACAGGTGGACTCGTTCGGCGAGGAGGTCCAGCCGGGTCAGCCTCCGGATTACAACCTGCTGGCCCATGTGGGAGATGCCACCCTGCGCGGCTCGATAGTCGAGTTCACCTCACCGATCCCGCCGACTACCGGGGCGTTCAACGGCGATAAAAGCCAGGTGAACGTGATCGACCCGGACAACGTTCCCTTGCTCGGCGGCTACCTGGTGGTCGATTCGATCGAGCATACGAACAAGGACACCCGCAATTTCCTCCATTACGCGCATTTCGAGGACCCGCAGGGGAATCCCACCACTCACGGAACCTTCACGATCCCGTTCCACGATATCGAGGGACTTTACCCGGCGGATGAGGTGGCAGACCAGGGGGTACCGTTCAATTTCAGTGGACCGCTGGTATCGGATGGGCCGCTGTTCAACGGTTCGGCCTATTTCAGGCAAGGCGGGCTGGAGACGGCCAAGATCGCCCCGCTAAAAATCAAACGCGCCGGCAGCGACACCCTGCTGCTGCTCCAGACCGCCGAACCGGGTTCCTACGAGCAGGTGGGCGGACAGTGGTTCCAGGACTTCATTGTCCTCCAGCCCTTTATCGACACGCAGCTCAACGGCCTGATCAGCCATACTGTATGTGTCGCCGGGCAGTTCACGCCGGGCAGCCTGATTATCACCTGGCTCGAGGATGGCTCAGTCCAGGTTTTCGACCAGGCCAACCAGGTGCCGGTGAGATTCAACGAGCAGGTGGCCGATGGCTGGGGCTTTTTGCCTTTTGACCAATTCACTTACGAGGAAATCTACCAGGACCAGATCGAGCGGCCCAGGGACCAGCGGATAACCCGGCTTTCCCGGACCGCCGTTTATGCCCGCGACCCGGACATCCAGAACGCTGAGCGGATGAGCCTCTACGTCCGGGGAGTGGAGCTGGCCGTGCGCGGGATCACGCGACGGCCGGAAGCCGGCGATCAATGGACCCTGGAGATGGCCTTTATCGAGTATATTGGCCAAACCGTGCATTTCACCGCGCCCTACGCCGGCATGCGGGTTGCCCTCGACCTGACCCCGGCGACAAGGGCGACCGCTCCGGGCCGGCTGAATAAGATCAAGGTGGTGCCTAACCCCTATATCGCCTCCAGCCTGTTCGATTCCGGGGCCAACAAACGCTCAATAATGTTCACCAACCTGCCGCTGCGGGCCACGATCCGTATCTATACGATCAGCGGGAACCTGGTAAATATCCTGCGCCACGGCCCGGGCCAGGAGGGCTCGATCGGCGCGGTCGGCGACAGGAACAGCGGGCAATTCTCTTTCGATCTGACCACCCGCTTCGGCGACCAGATGGCCAGCGGAATTTATTATTTCCACGTCCAGGACGATGATACGGGGGAGAAATTTCTAGGCAAGTTCAGCGTCATTCAATAGAAACAATTATGAAAAGAAAAATTAACCGGCTGAAAACTTTGTTTTCCCTGCTTGCGGCGGCCGCCGCATTCGGTGCGGCATCCGCTCTGGCAGCCACCGGCTATACCGGCTCGACCAATCCGGGAGCAGGCAGGGTCCAGGGCTTGAGCGGAGTAGGCACCCGGGCGGCGGAGTTTTTGACCATTCCGGTCGGGCCGCGCGCCGTGGGGATGGGCGGAGCGTACGCCGCCACAGCGGATGAGATATCGGCGATTTACTGGAACCCGGCCGGTCTGGGTTTTATCGAAAGCCGTGAGGTCTTTCTGACCGTGATCGAGCGGCCGCTGGATATACGCTACACCTATGGAGCCATTGCGGTGCCGCTCTGGCAGGGCAAGCTGGTGCTGGGGGCTTTCCTCTCAGTGCTCAACAGCGGGGACCAGGAGATAACCACCGAGTTCCAGCCCGAGGGCACAGGCGCCTTTTACAGCGCCTACAGTCTGAGCGGGGGCGGCGCGCTGGCCTACAATTTTTCCGACAGGTTCTGCGCCGGGCTGGTGGTGAAAGAAGTCCATGAGGACATATTCGGGCTGACCCAGAATGCGGTCGCCTTCGACATGGGCACCAACTACCACGAAGAGCTGCTGGGCGTGCCGGTGCGGCTGGCCTTTACGCTGACCAACCTTGGCACTAACATGGCATTCGGCGGGGACCGGCTCAAAGTGTCCGTGGACCCGGAGGACATCTATCCCGGCGAGGATGTAGGCCGTCTGCCCCGTTCCGCCCTGCGCCAGACCTCGAGCTTCGAGCTGCCCACCAGCTTCCATCTCGCCGCCTCGGCAGACATATTGAACCTGGGCGGCCAGCACCTGATCGCCGCGGTGGATTTCGCGGAAAACAGCAATCAGCCGATCAGTATCGGCCTAGGCGCCGAGCTGACCCGGAAGATCAACGCCAAGAGCTCGGCCTCGCTCCGGGCCGGCTGGCGCTTCCAGCAGGATGAGGTCGGCCTGACCGGCGCCGAGCGCCTGCGAGGCTTGAGCGCCGGCGGAGGCTACGCCTATCGTCTCTATAACCTCACTATCCGCGCCGACTATGCCTACCGCGACCTGGGGATTATCGGCGGAAACCATACCTATTCGCTGTCCTTCGGCTTTTAGCTCCCCGAAGCCGCGTTTCCCCCGCAGTCTCTGCCTTCTCAGCCACATGCATTCCGCAGCGATCCTTGCAAATTACTGTTTGGAGTATAACGGAGCTCAAAATGAAAAACGGCTGATACCCTATGGGTAACAACCGTCCGTTTGCAGCAACAATATTATGAGGCTTTTCCATTCAGCTAAAAATTATAAAACAGGCCGCCCCGGACAAAACTGCTGCGATGCCCGGTAATACTGAGCCCGGTGTACAACCGGTGGTTTCCGTAAGTGGTGACATCTTTGGAATAAGTGAAAAAATCCAGCCCGAGCTGCACCGCCTCGCAGAAATATTCCCCGCCGCGATAAGGGATGATTTCCCGCACAGAGTCAGCCAATTTCTCCTCGATCGGCCGGTAATCCGGCTCCGGAGCGACTGAGAGCGGATAATACAGTTTCAGCGGAAAATACAAGGGGTGAATGGACGGATTGTCCACCAGACCGCGGAAGAAGACATCCGAGGTCTGGATATCGAAACTCGGGTAAAGCGGGTAAAGTCGCGTATTGGGCGGATTGGGGGTTACCGGGACTGCGGAATCGTTTTTCTGGGCCAGGCAGGGGAGACAAAAGACAAGTGAAAGAACGGCGAGCAACAGAAATTTGACCGGAGCCACGCGCATATTCGATCCTCTGGGGCTGATAATCGGTTACCGGTTCCTGAACTTCGTTGCTGCAATATTTATACCCGGCATAGTCCTCCCCCGGTTCACTTTTTAATATATAACGCCTTCACTAGGAAAAATAAAGTGCAATCAGGGCGATTTTTCGGGCAATGCGAAAAAATCCCGGATCGCCAGGGCAAGATCATGGATGGTGAAAGACTTCGGAACGATTGCGGATTTCAGGCCGTATTCCTCGGCTTTTTTGACAGTTACCGGCCCGATCGAGGCAAACAAAGTCCTTTTTGCGGACTCGCGAAGCGTTTTTTCTCCGACCAGGGTCACAAAATTTTCCACGGTCGAGCTGCTGGTGAAACTCACCACATCGATCTCGCCATCGGCCAGAGCGCGCCTGACCTCCGCCAGGTTCTCCGGCTCCTCTAGCCGGGTGCTGTAAAGCGCCACCTCCTCGACTATTGCGCCGAGAGCGGTCAAGGCCTCGGGCAGCATCTTGCGGGCGATCTCGGCGCGCGGCAGCAGCACCCGCTTGCCTTGCAGCTCTCCGCTTCTCTGGAGCGCCTCCACCACAGACTCGGCCACATAGGATTCCGGCATTAAATCCACCCGCAGCCCGCTGGCTTCGAGCGCCGCGGCGGTAGCCGGACCGATAGCGCACAAGTGCGCCCGGCCCAGCCAGCGCACATCTCCATCGGCGCGGCGCAGCTCCTCAAGCAGTACTTTGACGCCATTGGCGCTGGTAAAAACGATCCAGTCAAAGCCGGATAAACTGCAGAGCACCTCATTAACTCTCTCCGGCTCCGGGCTGGGACCGATTTTGATTGTCGGCAGCTCGACCACCCCCGCTCCCATTCCCTTAAGCAGCTCGGAAAAATCCGAGGCCTGCTCCCTGGCTCGAGTGACAATCACTGTTCTACCGAACAGGGGCCGTTTTTCGAACCAGTCCAGACTCCCGCGCAGGCCGACTACCTGGCCGACCACGATCAGGGCCGGCGGCTTCAGCTCCGCCTCGCGGACCCGCTCCTCGATATCTCCGAGCGTGCCGGTGACGGTCCGCTGGCTGAAGGTAGTGCCGCGGCGGATCACCGCCGCCGGGGTATCCGCGCTCCTTCCGTGTTCGATCAGGCTCCCAGCGATCTTTCCCAGGCGGCCGATTCCCATGTAGAAGACCAGCGTGCCGCCGATCGCGGCCAGAGAGGCCCAGTCGATATCGCTTTCCTCCTTGTTCGGGTCCTCGTGCCCGGTAATCAGGGTCAGCGTGGAGGCATACCCGCGCTGGGTCACGGGAATCCCGGCATAGGCCGGGACCGCCACCCCGGCGGTGACTCCCGGGACCACCTCAAATGGAATCTCGGCCTCGCCTGCCGCCAGCGCCTCCTCGCCGCCCCGGCCGAATACATAGGGGTCGCCGCCCTTGAGACGGACCCCGGTCAGGCCCAAGCGGGCTTTCTCGACCAGCAAGCGGTTTATCTCCTCCTGCCGCAAGGTGTGGCAGCCGGCCTGCTTACCGACATAAATCTTTTCGCAACTCTCCGGCGCATGGCAGAGCAGCTCTTTCGGCGCCAGGTAGTCGTAGATCAGCACCTCAGCCTGCTCAAGCGCCTTGCGGCCTTTAATGGTCAACAGGTCCGGGTCGCCCGGCCCCGCGCCGACCAGAATTATTTTACCGTTGTTTTCCGGCATGGATTTTCTCAGGGAATTGATTCACTTCACTAACTTCCTTTGAATCCTGTTAAGGTCAGGAGTAAAAAAACAAATCACTTTGTCGACACACTGCCATACGCCACCCAACAGCTTAAATTCCCAGGGCCAGTTAATAATTCAAGGGAAAAAGGCACCGGATGGATAGAGCTTTGAGCGGTGCGGCCCCGGCATCCTTTTTGCGGAAACACCGCTGTCAGCCAACCAGCTCGCGGCGCTCTGGCAAAAAGGATGCCGGGGCCGCACCTTATATCTTTCCACTACAGTGCCTTTGACGTTTTTCTATGCCTTAGAACCTGTCTGCCCGGAGCAATCTCATTCCGCTCCCAGTATTTCCTCGAGAATTGCCCTTCCGCCCGCTTCGAGCATCCTCCCGGCCAGAATCTTTCCCGGCTTCTTGTCGGGATGGTTGGTCAGTGAATCTCGCATGAGGCGGGTCCCGTGAAGGTCCGAGATCATTGCCTCGAGCTCGAGCCGGCCATCCTCTTTCAACACCGCCCGCACTCCGATCGGCACCTGGCAGCCCCCACCCAGTTCATGCAGAAAGTCCCGCTCCGCCTCGACCTCCAGAGCAGTGTCCGGGTCCTGGAGGAACCCCAGCAACTCCGCGGTGCGGCTGTCACCCTCGCGGTATTCTAGAGCCAGGGCGCCCTGCCCGGCGGCCGGCACCATCTGCCGCGGAGTAAAGAGCTCGGTGATCCGGCTCTCCAGCCCCAGGCGGACCAGGCCGGCCTGCGCCAGAACAATCGCCTCGTACTCGCCGCGGTCGAGCTTTTTCAACCGGGTATCGACATTGCCTCGCAGGTCGAGAAAATGAAGGTCCGGCCGCAGGTCGCGCAGCTGCACCTTTCTTCTCAGGCTGCTGGTCCCCACCCGGCTGCCGGCTGGCAGGAGCTTGAGCGGCACATTATCCCGGCTGATCAAGGCATCCGAGCCATGAGTCCGGCGGGTGATTATACCGGCGATCAAGCCGGAGGGCAGTTCGGTAGGCAGGTCCTTGAGGCTGTGCACCGCCAGATCGACTTTCCCGGCCAGGATCGCCTCCTCGATCTCCTTGGTGAACAAGCCTTTGCCGCCCACTTTGGCCAGGGCGACATCCTGGACCTTGTCGCCTAGAGTTTTTATGATTTTTAGCTCGACAGCCAGCCCGGGATACTGGCCGGTAAGCCTGTCCTTGATATGGTTGGCCTGCCAGAGCGCGAGCTGGCTGCCCCGCGAACCGATTTTGAGCTTATTCCCGTCCACCGGCGCCCTCCTCATCCAGCATGAACAGAAAACGCAGCAGCTCGGCCGGCTCCATGCGGGCCAGCTTGGCGGGATTCTCCTTGAGACGGCTGGTCGGGCCGTGGAGGAATTTATTCAGCATCTGCACGGTCAGGCGCTCAACCTGCTGGCGGTCGTTTTCGGAAAGGTGTTCCAGCTTGCCCAGGGCGCGGTTTAACTCTTCGCTCCGGATTCGGTTCATCCGGTCGTGCAGGCTCCGGATAAGCGGGACCACGGCCAGCGACTCGTACCAGCTCATGAATTCCGCGGCCTCGGTGGCCACGATTTCATCCACCAGGCCGATCTGAGATCTGCGCTCCTCGACGTTTTTCTCGACCACCGACACCAGGTCGTCGATATTGTACAGGAAGGCATTGTCGTATTCGGCCAGGGCGGGATCGATATCCCGCGGCACGGCGAGGTCGATCATGAATATCGGCTTGTCCCTTCTGGAGAGGATTTTTCCCGCCCGCTCCCGGGTCAGAATGAAGCTTGGGGCGCTGGTGGAGCTGATCAGGATGTCAGCCTGGGCCAGGTAGACCGGGAATTCCTCGAAATTAATCGCCGTACCGTGATAGGTCACCGCCAGCTCGACCGCCTTGCGGTAGGTGCGGTTGGAGACCAGCACCGATTCCACGCCGGAGTTGATCAGCAGCGACAGGGTGAGCTCGCTGGCCTCCCCGGCGCCCAGGATCAGCGCCTCCTTGCCCGCGAGGTCGCCGAAAATCTTGCGCGCCAGGTCAACCGCTGCCGAGCTGACACTCACCGCTCCGCTGCTGATTGCGGTCTCGGTCCGCGAGCGCTTGCCGGCCCGTACGGCCTGTTGAAATAAGCGCGAGAGGACCCGGCCCGCGCTGTGCGCCTCCTGGGCCAGACGGTAGGCCTCGCGCACCTGTCCCAGGATCTGGTTCTCTCCCAGGACCAGCGAGTCCAGGCTGGAGGCTACCCGGAACAAGTGGGTGGCCGCTTTCCGGTCGAAGTAGTGGTAGAAATTGATATCCTCCAGATTGACCTGCGCGCCGAACTTATCGCTCAGGATGCTCTCGATGCCGGGCTTGAGCGTTTCCTCGGCCTGCCCCTGGGCATAGACCTCCGTCCGGTTGCAGGTGGAGAGCACCACCAGCTCCTCCAATCCCCGCGCCTCGGCCATCCGGGCGAGCTTCGCCTTCAGCTCGGCTCCCGAAAATGCGAGCTTTTCCCGCAGCTCGAGTGGCGCCACCCGGTGGTTCAGTCCGCCAACTGCGATAGGCATTGCTCGGCACGCTCCTTGATCCTGGCGCGGATCTCCGGTCCTTCCAGACTGTCGAAGAAATCCAGATCGATCAGCATTTCCCAGAACTGTCTGCTCCTCTCCTCCCGGGGCACTCGCTCCTTGAGCTCCCGCCTGAGACGGGCCAGCTCATCCACCACCACGGCGTACTCTGGGCCGAACCTGTAACCCAACACCTCCCGTACCTTGCGCGCCAGAATGGGGCTGGCCCCGCCCGAGGATACGGCGACCTGAAAGTCTCCGCGCGTGAGGACTGAGGGGACGATAAAGTTGCAGAGCTCCGGTTCATCCACGATATTGACCATCCGGGAGGCTTTATCCGCGGCCCGGTAAACCCGGCGGTTCACCTCCGGATCATCGGTCGCGCCGATAACCAGAAATACGCCGTCCAGATCGCCGTCCTCAAATTCTCCGCGCCGCCAGCGGATCGCGCCTTGCACCACCAGCTTTTTCAGCTCCTCCAGCGCCTCCGGGCTCACCAGGCTTACCTCGGCCCCGGCCTCGAGCAGGGCGCGCACCTTGCGCAGGGCCACCTTTCCCGCCCCGACTACCAGGCAGCGCCGGCCTGTCAGCTCGAGAAAAACCGGGTAATATTTTGCCGCCGTGCGTTCCACCGGCGCACCTCCCCGGGCCTCGGCCCACGGCTTACAGATAGGAGTGGGTCCTGGACAGCAATATCGTAACCACCAAGAAATTGAACAGAACCACTCCGAAACCCAGAATGGCGATCCATGCCGCGCGCCTGCCGCGCCAGCCGCCATAAAGGCGGCTGTGCAGGTACAGGGCAAAAATCAGCCAGTTGATAAAGGTGATTATTTCCTTTATATCCAGTTGCAGCAGTTTGCCCAGGCGGTCATGTGTCCAGGCCATGCCGGTGGCGATCGAGACAGTCAGCGCCAGAAAGCCGATAGTAACTGACAGGTAGGTCAGGTGATCCAGCTCATCCAGCGAGGGCAGGCGCTCGAAATAGGTTCCCAGGGTCTTGGATTTTATCTCGCGATGCAGCAGCAGGTATAGAATGCTGCAGGCGAAAGCGACAGCGAAAGCACCGTAGCTGAACAGGGCCACCGAGACGTGGAGGATGAACCAGGGATTGGGAGCCAGCATGGGGTCGCTAATCCGCTCCAGGGGGGTAAAAATCCCGATCAGTGCAAAAAGGCTGACCAGCGGCATGACTATCAGTCCCAGGGAAATCTCACTTTCGACCTGGCGGGAGATTATCAGAAAAAGCAGGGTCAGCACGCAGGCGGCAAAGATGAACCCCTGGAACATCCCCAGGAAAGGCGCCTGCCGAAGGTAAATCGAATAGGTTACCAGGCCCAGCAGGTTGAACACGGCCCCGAAATTGGCGGCGGCTGTCCGGTGCGGAAGGAGACGCGAGTTTTTGGGATTAAAGGCCCGGACATATTTCAGCGCCGATACCGCATAGAGGATCAGCGCGATAATATAGAATATGCGGATGACGATTAGCATATTAAACAAACGGTTTCGGGGTGCGCTAATGTTTCAGTAATTTCGAGCCGGCTACAGTCCGCGCTCTCAGGAGGAAGCTTTCCGGTTGACCGCGATAGCGCCGACAATTCCGCTCAGGGCGATCAGGCCCACCAGGTTCGGCAGGGCCATGCAGGCATTGGCGATCGTGCCGATGCTCCAGACCAGGTCGAGCTTGATCACCGCGCCGGTGAAAACGAAGATCACGAATAAGTACCGGTACGGGTTCACCACTCTCATTCCGAGCATGTACTGAATGCACTGTTCGCCATAATAGGACCAGCCGAGCAGGGTGCTGAAGCCGAAGAGCAGGGCGCTGAAAGTAACCAGCAGATGGCCCTGGGGCAGCACACTGTCAAAAGCCAGGGTCGCCAGATTGGTGGAGGTCAGGCCGCTGGTCCAGGCGCCGCTGGTCAGGTAAACCAGGGCCGAGATCGTGCAAACCACGATGGTGTCGATGAAAACACCGCTCATGGCCAGGATTCCCTGGCGGTTGGGGTCATCCTCCCTGGCTGCGCCGTGGGCGATTGGGCTCGAGCCCAAGCCGGCTTCGTTGGACAACACTCCGCGGCTGACCCCGAACTGCATGGCGGCAATCACTCCCGCTCCGGCGAATCCGCCGACCGCGGCAACCGGCGTGAAAGCACTCCGGATGATTAACATCAGGCTGGCCGGGATTTCCTGAACCTTGACCAGCAAAATAATCATTGAAGAAGCGAGATAAAATACGATCATGAAGGGGACCAGTTTTTCCACCACCACCCCGATACGCTTGATCCCACCGATGGTTACCAGGCCGGTCATGAACGCGAGCACCGCGCCGCTGATCCAGAAAGGCACGCCGAAGCTGGATTTGAAGCTCAGGGCAATCGAGTTGGATTGCATCATGCAGCCGGTGCTAAGCAGACAGGCCATGCTCCCGGTGATCGCAAAAACAGCGGCGAGAATTTTACCGAATTGATGATGTTTTAAGCCTTTGGAGATATAGTGCATCGGCCCGCCGGACATGCTCCCATCCCTGGCGACCGAGCGGAATTTAATCGAGAGCATCGCCTCCGAATAAATTGTCGCCATACCGAAAATGGCGGTCATCCACATCCAGAATATCGCCCCCGGGCCGCCCAAGGCCAGCGCCGTGGCCACTCCGGCAATATTTCCCAGCCCGACAGTGGCCGCCAGCGCGGTACTGAGCGCCTGGAACGGCGAGATATCGCCTGCCGCCCCGCTATCCGCCTGCTTGTGCATCGCCCCTGAATAAATCAATTTCATGGAAGCGCCGAACTTGCGGAACTGGATAAAGCGGGTCCGGATGGTCAGCAGCACCCCGGTGCCCAGCAGGGTAATCACGAACCACGGCGAATACATGAATTGTTCCAATTTCAGAACCAGGCCGGTAAACTCATTCATCGATGCTCCCGCAATGGCCAAGGCTGCTGTGGCGCGAATCAGGCGAAGGCGTTAGGGTTGAAAAACAGGTAAATAATCAGTCCGATCAGCACCAGCGGACAGATGTAGCGGATCTGAAAAGCGATAACCTTTCTAATAAAGCTCGGATCATCCCCATGAGCAATTTCCCTGATAAAGTGCCGGGTGCCCCAACGCCAGCCGACAAACAGCGCGACCATCATCGCGCCGAAAGTCATCGAGCACTGGCCGATTGCCAGATCCATGATATCCAGGAAACCCAGGGTCCGGGATCCGATAGTCAGCATGTTGGTAAGACTGTCCACCGCGCCGGCACTCAGGGCGCTGAAAATGCCGGCCCCAAAAGCGATCAGCCCGCAGAAAATCGTGGCCTTGCGCCTTTTCCAGCCCCGCTCATCAACAAAATAGGCCACCGGGACTTCGAGCAGCGAGATGCTGCTGGTTAGGGCGGCCACCACCAGCAGGACGAAAAAACCGGTTCCGAAAAGAGTGCCGAAGGGAATTTCGCTGAACAGCCGGGGCAGGACGATAAAAATGAGCTTGGCACCAACCTCCGGCTCCATGCCCTGCATGGTGAAAAGCGCCGGGAATATCGCCAGCCCGGCGAGAATGGCCACCAGCGTGTCGGCAAAGCAGACCACGGCGGCCGAGCGGACAATATTCTCCTGCCGGTTCATATAGCTGCCATAGGTAATCATCGTGCCAGCCCCCAGGCTGAGCGAGAAAACCGCCTGGCCGAGCGCCGCGATAAAGGTGCGCCCCGTAACCTTGCTCCAGTCCGCCCGAAGGTATTTCAGCAGGCCGACCTCGGCCCCTTCCAGAGTGATCGAGCGGATTACCAGCAGGATCAGGATAATCAGCAGCAGCGGCATCAAGATTGTCGACCAGCGCTCGATCCCCTGTTTCACTCCGCCCATCACCACCCCGACAGTCAGCAGCATGAATCCGAAATGCCAGAAAATCGCCTTGTAGGGGTTGGCCACGGTCTGGCCGAAAATCCCGGCGATCTGCTCCTGGGTCAGGCGGGCGCTGAAATGGCCCTCCGCGGTCGTGAGAGTGTAACTCAGGGTCCAGCCGGCCACCACGCTGTAGTAAGCCAGCACGCCCCAGGCGGTCAGCACCGCGATCACGCCGACTGCGCTCCACGGCGATTTCGGTGCCAGATGACGGTAAACCCCCACCGGGTTGCGCTGGGTGTGACGGCCCAGGGTGATCTCCCCGATCAAAAGGACAAAGCCGATCAGG
>MFIX01000029.1 GCA_001780825.1 Candidatus Glassbacteria bacterium RIFCSPLOWO2_12_FULL_58_11 | reverse complement strand
CAGGGCCTTGCGGATGCTTTCCCGGCTGGTTATGTCTATCTCGAGCGGGAGCGCCAGCTCAGCGCCGAAATCCTTCTCGATCAGCTCGATAGTCTGGTGCGCCGCCTCGTAATCCCGGTCGGCCACCGCCACGTGCGCGCCCTCCTTAACCAGCTTATGGCTGAACACCCGGCCGATCCCGCTGCCTCCGCCAACTACCAGGCAGATCTGGCGGGCCATTTCCTGCTCGGGAGGCTGACGGCGCAGCTTGGCCTCCTCCAGCGCCCAGTACTCGATCCGGAACGCCTCGGACTGCGGCAGCGCGGCGTAATTATCAACCACCAGGCTGGCCTCGATCTTTTTGTCCCGGCGCTTGTCCCCGACCGCGGTGGCGCCCTCCATCACATGTATGGCATTGACATAGAACTCGCCTGTCCGGCGGGCCTCTTTCAGGTTCTTGCCGAAACTGAGCATCCCGACCCCCGGGATCAGCACGACAGTCGGGTTAGCGCCCCGCATGGCCGGCGAATCCGTAACCCGGTGCTGCTCGTAGTAGCTGGCATAGTCGGCGTAGTAGGAGCGCAACCGCTCCTCGAATTTTGTTTTCAGCGCCTCCAGGTCCCCGCCCTCAGGATTCCAGTCCACGTACAGGGGCCGGATCCGGGTGCGGACAAAATGGTCCGGACAGCTTGTGCCCTGAAAGGCCAGCTTTTTACAATTCCGGCTGCAGACAAAACGCAGCACCTCGGGCAGGTCGACAAACTGGCCCAGCAGCTTTTTCTCCGCCCCTACACGGCCGCGCATAAAAGGCAATATCCGGCCGGCAAGCGCTTTCCGGTCTTTGCGCGGTTCGAACTGGGCCCCCCCGAAAAGCTTATTCCCCTTTTTCTCCACACGGGGCACGATGAACCGGCCCATTATATCGATGATCCGGATCGTGTTCCGGTAGCATTCCGCCGGTTCATCGGCCCAGGAAATCAGCCCATGAGAGGCGAGGACCGCTCCCTCGGCGGATGGGTTATCCCGGATCCCTTTCTCCAGGATTAGCGCCAGCTCATAGCCCGGCCTCTGCCAGTCCACCCAGAAAAGATGCAGCCCGTACTTGGCATTGATTTCCTCCAGCAGAAAGCGGCCATTCGCGGCCGCGGCCAGGGCGATCGCCCAGTCCGGGTGCATGTGGTCGACATGTTTGTAAGGGATCAGGCCGTGAAGCGGAGTGTCGATCGAGGCCGGAGTGCCGGCCAGCCCGGCATTGCACAGGGGATAATAGCCAACCATCTCATCCTCGTGCTCTCTTCCCCGGTACTTTTTCCTGAGGGCCAGGAACTTGTCCATGTACAGCCTGGCGAAGCCTTTCGAGGTGATCGTCCCCAGGTCGCCGCCGCTGCCTTTAACCCACAGCACCTCGGTTTCCTCGCCGGTCACCGGATCGGCCTGCCTGATCTTGGAGGAGGTGTTTCCCCCGCCGAAATTGGTTATCCTCAGGTCCGAGCCGAGCAGGTTGGAGCGATAGCGCAGCTTTTCCGCCTCATTCAGCCCGGCCGCAGTCCGCTCATCCCATTTATCTTCAAGGTAAACCGTGTCCATTTTTCAATGCTCCTCTAATACTTGATCGCGATTATTCACAAGATGCCGCAAACCCGCCAGGGGCGGACCCCTGTAGCCGCCCGGCGAAAGCACATGCAGGTAGGCCCGGTACGCAGATGCAGGGGCATCGCCGCTATGCCCCTGCGTGAAAGAAAACGCAAATTTGATAATATTTAAATAAGTTAAAACTTTATGCCCGATTTTTTGAAGGGTCCAAGTTCCGGCCCTCCAGAACTACCCGGTACACTTCCTCGTATCTCAGCCTCAGCCTGTCGTAGCTGTACGGCTCAGCCGCCTCGGTAATCTTTGCCGCGTCCCAATTCCGCGCAAGCGCCGCGCCTAAAGCCTCGGCCAGTCCTTGCGGATCGTGCGGCTCGCAGATTATCCCCAGCTCAGGCCCGCTCAGCATCTCCGGGATCCCGCCTACTCCGCAGGCCACTACCGGCAGCCCGCAAGCCAGCGACTCATTCAGGGCGCAGGGCCAGCCCTCGCGCCAGCTCGGAAGGCAAAAGACATCCGCGGCCCGCATGTAGGAAGGGATTTCTGAGTAATCCTTCGCCCCGGTAAAATTAATCCGCTCCACCACTCCGAGCTCTCCGGCCAGGTCGCGCAGCGTGGCCGCATAGCCCCCATCCGGCCCGACCAGCACAAGCCTTACTCCGGGCCGGTTTTCACCCTTTCTGGATAGTTTTTTCAGCGCCCGGGCCAGGTCGCCCAGGCCCTTGGTTTCGAGAATATTACCGGCATAAAGAATTATTTTCTCCCGCGGGCCCAGCCCTAGCTTCCGCCGTTCCTCCTGTTTATCTCCAGGGTAAAACAACTCCTTTTCCACCCCGTTGGCGATCCAGTGCATTTTCTCCGCACTGACCCCCAGACTCTCCACTCTTTTGCCTAAAGCCCGGCTCACCGCGATCATCGCATCCGCACCGTTCAGGACCTGGCGCGTGGCCTCCTCGATCCGCGCATCCGCTTTCAGACCGCCCACCTCCTCGAAGAGCCAGTTCACATCCGTGCCGTAAACTGTCACGACCAGGGGCAGCCCCAGCCGCCTCTTTAATTCCAGTCCGGCCAACCCCAGGTCGTAAACCGTATGGCAGTGCACCAGGTCGTAGTTGTCCCTGCGCGCCGCGAGCCAGCGCAGCAGAGCCCGGGCCTTGAGCGAGGGATAAACCCGGGGCAGGTAGGTGTAGCGCACGGTCAGGCAATGGATGCCCTCGAATGTCTCTTCCCGCGGTGACGGGAAACTCAATTTCCGGCCCCGCAGCCTGTAAGCCAGGCGGATCGCTCCGGCCAGCCTGGGTACGAGCACCGGGTGAGTCACCTGATGGAACTGGGCCAGCTTGCGCGCCTGGCGCAGGACGAAAATATTCTTGAGGCGGAGCTGCGGGTCCGGGGAGCGGGGATCGGGCAGGGAATCGGCCAGCAGAAGAATGCGCAGGGGACGATTTCTGACGGTTGACGGGTTTTTGAATTCGGAACTTGCCATTCGCCCGCCGGAGGAGTTTGAGTATTAATGTTGTTTTTCAGGGGCATGGCGCGCCGTGCCCGCACTGACCAGTCCCGGGGAGAGCCACTATAGTACACAGCTTACGAGCACCCGATCTCAGGCGCGGTGGAACCTCTCGATCACCGCGGCCGGAGGCGGGCTGGTCAGCCTGCTTACCACGTACAGGGCCGCCAGGTTCACCACGACCCCCCAGAACCCGTAATGGATGCTTAAGGGGCTCTGGCCGAACGAGCTGATCCCGAACCACGCAGGCTGGAATGTGACCAGCGAGACCAGCATTCCCAGCAGCACCCCGGCGATAGTCCCGGTGCGGGTGGCGCCTTTCCAGAAGAGCGGGCCGATCAGCGCCGGGAACATCTGCAGCGAGGCAGCCATCGAGATCAAGCCGATCTGGACTATCATGCCGATATTAGGCTGAAGGGCGATCCAGAGCGAGACAATGCTGGCTAGGGAGATGACGGTCCGGCCGACCCAGACCATTTCCCGCTGCCCGGCCCGGTTGCCCGTCCGGATGAAGCGGCTGTAGAGGTCCTTGGTAACCAGGGCGCTCAGGGCGTGAAGGTTGCCGTTGGCCGTGCTCATCGCCGCAGCCATGATCGTGGTCACCAGGAAGCTGGCGAATACCAGCGGCAGGTATTTCTCCAGGATCATCAGGTAAACCGTATCCGGCTGGGCTAGCGAGGGGAACATCACCTTGCCGCCCAGCCCGATGAACGCCGTGCCGAAAAAGTAGCAGGCGGTGAGCACTACTGCGAAAATGATCATGCTCTTGCGCAGGGCGTCCGGCCCGCGTGCGCTGTAGTAGCGCATCCACTGCCCCGGCGAGGCCATGGTGCCGAAACTGGCCACCAGGGTAAAGGTGAAGATCATGGTGATCGGGAACATCCCCGCTGGCCCGGGCAGGGTGATAAACTCTCCCGCCGGATGGGCCGCATTCCCCACCGCGGCGGCCTGGCTGAACAGACCTCTCACACCGCCCAGTTTCCAAACTGTAATGAGCCCGCCGAGCAGCATCCCGAGCACCAGTAGAGCTCCCTGAAAGACATCGGTCCAGCAGACCGCCCTCATCCCGCCCATGATCGTGTAGATCATGGTGATCGAGGCCAGCAGCAGCGCACCGAATACCGAGGTGCTCAGGCTAAGCGGGCCGAACGAGATTATTCCGCCGGCCAGGCTGAAAGCCCCCACGTGGACATCACTGCCGCGGGTGATCACCTCGAACAGGTAGCCGCCGCCCTTGAACTGCAGCACAGCGTAAGGAATGATATAGGTGATCCCCAGCAGGGCGATCAGCACCCGCAGCGTGTCGCTCTGGAAATAGTCGGCCACCAGGTCGCTGGGAGTGATATAGCCGAAACGCTTGCCCAGTCTCCAGAGCGGCCGGCCGATAATCCAGATCAGCGCCCCGCAGATTGGCACGTTGAGCATGAAATAGACAAAGCCGATCCCGCCGGCATAGAGCATTCCCGGCGCGCCGAGCATGGCGAAAGCGCTGAAAAAGGTGGCCATGATCGCCAGCGCGGTCACCATATAGCCCTGGCTGCGGGCGGAAATGTAGTAGTCATCCGCGGTGACCCTGCCACGCCACCAGGCCATAATTCCGATTCCGAATGTGACAGCAAGGTAGATACCGATTACCAACAGGGGGGTCATTTTGCCTCCCCGGAGCGGTCCGGCCCTGCCGTTTCAAATTCCTCCTCGACCTCATCCCGCCAGAGCTTGAAATAGGCGTAAAGGATTATCCCGATCTGGATCGCGGCCCAGCCGGCCGCCCAGAGATAGAGCAATGGCATCCCGGCAATCAGCAGCGGCTTGTTGACCAGGAGCAGGCCCGGCCCGTTACTGAGCAGAAAGGAGACTGCGAATGCCAGCAGGAGCTTCCTGAAGAGTGCCTTTTTGCGCGGCAAGTCCATAGGGTAATCCTGTTGCTTTGGAGGTGGTCGGGTCGGAATATCGCAAATGAAAGCCGGGGTACGGACTGTAAAATAAGCCTTCCGCCTAGGTTTGCAAGCTTTTTAGGCCGTCGGGCTAATCCGAGTTCAGCCATTGACTATCGCTGCGACTGGCCAATGCGCCTCCCTTGCTCAGTCGGTGGATTTCCTGTATTTTGCTTAATCCGATAGTCAATAATACGGGCGGTTTGATCCCGGGGAATTTCCCTGATTAAATGAATCTTCCGACTGCACATTTTACGCGCCACTGCTTGTCGGGCCTCACCGCCGGCGCACTGATCCTGCTCGCCTCCTGCGCCAGGCTGGGACCGCCGCCCGGCGGCCTGGAGGACAAGGAGCCGCCCGCGGTGATCTCGTTCATCCCGGCCGCGGACACGACCGGCGTGCCCCTGGAAACCGCGATTGGGGTCGCATTCAGCGAGAATGTCCAGCGCCAGAGCGCCGAGCCGCTGATCAAGCTCTCCCCCGAGGCGGGGCGGCTTTTTTTCAAGTGGAAAGACAAATCAGTCGGTATCCGGCCTGCTTTGCCGCTGCGCCCGCATATCACCTATCGCCTGAGTGTCGCCCCGGGCCTTACCGACATGCACCGGGTCCAGTCCCATAAAACATACGAGAGCTATTTTTCCACCGGCCTGATGTTTTCCCCGGGCAAGATTGGCGGCACGGTGCGGATCGAAGATTCCCTGGGGATCGGGGTGGTCCTGAAAGTCATCGCGGCCGAGGACACCAGTCTGGTTTTCCAGACCGCGAGCGATTCCAGCGGCCTCTATCGATTCCCCTATCTCCCGCTCGGAGATTACCGTCTCGAGGCTTTCCGCGACCTCAACCGTAACGGCCGCCTGGATTTTACCCGCGAGGAGGGCCGGGACACCCTGGTCAAACTGGAACTCGAGCCCCTGAAACTGGACCTCGCCTTGCTGCTGGCAGACACCACCGCGCCGCTGCTGAAAGCGGTCGAGACCCCCGATTCGCTGACCATCGTGCTGGAGTTCGATGACCGCTGCGACACTGTCCGTGGCCTCTCCGGTGCCGTTTTCACCCTCCGCACTCCGGACAGCCTCGGCGCTGCGCTGGAAATTTCCTCCGCCAGGCTGGACAGCACCAACAGCCGCAAGGTAATACTGAAACCTGCTGCGCCGCTTCTGCTCGATGCCAAATATTTCATCACGGCCGACGGCGTTGTCAACCGGGCAGGCCTGGCCTCGACCGCGGCCCGCGCCTCAAAAAGCTTCAGTTTCCGGCCCCAGGAAAGCCGAGGCGGCAAAAGGAGGTAAAACTGGGCCGTGTTTTTCACTTTATAATACCGCTACCGGCCAGCGCAAGAAAGTTTTTGGGAGCCTGCCAAAGTCTGCTGGCCATGCTCCTGCTCGCCGCTATCTCCGGCAAAGCCTATCCGCAGGGGAGCCATTTCGCCAACCGCAATGAGGTCCGGGCAATCGAGCTCGACCCCTCCGGCACGGCGCTCTGGTATGCCACCGGCGGCGGCCTGGTCCGTCTCGATCTTACCCGCGGGGTTTACCAGGTGCTCTCGCGTCCCGAGGGCCTGCCCTCATCCGACCTGACCTCGCTCGCCGTCCTGGCCGATGGCCGTCTGCTGGCCGGAACCACAGACTGGGGCGTGATTCTGCGCACCGCCGGCGGCCGCTGGGTCCGCGCCGGCGTGTTCGACGGGCTGCCGGATGAGCGCACCTTCCACCTGAGCCTTGCCACAGGCGCCGGCGATCCGGGAAAACACGCGGTCTGGGTCGGTACCCTGCGCGGCGCGCGCCGGTTTATCGTACAGAGCGCGTTCCTCGAGCCGGACCGCGCAAGCCCGGTCACCCTGGCGGACTATGCGGTTTACGATATCGCCGGGGATTCTTCCGGCGCGGTCTTTTTCGCCACCAATGGCGGAGTCTGGCGCATGGACCGCGAAGGCGGGTTCACCCGTTACGGGAGCGCCGAGGGCGTGGGCTCGCTCGAGGTCTCCCAGGTCGAATCCGGCCCGGAGGGCGGGATCTATATTGTCTCCGGCGGCGCGCTCTCTCTCTTTACGGGAAACGTTTTCACGCGGGTCCACCCGCCTTTCGAGGGCTCCGCGGTGACCGCCCTGCGCCGGCTCGACTCCGGCGCTGAGCCCTTGCTGGCCGCCGCCGCTGCCGGACGGATTTATTTCATGGGAGCGGACCGGAGCTGGCGGGAAGACCGGAATATCGGCGAAAAGGTGATCTCGCTTGGACCCTTGGCTCCCGGGGCTTCCCGGCCGGCGGCCGGGACCGAGCGCTCCGGCATTTTCTGGCCGGATGCCGAGGGCGGCTACCGGGACCTCAGTCTGCCCGGACCGCTCTACAACGATCTCACCCGGGTCGCCGTGGACAACCGGGGAACGGTCTGGACTTCCAGCGCCTCGGATGTCGTGCCTGCTGCGCAGACCGGGCTTAACCGTTATGACGGCCAGACCTGGCAGAATTTTACCCAGGCCGGCAGCCCGCTCATTTTCAACCTGGTCAGCTCGCTAGGGCCCGCGCTCGACGGCCGCATCTACCTCGGGACCTGGTTCGGTCCCAGCGGAGTGGGAAGCGGCGGGTTCAACATCCTGGACGACAATAGCACCGCCGACCCGGGCGATGACCGGTGGGAAACTTTTCGCGCCAATTCGAGCGGCCTGACCATGGATGTGATCCGGGGCCGGATGGCTTTCGACACGCAGGGCGGAGTGTGGGTTGCCAGCCGGGTGAACCAGGACCAGCCGGGCGGCCTGGACTACTTCGACCCGGCGCAGGCCCGGTTCACCAGCTACTCCGCCGGCCTGGGCGAGCTCGATGTGCATACCGTGGCCCTGGATGGTCTGGGCAACCTCTGGATCGGCTATGTCAACCGCGGGCTGGCCGTCATCCCCGGCGGTTTTCCGGGCGGCCAGCCAGTTCGCGATATCCCGAGTTTCCGCGCCGCGGTGGGAGAGACCGGAATTGTGGACCTGGCCGTGGATGGCACCAACCGGCTCTGGATCGCTACCCCGGCCAAGGTGGTCCTGCTCAATTTTCAAGAGGATGCGGCGGATGAAAACAAGTTCTCCTACACGGAGATCAAGCCGCCCTCGTTCGCCGGGCTGGCGGTCAAGGCGCTCGCTGTCGAGGGTTACACTGCGGCCTGGTTCGCCACCGAGTCCGGCATTTACCGTCTGGCCCTGACCGGAGCCCAGGAGTGGAAATCCTTCGACCGGGGCAACAGCGCCCTGGCCTCGGATGCGGTCAATGACCTGGCGCTGGACCCCGGCCGGGGCATCCTCTGGGCCGCAACCGCCGCGGGATTGAGCGCCCTGCCGCTCTCCTCGGGAGATGAAGAGCCGGGAAAAAGCGGCAAGCTGGTGGTCCGTCCCAACCCCTGGCGCCCTGCGCAGCAGGGCTGGCTGGCGGTCAGCGGCATGCCCCGCTTCAGCAAGGTCTCGATCCTGACTGTCAGCGGCGAGCCGGTGCGCCTGTTCGCGCCGCGCGACAACCCGGATGCGCTTTTTTTCTGGGATGGCTCCAATGCTCAGGGCCGGGACTGCGCCAGCGGCGTGTACCTGATCCAGGCGACCGGACCGGACGGCGCGATGTTCACCGGCAAGGTGGCCCTGGTGC
>MFIX01000028.1:11440-16636 GCA_001780825.1 Candidatus Glassbacteria bacterium RIFCSPLOWO2_12_FULL_58_11 | reverse complement strand
GAAAGTTCCTGGCGAACTCCTCCCGGTTGTCGAAGGGGTAATGGAGCTGGGCGAAAGGCATGCTGCCCGAATCGAACCAGCAGTAGATCACCTCCGGCACCCGCTTCATCCGGCCGCCGCATTCCGGGCAGGTCAGAAATATCTGGTCCACGTAGGGCTTGTGGAGGTCGATATCAGCCGGGACGTTGTCGCCCAGCTCGATCAGCTCGGCCAGGCTGCCCACGGCGAGCTTATGCTCGCAGCCTTCGCAGACCCAGATATTGAGCGGAGTGCCCCAGTAGCGGTCCCGGCTCAGCGACCAGTCCACGTTGTTCTCCAGCCATTCGGCGAACCGGCCCTGGCCCACCTCGGGGGGGAACCAGTTGACGCTGTTGCTGTTTTCGAGGAGCTGGTCCTTGTAGCGGCTGGTATTAATGTACCAGGAGGCCCGGGCATAGTAGAGCAGGGGAGTGTCGCAGCGCCAGCAGTAGGGGTAATTGTGTGAGTAGCCCTGGTCCTTGAAGAGCAGTCCCCGCTGCCGCAGATTTTCGATGATCTCCTTGTCGGCGTGCTTGACGAAGCGGCCGGCCCAGGGAGTCACCTCGGCGGTGAACTTGCCCTGCTTGTCCACGGGCTGCAGCAGCGGCAGACCGTGGGTGCGGGACAGCTCGTAGTCATCCGCGCCGAAAGCCGGAGCGATATGGACAATCCCGGTTCCATCCTCCAGGCTGACAAAGTCGCCGGGGACAACGTAGAAGGCCTCGGTTCCCTCGGGCGGATCGACAAAATCGAACAGGCGCAGGTATTTGCGGCCCGCCAGCTCCCGGCCAGCGCAGGTCGCCTCGATCCGCGCCTCAGCGCCTAGCAGGTCCTCCACCAGCGCCTCGGCCAGGATCAGGGTCTCGCCGTCCTTGCGGACCCGGGCGTACATGTGGTCGGGGCCGACTGCCAGAGCGACATTGGAGATCAGGGTCCAGGGTGTCGTGGTCCAGACCAGGAAATACGTATCCGGCTCATCGGCCAGGCGCATTTTGACAAATACGCTGGGATCCGTGACTTCCTTGTATCCCAGGGAAACCTCGTGGCTGGAGAGCGGAGTCTCACAGCGCGGGCAATAGGGGACAATCTTATAGCCGCTGTAAAGCAGCCCCTTGTCCCAGATCTGCTTGAGCAGCCACCAGACGGACTCGATATAGTTCCGGTCATAGGTGATATATGGATTGCGGTAATCCAGCCAGTAGCCCATGCGCTGGGTGAGCTGCTCCCACTCCTTGACATATTTGAATACACTGTCGCGGCAGAGCTGGTTGAACTTCTCCACGCCGTAGCTTTCGATCTGCTCCTTCCCGTTGATCCCGAGCAGCTTCTCGATCTCGATCTCCACCGGAAGGCCGTGCGTGTCCCAGCCGGCCTTGCGTGGAACATGGTAGCCCAGCATGGTGTAATAGCGACAAACGAGGTCTTTGATCGTCCTGCTGATAACGTGATGGATCCCCGGTTTGCCGTTGGCGGTAGGCGGCCCCTCATAGAATACGAACCGCGGGCCATCTGCATTCTGCCTGACGCTTTTCTCGAAGATTCCGCGTTCTTCCCAGAATGCCAGGATTTCGTTTTCCAGCTCTGAAGGCCTGAATTCTTTTTGATATTCTTTGAACATTTTCTTTTTAGGCCTGGGTCTGAATTTCAACTCCGGCGCCGGACCGCCCAGCCCTGACCGCCGGCTGAAAGAATGATTAAAGACTATAAATATATGATTTCATTGGCCAATTGGCAAGCAAAATGGCTGGATTATAAGGCTTTCCAAAAGCCCTTCCGGGTTAGATTCGCTTAGGAAAAGGCGGGCTGCCACAAAGAGTCTTCAGGCCGTGTGGCAAAGCCAAAGCTCAATAAAAACTTCTCGAGCGCTGCCGGCTTTGGAATAGCAGCATTAAAACTCAAAGGCAATCCGGACAAGAAAAGCCGCATCCGAAATACCCCGGCCGATCCAGGATTCATTAAACTCAAAGGGCAGTTCGAAAAGAATAGTTCTCCCGGCCGGCAATCGTTCAAATCGCGGGGTTTCGGATCCGAAGTTGAATTTTCTCTGAACTTACCGGATATTGTCGTGTATCAATGTTTAGATATGATCCAGCCGCCTTGCGCTGAACCGGAATACGGGGATATTTTGCGGCTGCGCTCAAGGTTGTCGAAAGAAGAACCTCCCGGAAGAATCCTCCACAGTCAAGGGGCGCGGGGCAAGGGAAAGCGCGGGAGGGGATAAGCCGGTGCGATATATTCATTTTGTTGCATTTATGTTTTGAACGGTGTATTTTTAATTTTCCCACTTTAAGCTTGACTTTATTACCGGATCCTTCAAATTAAAGCATTCTGATAACCTTTTGAGTTATGAAGGAGTACAAGATGCTTCGCTATTTTCACAATTTGGTGATGGCTCTCCTTTTAGCGAGTTCTCCGACGCTCTATGCGCAGCAGGCGGCGGCGACCGGTGTTGATCCGCAGATCCAGGCCAAGCTGGACCAGGCGAAAGGGATGATACTTGGAGGCAATTTCGGCGCGGCATCCGCGGTCCTGAATGAGGTCGTGACTCGAAGCCCGGGCACCGGAGAAGCGCAGTTCTGGCTCGGAGTCTCGATTATCGGCGAACAGAGCCGAAAAAACGCCATGGACCAGGCTGCGCAGTATTTCCTGGATGCCGCAAAAGCCGGGTATCACCTGCCTTTCGGGACCTGGCAGAAATATCCGATCAACGCGAAGACTTATCTCGACGCGAACTGGATGTCCGCCGAAAAGTTGGTCAAGGACAAGGATCCGGCCAATTACGAGATCGCGATCAATCTGCTGGAAAACATAGTGACAGTCGATCACAAGGCCCACGATGCAAGCGAGCATCTGGGAGAGCTGTACCGCTCCACCGGCCAGAACAGAAAAGCGCTCGATCTTTTCCAGCGTCTGCTGGAAACGAATCCGGACCAGAGTGAATCGATTTACAGTATGGGCCTCGGCTTTTTGGACATTTACAATAAAGAGACAGCGGATGCAATTCTGGCGGACCTTTCCAGCGAGGGCCCGGAGAAAATGACCGCCCTGGAAAAGCTTCTGATGGCCAGGGCATTTTTTGTACAAGACGATAACCGAATCGCCAGCGTCTATTATTTCCAATGCCTGGATGATTTGAACGATATCGCGGCCGGAGAAATGTACCGTGACATCATCGATACCATTCATCCCGACGAAAAATCAGAGTACCAGAAATCGAGGACCATCGAGCAGAAAATCAATTTCTTCCGCAAGTTCTGGAAAAGCCGCGATCCCTCGCCGACTACCGAGTACAATGAGCGCCTGGTCGAGCACTACCGGCGTCTCAATTACGCCAAACAGCATTATACCATGAGACAAACCAAGGGGTACGATGACCGCGGGGTCATTTACATCAAACACGGCGAGCCGGACCAGAAGGCGACCCTGGTGGGAAATTTCGGGATCCGGGACAATGAGACCTGGGTCTATCGCCGCAAGCCTGATGATTACATCTTCAATTTCGTCAAAAAGACATCCTCCTATTTTATCGCTTCCTCATTGATGGAGGCGGTAGTCGGGACGCCTTTTTCCAATGCTTTCATGCAGCAGCCCGATCCGGAAAATCCGCAACAGTCCGTCACTCTCCAGGCTACGGATTTAGCCTATAACATGCGCGAGCTGCTCCGCAGCCGGATGGAGATCGACCCGATTTATGCCCGCCTGTACAATGAAAAAGCGGATTTTAACGATCCCGGGGCTCTCTCCCAGGAGATTGCCACCAATTGGGGCATGGAAGAGGCCAGGGTGCTGGAGGCGGCGCTGACCAAGGGAGTGCAGAGCGAAACTTACGTGCCTGAAATGGGCAGCCAGCCCCTCGACTATTACTACTACACGGCTGATTTCATGGCCATGAACGCCAACAGCAACGTGAACATTTTTTACGGACTGCCGGTGAACGAGCTCGAGTTCAAACGCGATATCATTGGAGTGCGGGTCAATTACGAGGCTACTTTCGCGGTATTCGACCAGGATTGGAAGGAAGTCAAGCGCTCCTACAACCGTCGCAGCTACCAACTGAGCCAGGAGCCGGACAAGGAGAACAGGGGGCTGCTGCTGGTGGACAAACAGGCGATGAACCTGCCGCCGGGCAACTATCACTATTCAGTCAGCGTCAAAGACCTGGGCTCCGAGCACCTCGGCATCTTCAAGGGCGATCTCGATGTGACCCAGTATAAGCCCGACGACTTCAATGTCAGCCAGATCGTTCTGGCCTCCAATATTACCCCCTTCGACGGCGGCAAACCGGGCAAGTTCACCCGCGGCCAGTACAATGTAATGCCGCTGCCCTCGCGCACTTTCCGTCAGGAGATGGCGGTCTTTGTCTACTACGAGATCTACAATCTGACCCTCTCGGAAGAAAAGAAAAAGAAGTACAATGTGGATTTCACCATCCAGGCGGAAAAGCTGGACCGCAATATCGCCGCCAAGATTTTCGCCCCGCTGGCTAATGTTCTGAGCCGCGCGGAGGACAAGGGCAAGATCACTCTGACTTTCGACAAGGAAGGCAACCCGGACCGCCTGGCCCAGGCGGAATACATCTCGATCGATATCAGCGATTCGCCTGCGGGGGAGTACAACCTGAGTGTCGTGGTCACCGATACGGCCACCGGGAAAAAGATAACCCGCCAGACCAAGTTCTATATTGTCAAGTGATCCGACTGTAAATCATCAAATATAAAAGCCCGGGCAGCGGAGCCGCCGCCCGGGCTTTTTTTCGTACTGACCTGCTCTGATCAGGCGAGTTTTTTCAAGCCCTCTTCGATCCGATCCAGCCCTTTCTTGATCGCCGCCATCGAGGTGGCGTAACTGAGCCGCTGGTTGGCATCCGTGCCGAAGCCGCCTCCCGGTACCACGCCGACTTTCATCTCTTCCAGCAGGTAATTGCTCAAATCGACGCTGCCCTGGATTTTCTTGCCGTTGAATGACTTTCCGTGGTAGGCGCTGAAATCCGGGAAAGCGTAAAAAGCACCCTGGGGTTTTATGCAGCTTACGCCCGGGATCGCATTAAGGCGATCCACCAGGTAAACCCGGCGCTCGTCAAAAGCCTTGACCATCATCGCCACGCTGTCCTGCGGTCCCTCCAGCGCTTCGATAGCCGCCATCTGTGATATTGAGGTGGCGTTGGAAATCTCCTGGCTC
>MFIX01000028.1:10945-11422 GCA_001780825.1 Candidatus Glassbacteria bacterium RIFCSPLOWO2_12_FULL_58_11 | reverse complement strand
CGGTCATGGAATAGCTTTTGGACACCCCGTTGATCGTGATCGTCCGCTCGTACACTTTCGGATCCAGCGCGGCTATCGAGTAGTGCACTGCCCCGTCATAGAGGATCTTTTCATAAATTTCATCGCTGAGTACATAAATCCCGGCTTTTTTCACGACCTCGGCCAGGGCACGCAGCTCATCTTTGGAATAGACCATTCCGCTGGGGTTGGAGGGCGAATTGAGGATCAGCAGCTTGGTCCGTGCTTTGATCGCGGCGCTCAACTGGGCCGCGGTAAGCTTGAGCCCGTTCTCCTTTGTCGTCTCGACAATCACCGGTTTGCCGCCGGCCACTTTCACCATTTCGGGATAGCTGACCCAGTAAGGAGTGGGGATGATCACCTCATCGCCCTCATCTATCAGGGTCATGATCGCGATGAAAACCGAGTGCTTGGCGCCGCAGCCGATAATGATCTGCTCGGGCTTGTAGCTCAGGCCGT
>MFIX01000028.1:0-10919 GCA_001780825.1 Candidatus Glassbacteria bacterium RIFCSPLOWO2_12_FULL_58_11 | reverse complement strand
GCGGCGCGCAGGGCCGGCAGGCCCGCTGAGGGAGTATATTTGGTCACCCCGTCCTGGATGGCTTTGATCGCCGCCTGTTTGATATTCTCCGGCGTGTCGAAATCCGGCTCGCCCGCGCTCAGGCCCACTACATCCAGTCCCTGGGCTTTCATCGCTTTGGCCTTTGCCGTAATCGCCAGGGTGATTGATTCCTCGATCCGTGAGACGCATTTGGAAACAGACATTAAAACCTCCCGCACTTAAAGAATTTTGGCTGGCAATTGCATTAATAACCGATAACACCTGAAACGACTTCAAACAACGTGCAACATCATTTCAATAGTAGTCAGGAGTCAGAATTCAGGGGTCAGAATGGAAGGCAAAAATTTTTTATGCAATGTCTTTATTCTGACTCCTGACTTCTGAATTCTGTCTTCTATCCTTTGCATCAGTCCTTAAGCCCCAGCACATCCTGCATGTCATAGAGGCCGGGCCTGGCGCGCGAGGCGAACCTGGCCGCGACCAGCGCTCCACGGGCGAACGTGTCCCGGCTGTGCGCCCGGTGCGTGATCTCGAAGCGCTCGCCCAACCCGCCGAAAATCACCGTATGCTCGCCGACAACATCCCCGGAACGTACGGCATGGATCGCGATCTGGGCCGGATCTCTTTCGCCGGTTATACCCTGACGGCCGTAGCAGGCCACATCTGCCAGCTTTCTTCCGAGACTGTCGGCGATCACCTCGGCCAGGCGCTTTGCGGTCCCGCTCGGGGCATCGCGTTTCAGGCGGTGATGCGTCTCGACAATCTCCACATCGAAATCCCCGCCCAGCACCCCGGCCACCTCGGCGGCAACCTTGAACATCAGGTTCACCCCTACGCTCATGTTTGGCGCCCAGACCACGGCCACTTTTTCCGCGGCTTCTTTCAGCTTATCCGACACCGGTTGGGCGATACCGGTCACCCCGGTCACCAGGGCCACTCCTTTTGCCGCGCAGAGCCCGGCGGTGCGGCCCACCGATTCGGGCAGCGAGAAGTCGATTGCCACAGCGCAGCCCTCGAGAGCCGCACCCGGCTGATCGGACACGCTCACTCCCAGCGCCTGAACCCCGGCCAGCTCGCCGATATCCTTTCCCAGCGCGGGGTGTCCGGCTGATTCGACCGCTCCCCTGAGATGCAGGTCGGTGCTTTCCGCAAGCGCCGCGGCGATCATTTTGCCCATGCGCCCGCAGGCGCCCACCAGGCAGATCTCGATCATCGAATGATTCCTCGAATTTTATAATTTCAGATTATTTTGACCGCCGGAATCCAGCCCCGGTCAGATCAGCCCCATGCCGCGCATGACTGTCAGCAGCTTGGCCTTGTTACTTTCCGCCATCGGGCAGAGCGGCAGGCGGTACTCCTCCCGGACCTTGCCCAGAGCGGCGACTGCCGCTTTGACCGGGATCGGGTTGGTTTCGATAAACAGCACCTTGAACAAGGGGAAAAGCTCGTAATGAATTTTCCGGGCTCCTTCGGCATCACCAGCCAGCCAGGTTCCAGTGAGCGCCGCCACTCGATCCGGGACCACATTGGCCGCCACCGAGATCACGCCTTTCGCACCGACCGACATCAGCGGGAGGGGGAGGGAGTCATCCCCGGAGAGGATCGTAATGCCGCAGAGGCTGGCGATCTTGCTCGCCTGATCTAGGCTGCCCGAGGCTTCTTTGATCGCCGCCACTTTCGGGACCTCGCTCAGGCGGGCGACTGTCTCGGGCTCGATATTGCTGCCGGTGCGCGAGGGCACGTTATACAGAATGATCGGGATTTTGGAGGACTCGGCGACTGTCCGGTAGTGCTGGTAGAGGCCCTCCTGGGTTGGCTTGTTGTAATAGGGGCTGACCAGCAGCGCGGCATCGGCTCCGAGACGGCCCGCCTCGCCGGTAAGATAGACCGCTTCCCGGGTGCTGTTGCTGCCCGTTCCGGCGATTACCTGAATCCGGCCGGCCGCGGCCTCGAGTACCACCTGGATGCAGCGGATGTGCTCCTTGTGGTCCATGGTGGCCGACTCCCCGGTGGTCCCGCAGGGAACGACAGCGCTGGTGCCATTGGCGATATGGAATTCCACCAGCTCGGCCAGGGCTTTTTCATCCACTGCGCCGTTATTTAACGGGGTGACCAGCGCGACTATCGAACCGCTGAACATGTTTCCTCCTGGATGGATGATAATATTCCAATAATTTTCTATCCCGTTAGCCAGGCTAAAAGACGAACTTGACCTTGTCCAGCCTTTTGCCGATCTCGGCGGCCACGCGCTTTTCCTCCTCGAGGGAGGGAGCGACAAAAGTGGCGCTCAGACGAAGGTAGCGGCCGGCGGTGTCCTCGGGCACAGTCGAGATCAGGTGCTCGCGGATCAGGTACTGCGAGCACTCCTCGGCGCTGGCGAAGCGCACCGAGCCTTCGATTCCAACCGGGCTTTTCATATAAAGATAAAAGGTGCCCTCCGGCAGTCGGACCGTAAAGCCGTGGGCGCGGAAAACTTTGCAGAGCAGGTTCAGCTTGCGCTCGTATTTCCGGCAGATTTCCCCGGTAAGCTGCGGGTTTTTCAAGCCCAGGGCCGCGGCGCGCTGGATCGCGGCGAACTGGCCGCTGTCCGAATGGTCCTTGACCTCGGCGAAGGCTTTGACCAGGAGCGCATTACCGCAGACAAACCCGATCCGCCAGCCGGTCATATTGCAGGACTTGGACAGCGAATGCAGCTCGATCCCGACCTCCAGAGCGCCCTCGACCGAGAGGAAGGACAGGGGGCTCCGGCCGTGGACCAGGGCGGCATAGGCTGCGTCCTGGACCACGATGATCCTGTTCCGGTGGGCGAATTCCACCGCGCGCCTGTAAAAATCCAGCGTGGCGCACTTGCCGGTCGGGTTATTGGGATAGTTGAGCACCAGCACCTTGGCCCGGGCCAGGGTTTCGCTGTCCAGGCTATCCAGGTCGGGCAGGAAACCGTTTTGTTCGGTAAGCGGCAGGTTGACGATCTTGGCGCCGTACCAGGCGCTGTGCGTCCCGAACACCGGGTAGCCCGGCACAGTCATCAGTACGATATCCCCGGGATCGACCAGGGCGCTGGGCAGAAGCGCCAGGGCGCTTTTACTGCCGATCGAGTGGTTGATCTGAGTCTGCGGATCGAGTCCCCGGACTTGGAAAACTTGTTCCATGTACCAGGCGGCGGCTTCGCGGAATTCGAGGATCCCGTTGTCCGTGTAGCCCCGGTTTTCAGGCTGTCCGGCTCCGCGCTCCAGCTCGCGGACGATGATCTCCGGCGTTCCGCCGTCCGGCTCGCCCACGCCCAGGTCGATCAGCTCCACCTCGGGGTGCGCCTTGACCGCCGCGCGCTTGGCTCGTTTTATCTTTTCGAACTTGTAAACGGTCGTATCTTTGCCGAAATTTTTTCCGCCGATACGCTCGGCGATAAGCTCCTGAACCAGAGAATCCGCCATATCCGTTATTTGCCTCCGAGATTGTCGCTCAAACACCCAGCTAAGCGCGCGGACTCGCCGCACGTAAATAGCAAAAACACATGCTCCGTCCCGGCAATCCGGGACGCCCCTCTTTGGAGGAGATATTCAGTTAGAATGCCTCAATCAGGCCAGCGGCCGGTGTAAACCTCCTCGGCCGGCCCGGTCATGAAAACGCTTTCTCCATCGCGCCATTCGATAGCCAGCGCGCCCCCGTTGAGCAGGATATCCACCTTGCCGGGACAGCAGCGGCCGGTGCTGATCGAGGCCACCGCCACCGCTGAGGCACCGGTTCCGCAGGCCAGGGTTTCGCCTGCCCCGCGCTCCCAGGTGCGCTGGCGGAGCAGGTTCTCCCCGCGCACGTTGACAAATTCCACATTGGTCCGGTTGATAAATATGGGCAGGTGCTCGATGATCGGGCCGTAGCGCGAGACCTGGAAGTCCTCGACCGGCTCCTCGAGAAAGATAACCGCGTGCGGATTACCCATCGAAACACAGGTCATTTCGAACCTCCGCCCTTCAACCTCCAGCGGCTGCCCGATTATCCGCTCGCCCTCGAGCCGGACCCCGATCTTTTGCGGGGAAAAGCAAGGCTGGCCCATGTCCACCCGCACTGAGGGGACCCGGCCCTCCTCGATTGTCAGTTCCAGTTTCATCAGCCCGGCCAGGGTCTCCACATTAATCTTTTCGCGGACTATTTCGCCTCTTTCGTAAACCAGCTTGGCCACGCAGCGGATAGCATTACCGCACATCTCGGCCTCGCTGCCATCGGAGTTGAACATCTGCATCCGGCAGTCTGCGCCGTTGCCGCGGGCGGGCAGGACCAGCACCAGGCCGTCCGCGCCGGCTCCGAAGTGACGGTCGCTCATACTGCGCGCCAGGGCCGGGAGCTGAGCGGGAGGGGGCACATTTAGGCAATTCAGGAAGAGATAGTCATTCCCGCAGCCCTGCATTTTCACGAACTCGAGCAAAGTATCAAACCTCCTCGCCGCGTATGAGGTCGTCATAAGTTTCGGCGCGCCTCACCACCCGGTACTTGCGGCCATCCACCAGAACCTCGGCGCCCCGGGGCCGGCTGTTGTAGTTGGAGCTCATCGTGTAGCTGTAGGCTCCAGCGCTGTTGACGCAGAGCAAATCGCCTTCTTTTAATTTAGGCAATTGACGGTCCTTGGCAAGCCAGTCCCCCGATTCGCAGATCGGCCCGACCACGTCCATTTTCACCTCCGGTCCGCCGTTGGCATGGACCGGCAGGATCTCGTGGTAGGCCCCGTACAGGCTCGGCCGGATCAAGTCGTTCATGCCGGCATCCACCACGGCGAAATTGCGCACGCCGGTCTGCTTGAAATGGATTACCCGGGTCAGCAGGACGCCGGCATTGCCGCTGATAAAGCGCCCCGGCTCGAGGATGATCCGGCAGCCCAGGGGCTCGAGGATTGGCCGCACGGCCGAGGCATACTGCTCCGCGGTCAGCGGCGTCTCATCCCGGTAGGCGATTCCCAGCCCGCCGCCGATATCGCAGAACTGGAGATCGAAGCCCTTATTGCGCAAAGTGTTGAACAGGTCGGCGATTTTCCGGAAGGCCTGAATGAAAGGCTCGAAGCTGGTGATCTGGGAGCCGATATGCGTGTCAATTCCCCGGATCTCCAGGTTGCGGTAGCCGGCAGCCTGAGCGTAAGCCTGGAGGGCTCCGGCATAAGGGATGCCGAACTTGTTTTCCTTTTTTCCGGTGGCCGTGTATTCATGGGTGTGGCTTTCCACATCCGGGTTGATCCGCAGGCTGACCGGGGCGCGCTTGCCGAGAAGGCCCGCCTCGCGGTCCAGCGCCTCCAGCTCCGGCAGGCTCTCCACATTGAAAGAGAGGATCCCGCTTTCCAGCGCGTACCGGATCTCCTCCCGAGTTTTGCCGACTCCGCTGTAAACTATCCGCTCCGCCGGGACCCCGGCTTTGAGGGACCGGAAAAGCTCGCCCCGGCTGACAATGTCCATCCCGGCGCCGTGCCTGGAGAGCAGGCTGAGCACGGCCAGGTTACCGTTGCTTTTGACCGAGAAACAGATCAGGTGCTCGACACCGGAGAAAGCCCGGTCCAGGTCTTCGTAAGCCTTCAGCAGCGCCGCGGTGCTGTAAACGAAGCAGGGCGTGCCGATCTTTTCCGCGATTTCGGCCAGCGGGACATCTTCACAGTAAAGCTCGTCATTGCGCAAGGTAAATTCCATCATTCTCGCTCCCGATCAAAAACCGGCAAAAAAAAACCGCTGTCCTTGGAAGCTGGCCAGCGGATCGCTATTCAGGGTCGGTCATGGTCCTAAAGCCCTTTGCCCGGGATTGCCGAGGAATCGGCATTTATCTGAAAGGACATGGGCAGCTCCGGATACCACCCTCTGCGGCCACAGGCGCCAGCGGGTGAATCGGCACTCTCAACTTTCGAGTCAGGATAGACATTCCGTCACTTGGATAAAGGTTCATTTTATGAATTTATTTTCGCTTGTCGAGCCGGCCGCCACTGTCAAATGTATCCGCCGCAATGATCAGACAAAGGTCTGAAACGACTCGGGCGCTGAGGCCATTTTTTATGATGCTAAAAGTAATTTTATCGCGGGAAACTGTCAAGAATAAAGGGTCGACGCCAGGGCGGACCGGACCGGAGATGAATTATGAATTAGATGCACTTTTTACTGCAAATTATTACTATCCTGAAGGAGCAGCCGGGGGGCGCTCACGGGCCGTGGTTCAGGCGATTCCAGCCGCTTCAATCATAATCATCGAAAGAGTCTTCTTCCTCTTCTTCCTCATCGTAATATTCGTCCTTTTCCAGTTCGTCGTCGTACTCCAGGTCGTCCTCGAACAGGTCTTCCTCCAGCTCCTCATCCTCCAAATCGTCGAAATCTTCTTCCAATGGATCATCGCTGTTGTTGTAAGAATAGTTGTCCATAGACCCTCCTGGAACGTTGGCCGGGAAATAACAAATTTGATCCAAAGCTGTGTAACTTCTTATAAGTTATACAATTGGAAGAACAAAAATCAGCTTTCGAAAAAGTTGCCTTATTCTATTATAAAAAACCCGGGCTGTCAAGAGGCAGTGGGCATAAAATCTACTTTCCGCAAGGCTCCCGGCGTCATGTTGTTTATAATCCGTACCGCTGGATAAGTTCCGCCAATGTCGAATTGCTTTTTTGCGTGAAAAATCATATAGTTTTCCGGCGGATTTTCCGTTAATCGCCGGCGGCGGCAATTTGCTGAGATTTTTTTAAAAACAGAGGCCAGGGGAGGAATATGGATCCGGTACTGGACCGCGAAATGGAAGAGGCTTACCGGGAGGAAGGCTATGTCCTGGTGGAAGGCCTCCTGGATAGAGGTGAACTGGCAGCGCTGGAGGAGATCGTGCCGGCGCTTTCCCGGCGTCTGCTGGCGCGGCCGGACGAGAATGAACACTTGTTTGAAAAGGACGGCGCGGGCCGGATTCTGGCGCTGCGCTGCATCCACAATCTGCTGGAGCAGCACCCGCTGTTCAAAGAGCTGGCGCGGAAAAAACGGCTGCTGGAGCTGGTCTCGCGTTTCATGTCGCCGAGGCTGTTTTTCTACCGCGGGATCATGGTCCTCAAACAGCGGGGGGTCGGCTCGGCATTCCCCTGGCACCAGGATTTCGCCTACTGGGGAAAGGGTCGGCCGGAGCTGGCCGGCTGCTGGATCGCGCTAAAGAACGCCGGACTGGAAAACGGCTGCCTGGAGGTGATTCCCGGCTCGCATAAATGGGGAATACTGAAAGTGGCTGAGCGGGACCCGGGCAAGCCGCTGCTCAGCTCAGAGCAGGAAGCCCGAGCGATTCCTGTCCCGGTCAAAGCCGGGGGCGCGATAGTGTTCCATAGCCTGCTGGTCCACCGCTCGAAGCCTAACCGCTCCGCCGAGGACCGCTGGGCCATAGTCTATGAATATTCCGCTCCGGAATTTGAAAACGGTCTGCACCGCTTCGACCGCCACTGCGGCTGGGACCCTTACACGGACAGGCTGCTCGAGCTGAAATAGAACGGACCGGCTTTGCGGCGATTGCAGGGGAGGGGGTCAGGGCGTGAACGGGCGGGCGACATTGATGTTGAAGCGCTTGAATTCCCAACCGTTGGCGGTTGTCCCGATGCCGGTGGTGAAAGCCCAGGCCAGGGCGGTGATCGTAAATTCGTTGGCCCCCACGGCCAGTTGGTCAATTCCGATCAACTGGCCCTCGGCGTTCACGACATGCGTCGTATCGCCGAGCACCACGGTGGTATTGGCTACCTGGAGACGGTTGGCGCGGGTATCGATCAGCCTGACATCTCCCACCAGGTCCGGTTTCGGAGTACGCGGCGCGGCGGTTGAGTCGAAAGCTTGGACCCTGTTGGCCCGGATAAAACGGCCGGGAGAGAGCACCTCGCCATAGACCGCGACATTGTCGGACACTTTCAGGGAATCCACCCGGCTAAGCGGTATGTTTACCACCAGGGCGCTGTCTGTCGAAAATTCCACCTCGTGAGTATCGCTGGCCTGCAAGCCCCCGTGCGTCCAGCCGATTACCAGCTTTATTTTCCCGGAACGAAAGTGCTTTTTGTAGGGCAGATCGACAAATGTGATCCGGGTGCGCATGTTCAAAGTTATGACATCCACAGGCACATGCAGCACATCCGGGCCGGCGTTCTCCACGGCCACATCGATAAAGAGATGCAGGCTGTCCGAGGAGGTGTCATCATTGGCTACCGCCAGAGCCGGCTGGTTCTCGGGCGTGCCCTGACGGACAGTCAGCGTGATATCGAGGGCTGCTTCGGACTGGTCGGTGGAACCTCCGCCGCCGGGCTGAGTATCATCGCCACCCGGGTTGAGGAGGCCCGAGGGAAGCCGTGAATCGCCGCAGTCGAAAAGTAATAGCAGGGCCAACAGGGGAAAAAAGTGCAGCATGGCGCGGACGATTTTGTTCGACGATCTGTGCATGCGACTGATCCAGCCCTTTAACAGACGTTATTTGCGGCACAGGAATTCTTTCCGGCCTCTGAATATTTTGCAAGGATTATACCAGCAAAAAAATCGAAAATGGCTTGACAGGAACAGGGAAGGCTTTTATAATTAACCAACTGATTGGTTAAACTAAACGGTTAGTTAATTTATCGGCGAGTAACTTATGAAAGAAAACCGAACACAGCCGCAAGCGGAGTTGTCCACGCGGGAGAGGATTCTCGATGCCGCGGGGAAGGAATTTATCGCCCATGGCCTGGCGGGCGCCCGCATGCAGAGAATTGCCGCTGGCTGCGGGGCCAACAAGGCGATGATCTACTATTATTTCAATAGCAAGGAGAATCTCTACCGGCTCGTTATCGGCAACGCTTTTTCCGGGATATTCAGGAACATCGAAGGCATAATCGGCGAGAAGGCTCCGCTGGAGAAAAAGATCCGGGCCCTGGCGGAATTTTATGTCAAAATGTACAGCGAAAATACAGGATTGCTGAGGCTGATGATGAGCGAAATCGCGGTCGGCGGGGAGGTCCTGGAGGGCGTGCTGGAGGAGCTCACGGGACGGATCAGGGATTATGATTTCCCCGGAGCGCTGAACGAAACACTAAGCCAGGGACAGCGCCTAGGTGCGGTGCGCCAGGTGGACCACCGTCATACGCTGATGTCGCTGGTGGGCATGTCCTCCATATTCATTCTTTTCCGCCCGGTGGCCCGGGTGGTCCTGTCTCTGGATGAGCGGGAGGCGGAGCGATTCGCTAAAGAGCGGGCCGGACATATCGCCGACCTGCTGTTGCACGGGATTTTGAAAGCTGAAAAAGGAGGCGACAGGTGAGGAGTTTTGCGCTGGGTTTCATCCCGCTCCAATTGCTGCTGTTAATGCTGATGGGGTTCCCGTCGCGGCTGGCGGCTGAAGAGGAGATGGGGCTCTGGGACTGTGTAGAAGCCGCAGTGACCGGACACATTGCGGTCAAGGCCGGCCGCTGGCGGGTGGAGCAGGCCCGGAATACGGTCGAGCAGGATCGTACGCTATTCAAGCCCGATTTTTCTTTCGGAGCACATTACACGGCGAACAGCTATGTGCCTAAAATTCCCCTGCCGGGCCGCAATCTGCCCCTGGGCGGACACAATGATGCCGGGATAAGTATCGAGGCCGGACACTTGCTTTATGATTGGGGCGGCCGCCGCGATAAGCTAAAGGCCGACCAGGACCAGCAGCAATCCAGTTTCGAGTCGCTGAGAGCGCTGCGCGAGACTCTCGCTTTCGAGGCCGGGGCCGGTTACCTGCGCCTGCTGGCCGCCCGGAGCGAGAGAAAGATCGCCGAGCGCTCCGTGGAAACCGCGGATGAACATTATCGTCACCTGCAGGCGCTCGGCAGCTCAGGACTGCTGACCTACGATGAGGTCCTCAAGGGCCGGGTCCATCTGGAACAGGCCCGCCTGATGTTGAGCCGCAGTGCCAATGCCGAGAAACTGGCCCGCTCAGAGCTGCTGCTCAGGATCGGAGTTCCCCTGACCAGCGCGGCCGAGTTCGCCGACAGCGCCGGACAGATTCCACAGCCGCTGCCGTCTGAGTCTCGGCTCGACTCGGCGCTGGCCCGGCGGCCTGAGCTGGCGGCCTACGACTCCCGGTTGGCCTCGCTCGAATCCATGGCCGCGGGACTGGCCTCGGAAAACAAACCCGTGCTGCGCCTTTTCGCCAATGGCAATGTGGCCCGGCCGGGTATCGATCAGTTCAGGAACGAGTGGATCGGCTATGGCCGCGCCGGGATAGGGATGAGCTGGAGCTTTTTCGACTGGGGGCGCAAAGATTACGCGGTAGCCAAGCTCAAGGCCCAGTGGGAGGAGACCCTGGCGAACCGCCGGATACTGGGCCAGCAGATCGCCCTGGAAGTCCAGCAGGCCTCGTTGACGGCAGAGGAGGCCGGGGAGCGGATTTCCGTGGCGCACTCTGGACTCGAGGCCGCGGAGGAGCAGTTCCGCATTGTCCGCAGCCGCTTCGAACAGGGCCAGGTGACCAACACCCAGTTTATCGACGCCGAGGATGCGCAGACAATCAGCGCCATCGAGGTGACCAGGGCCGAGCTCGACCTGGGCCTGGCCCGCTGGCAGCTGGCCTATGCCACCGGTGAGCTGACCGCCCGGATCGATGAGCGCTGGGCCGAAAAACAGACAGATGAACGACAGGATAATCATTAACCGACAGCCGTGGAGGAGAGAATGAGGTTCGATGGTACGGTCCGCTGGATAAAGAGGGCATCCGGGAGTTTGGCCGCGCTTCTGGCGCTAATGTCCCTGGGGCTTTTGGTCGGATGCGGGAAAGAACAGGAAGCGTTTTCCGCCTCGGGCACTTTCGAGGCGGTGGATGTAGTGGCTGGCAGCCTGGCTACCGGGCTGCTGGTCAGCCTGAACAAGGAGGAGGGCGACCTGGTGGCCCGGGGCGAGCTGCTGGCCAGCGTGGATTGCGAAAAGCTCGAGAT
>MFIX01000027.1 GCA_001780825.1 Candidatus Glassbacteria bacterium RIFCSPLOWO2_12_FULL_58_11 | reverse complement strand
GCCCTGTATCATGCGGCTCGATCTGGAGCTGAAAGTGGGAGAACAGACCGCCAGGAAAGCCACCGCGGTCGGTATCGATCCGGAGGCGATCCGCTCGACTAATACCCCCGCCCCGGATTATTTCCGCTTCTGGGCCCAGGGGATCGCCGAGCTGCTGAGAGTGCCGATGGATGCGCAAGAGGAGCAGATTACCGAGGACAAAGTTCCGGGAGGCAAGCGCTTTCGGGTGAGCCTGGCCAACATAGAGGGTTCGCGGTTCTATGGCTGGCTGAGCGTGCCGGCCGGCCAGGGGCCTTTCCCGGCGGTCGTGTACATCCCCGGCGCTCCGGGAAGGGTTTATGAGTTCATGACCGGCACGCATCCGGATTACGCCGAAAACGGCCTGCTGGTATTCGCAATCAATATCCACGGGATCGAGCTGGACCGGGACAGTGTCTTTTACCAGAGCCTGCTGGACCGTATCCCCGGCGGGTTTTCCTCGCTGGGCGAGGATGACCCTTACCGTTATTACTACCGCCGGGTGGTGCTGGGGGCGATCCGCGCCTTCGATTATCTCCGCACCCGGCCGGATGTGGACACCAGCCGTCTGGCTGTGGCCGGCAGCAGCCAGGGCGGGGGCTTGAGCCTGCTGGTGGCCTCGCTTGAAAAAAGGCTCAAAGCCGCGGCTTTCGAGGTGCCCGCCATGTGCGACCAGACCGGAGTGTTCTACGGCAGGCCCACCGGCTGGCCGCATATGCTCGACCGTGACAGCGGGAGTGATGAACGGGTGGTGCGGACCTCGCGCTACTATGATGCCGCCCTGGCGGCGCGCTTTGTACGGGCGCCCTGCATGTTTACGGTGAGCCTGCTGGATGAGTCCTGCCCGCCGACTACGGTCTATACAGCTTATAATAATGCCAAGGAGCCGAAAGAGATTTTTGTCTTCCCCAATACGACTCATCCGGGAAGTTTTACGGCGGAGCGGGACCTGGTCTGCATAGAGTGGCTGAAAAAGACTTTGAGTGAAGGTAAATAGAAGCCGAGGGGGTCGCTTTGCAGCCACTGCCGCAGATAGGACGCTAGCGAAATCTGATTATTGTTCGGTTGAAATGTCAGCCTTGCATTAATCCGAGTATAGGCAAGATCATCACGATAGCGAAAACAACCCCCAGCAACCAGCCAAGCCATCTCTGTTCTGGGCGATTCACCCAGTAATACAGGATTACAGAAAGCAACAGCGCCTGAGGGACCACTTCCAAATAACCACGCAGTTGATCCGATATGGGAATCAGCGTATAAACCATTCCTTCAATCGATCCCGGGGGCGGCCCGAAAGTTGACAGGATCCCCAGGGCCACCAGGACCCACCACATCACCAGCCAGCCGTTCTTTCTGCCAAACAGGATTTCCCGCAGGGGATAAAACGCCAGAGCAAAGACCAAGCCGCGCAGAGGCTGAAACAGCGGACCCACCCTAAGTAAAGGATCATCAAACTGCCGAAACCAGCACACCATGTAGGGACTGGCCATGAGCTTCTCATAATCCAGGAATTGTAAGGCCAGAATTCCCATCAGGAAATAGGTAATGCTGTGTACCACTGCGGTCTTTACAATCAAGCTCCAAAGCGAATACTGATTATTGTTCATTTAAGCGCCTCCTTGATCCGAAGGAGATAGATGAAAAGATTATCAATTCCCTTATTTAATTGCTGATCGCTTACCGCGGGATTAGCCAACCGGAATTCATTTCAATTTTTTCCGCCTTTGCCGGACTGCAGCCGCTCATCGAGCGCGGCCAGGCGGTACTCGATCTCCAACAGTTTCTCACGGGTATTTAGTTCACCCTGTTGCACACGGTTATCCAGGCCGATCAGAATTCCGATGATTATCGCCAGCAGCGCTATGGGGACCATAGTGGTCATGTTCTGCAAATCGCGCATAATGAAAGCGGCGAACATGATCGAAAAGGCGACCACGGTCATTCCGGAGGAACCCACCAGGGCGATAAACTTCGAGTCATTCCGCAGGTCAATTTTCTTTTTCCAGGCTAACCGCATTCCCAGCAGGGCGATTCCAAGAGTAAAAGCTCCGGAAAGCCCCCAGAGCCAGCGGCCCGCAATCGGGAGTGAGATCGGCTGGTCAAATATGGCGCTGGACATTAAAACCAGCCCGACCAGAAAAAGGAACAGATCCCTGGCCCACCAGCCGAACTTCCGTACGCCGGTAATTTCCTGAGTGAACATTTTCTCCATCTCCTCCAGGTAATGTTGATGAATCTCGGGATTGAACTGCTCCAGTGAAATCAGGTTATCGCGGAATTTGCCGTAATCTGCGCTCATCGCGCGCCTCCTTCCCGCTCAAGCACGGTGCGCAGGGCCGCTCTGGCCCGGTGCAGCCTGGATTTGACCGTACCCTCCGGCAACCTCAAAATTCCCGCTATCTCCGAGAGCGAGAATTCCTCCAGGAAAAACAGGGTCAGGATTTCCCGCTGTTCCAGCGGCAGCTTCCCCAGCCCGTAATGCACCAGGCTCGCGTTTTCAAAATCCTCCGGCCCGTTGTTTTGATCCGCCAGCTCCTCCAGGCCCGGTTCTTCCCGCCGGTGGTTATTTTCTGTAATCAGCTCCCGGATTCTGTCGGCGGCTGTGCGCCGCGCGATACTGTAGAGCCAGGCCTTGAACAGTTTCGGTTCCCGGATTGAAGGGATACCCTTGATCACCTTGAGCCAGGTCTGCTGCAGGATATCCCAGGCCTCCTGTTCATCATCAGCCAGACGCCTCAGGTAATAGAACAGCCGCCTTTCCCAGAGGGCCACCAGCTCGCGGAAAGCCCGGCTGTCACCGCGACTGCTGCGCAGGACCAGAAGCTCGCAATATATTTCATTCTTATCCAGGAACGCCTCCGGAAGTTTCGGATTCGTTATCTAGGTCGGGAATTCCAGGCTCCAGGTTCCAAAAAAATTCTTTCTGGAACCGTACCAGCTAAATCTTTGTACAAATATGCAGATCGGATGCTGAGGCAACTCCGGTGTCCAACAAATAATTCTTAATCTCGCGTTGCTCTTTGAAATTTAAAATAGTACAATGATTTATAATATAGTGCTTCGATTTCGCTTAAGGCGGATTCACGGAAAAACTTACAGTCCGTCAGAAATGCAGACTTAAGCAGCGGGGTAAATATGAACCGGCGTCCATTTGTCTTTCTCATCATGCTGCTCGTTCCGCTTCTTCTGCTCCTGTCCTGCGATAGCTTCTATGTCTCCCACAACTCAAGCCGGCGCAACACCGCCTTTCCGGGCGATCCGGGGACTGTTTCCCAGACCGGCAGGAACCAGTATCCCCCTTACACCGGCGTAGTGACTGTCTATGGCTCGAAAGAGGAAGTGAAAAACCTGGAATACGAATCCCTGGGAAAAGTAACCACCAGCGCCAGGCTGGTCGGCGAAAGCGAGATGCTGGATGCTCTCAAAAGGCAGGCGGCCGATCTGGGTGCCAATGCGATTGTCCTCGACAACCGGAAGAAAGGCGACAATGTCGCTCCCAGTAAAATGAAAGCCCTGGCGATCCGGGTACTGGGTGTCAAACAATCCCGGACAGCCTCCTGAGGGCAATCTTCGATAAAAGATTTTCTCTAAAATATACTTTGCCCGCGGCCTTTCCCCGCGGGCTTTTTTTTGCTATCTTAATGCTGAAATGAATATTTATTTAGAGATTGAAATTCTCTCGGTGCCGTAGGGGCACGGTGCACCGTGCCCCAAGCTGCTATTTTTCAGCAAATTACCATATACCGCAGAGGTAGATTTGATGCAGCGCCTCAAAGTCAAACAGATCCTCTCCAGCCAAAGCGCTGGCGCGGAGATTAAGGCCGCCGGCTGGGTCCGCTCTGTGCGCAACTCCCCGCAGGTAGCGTTTATCGACCTGACCGATGGCAGCTCGATGGCCGGACTGCAGGTGGTGATCGACCCCCAGACCGAGGGATTCAGTCTGCTTAATGAGGTCCACACCGGCTGTTCGGTGGCGGTGGAAGGCAAGCTGGTGGACAGCCCGGGCCAGGGTCAGAAATTCGAGCTTAAGGCCAGCCGCCTGGCGCTTCTTGGCGCGGCGGACCCGGAGACCTATCCGATCCAGAAGAAAAAGCACACGCTCGAATTCCTGCGCACCAAGGCCCACCTGCGGGTCCGCACCAACACTTACGCCGCGGTCTTCCGGATGCGCAGCCATCTATCGCAGGGCATCCACAGCTTCTTCCGGGACAAGGGCTTTTTCTATATCCACGCGCCGATTATCACCACCAGCGACTGCGAGGGCGCCGGCCAGATGTTCCAGGTCTCGGCCCCCGGCGATAAAGAATTTTTCGGCAAACCGGCCTACCTGACAGTCAGCGGCCAGCTCGAGGCCGAGCTGCTGGCTCTGGGCCTGAGCGAGGTCTATACTTTCGGCCCGACTTTCCGCGCGGAGAACTCGAACACGCCGCGCCACCTTTCCGAATTCTGGATGGTCGAGCCGGAGATGGTTTTCTATGACCTTCAGGACAACATGGACCTGGCCGAGGAGTTCCTCAAGGCCCTGCTGGTCTATATGCTCGAGCATGACCGGGAGGACCTCGAGTTCATGGAGCGCTGGTATCAGAAGGGCCTGCTGGCCCAGCTCGAGGGGATCATCGGGAAGCCGTTCGAGCGCTTGAGTTACACCGAGGCTATCGGAATGCTCAAGGCAAGCGGCAAGAGCTTCGAATTCCCGGTCGATTGGGGCTGCGACATCCAGACCGAGCACGAGCGCTACCTGAGCGAGGAAAAGATCGGCGCGCCGGTGATTATCCATGACTATCCGGCCTCGATCAAGCCCTTCTACATGCGGCTCAATGATGACGGCAAAACCGTGGGGGCGATGGATGTGCTGCTGCCGCGGATCGGCGAGATAATCGGCGGAAGCCAGCGCGAGGAGCGCCTGGATGTCCTGACCCGGCGCATCCGCCTGCTCGGCCTGAGCGAGGAGAACTATAGCTGGTATCTCGACACTAGGCGCTTCGGCACCGCGATCCACAGCGGATTTGGTATGGGCCTCGAGCGGACCCTGCTCTTTCTTTCCGGGATGGCGAATATCCGCGATGTGATCCCCTTCCCGCGCACGCCGGGTAATGCGGATTTTTGAGTCCCGTATGAAATTATCTTAGCCAGGTTAATTCACATAATATTATCATTTGCGTTTTCTGTAGGGGAGCACCCACGTGTGCTCCCGATTACCATTGAAAAATTTTCATACGACGGGCGGACACATGGGTCCGCCCCTACGGGATTTGTTGTATTTTATGAATAATTCGGGTCTGTGAACCGGGGATTACCGGAATGGATGATATCGTTCAGCGCCATCATGACCGCGCTGTCCCGATCGAGCAGTATTCCCGCCTTCCGCGCCTGCCGGTCACTCTGGTACTGGAAAACCTGCGCAGCAGCTTCAATGTCGGAGCGATTTTCCGCAGTTGCGAGAGCGCCCGGGTGGAGAAGCTGATCACCTGCGGGATCACGGCCCATCCGCCCAATGAAAAGGTGCTCAAGACCTCGATGGGCGCCTGGGAATTCGTGCCCCACGAGCATGTCGCCTCAGCCGGAGAGGCGATAGAAAAATTGAAAGCTCAGGGTCTGCCGCTGTTCGCCCTGGAAACCACCTCGAAAAGCGTTTCGCTCTACCGGACAAAGATACCCAGGCCGGTAGCACTCATTTTGGGTAATGAAGCCCTGGGCCTGAGCCGGGAGACTCTCGCCGCCGCGGACCGGATAATCGAGATTCCGCTGCTGGGCTACAAGAACAGCCTCAATGTTTCGGTGGCTCTCGGGATCGCTCTTTTCGAAATACTGCGCCAGTGGGGGGAATTGGGGAAGGAATGAGCGCTAAGGCAAAGGAATGGTGCGAGTTTCCGCGCAAATCCGCTAAAGGAGAGTGGAAAATTAAGTTTTCGGGTTTTATCGCGCCTGGAAAGCCAATCAGGACTTAAAATGGCCGTAGGGGCGCAGCATGCTGCGCCCCTACATTTTTTTCTTTTTTCCCAATAATTTTCAATTTTTCAAATCACTTCACCCACGGTTCGCTAATTCAAGATTCCTCCTCCCCGGCTGCTTCACTTTCCTCTTCGGCAGTTGCAATCGGCAGCTCGCGGCGGGTCCTCAGTTCTTCAATTTTATTCAGCGGCTTCTCCAACTGGCGCCTGCGTGTCGTAGTCAGCGACTCATATTCCTTTTGCACATCGGAGATGCGCTTGCCCAGGGTCTCGAATTTACCGATAAATTCATCCCATTGCTTTTTGAAGCGGCCCAGCAGGGATAAAATCTCGTTCGAGGTTTTCTCGAGGGAGAAATTATCCAAAGCCTGCCGGATCACGGCCAAAATGGCAAAGAGCGTGATCGGGGAGCAGAATACCACCCGGTTCTTCAGCCCTTCATCCAGGATCGTGCTGTCCTGCTCGTGAATAAACGTGTAAATCTGCTCGTTGGGGATGAACAGCAGGACATAGTCAACTGTGTTCTGTTCCGGGTTGATGTAGTCCCGCGTGGTGATCTCCTTGATCCGCGAGCGGACATCCTTCAGGAACCTTTTCAGGTACTCCGCCTTTTCCGGCTCGGATGCGACCTCGATGTATCTCAGGTAATTGTCCAGCGGGAATTTGACATCCATGTTGAGCTTGAGCTGGTCCGGCAGCAGAAATGTAAAATCCGGCCGCGTGCCGACTCCCTCGATGGCTTTCTGCTTTTCATAGTTGACGTTTTCGATAAACCCGGCCAGCCGCAGAACGTCCTCGGCCATTCTTTCCCCCCACTGCCCTCTTACCTTGGTGCTGGCCAGGGCCTCGCGCAGGGTACTGGTCGATTGAACGAGCTGGGCGGTCTGTTCGCCTGTGGTTTTAAGCTGAGTGGTGATTTCACCGAACTTCTTTTCCCGGTCCTTTTCGATTTCCTTGACCAAATCGGACATTTTCTTCAGCTCGCCGGTCATATTCTGCAGTTGCTGATCGATCAGGCCCTTCTTCGAATCCAACTCTTTGGCCCCCAGGGCCTGGACATTTTTCTGGGCGATTTCTATCGATTTCGCCAGCGCATCGAGAGACATCTGTCCGAAACTATCCCTGAGCTGGGATTCATTTCTGCGGTACACCTCCTCGACAATTTCCGCAGTTTTCCTTAGTTGAAGGAATTTCCAGAGCAAGGCTACAACTATTCCCGCAATAAAGCCAACGGCAAATATCACGATCATCAAAACATTCATTTTTAATCACCCCTCAAAAATCAGAAATGCACTATTCAGTCAGACTCTATCAAGCTAATGAGCATGGCCGGATCAAGCACTCTGTCCGGATAGAACTTAGCCCAGCCGGGTTTAGCCGGGTCGGCGGCTGCCAGGACACTCTGGAAGCGTTTCACCTGCTGAAACACGCCCGCGCTTCCGCCATCCCGTATCCGGAAGAACACCAGCGGCCGGGGTGCGATCAGCGCCGCAAGATCAGGCAGATCACCGATCTCTAGAACGCCCGGCAGCACAGTCCCCAGGTCCACCCTGAGGCCGGCGCCCTCGATCTTGCCCCAGTTCATCGCCATGGAGTTCCAGATTTTCAGGTATTCCGGCCTGGAGGCGGCTTTGGCGGTTACCATCGCCGAGAGGAAACTGCTCAAATAGTCGGAGGCCACCACCCGGCTGATCCGCTTGTCCGCTGCCGCGGCCAGCAGCACCGGAAGAGACTCATCCCCAATCCCGACCACGGTTAAGCTCTCGCTGGACAGGTCTTTCCGGCTTTCGACAAAATCCAGCGCGCGGATCAGGTCAAAAGCCCGCCTGCCGGCTATCGGCCTGCCCCAGAGTATGGAATGCCAGAGCAGATGATAGTTGTTATCCCGCGTGTTGCCGATCCGGCCCAGGGTCTCCCCCCGGCCCCGCAGGTCCACGGAGAGCACCGCGAACCCGTGCGCCAGCAGCGGCTCGACCAGATTCGAGGCGGCTACCGCGGCCTTGCCCCGCTCATCCACGATAAGCACCGTGCGCCGGGGCGGCTTTGCGCCGGCAACACTGTCCGGCAGCCAGAGCAGGCCCGGTATCGGCTGGCCGATTTCGCTTAAGAAATAGATTTTTTCCAGGACCGCTTTTCCCTGGGAGGAGCGCTCCCGCACCAAGGGCATCAGGTGATGGGGCTCGCGGTCCGGCGGCGCGGCAAGAGCGGTAACATAACTTTGCGCTATTTTCCTTATCTCCTTAGAGCCTCCGGCAGGCAGTTTCTCGAAGACTTTCTCCGCGGCCTCCCGGGCCAGTTGCACCATGGTTTTCGCGGATTTCAGCACCGAGCCGTCCGGGTCGCAGAGCAGGCGCGGATCATCCTCGGCCAGCGGCTCCACGCCGTTCTCGGGGTAGGGTTCGCCGCCGCCCCGGTCCATCAGGAAACGCAGCATCCAGCCGTACATCTGCTCGCGGAAAGGCTGGCTATAACCATGCGGATATCCTTCTATCGGTGTGAATTTCGCCTTTCCTGCGTCTCCATCCAGGGCATAGAGGGCCTCGGTCTGACGGCCGGCAAGCCTGGCCGAGCTGATCGGAAAGATGTCATCGGCTGTCCCCTGCAGCATCAGCAGGGCCCGCGGAGCGATCAATCCGGCGATCTCGAACCACTCCATCTCCCGGTAAAGTCCGGGCAGGGCCACGCAGGTGCAGTGCGCTCCACCATAGCGCATCCAGCTACTAAACTGGAATACAAAACCAGCCAGGGCCGTGCATTTGATCCGCTCATCCAGAGCCGCGGTGAACAGGCAATTCAGTCCGCCGCCCGAGTTGCCGGTGATCCCGATCCGCTCCGGGTCTACCTCGGGCAGCGAAAGAAGGTAATCGATACCCCGCATGCTGTCCCAGACCATCCAGCCGGCGACAGTCTCCCCCAGGGGCAGGAGGGCGAATCCGGCCTCGTGGTGCGAGTTGCCGGGCAGCGCCCGCTCACCGTGGCCGATTGCATCATAGACCAGCACGACAAACCCCAGCCGGGCCAGCTCGATACAGCGGGCCTGTATATCGCTGTCGGCCTTGCCCCGGTCCAGAGCGTGCCCGATCGGGCAGAGCACGGCGGGTTGCTTGCCGGGGGCGGATGCTTTCGGCCGGTAGAGGTTGGCGGTTACCGGGAAATCCGGGCGGCTGTAAAAGATGACATTGTCGAGAGTGTAATCGCCGAAATCGTGGCTGGAAACTATTCTGGCATAAAGCGGCGTGCGGGGTGGCAGCTTTTCCAGGCCGATCGCCTTGCGGAAAGATACCTCGACCACCTGCCTGCGCTCCTGCCAGGCCCGCTGGTCCCGCGGGAGCTGCCAGCGCAGGACATACTGGGAGGCATCCTCCAGGGCCTTGGCCAGGGCCGGAGAGTTCGTCGTGACATTGTAATCATCCAGGGCGTTGATATCCGGGATTACCTGCCAGAGGCTGTCCACCTGCGCCCGAAGCTCGGCCGCCAGAGCCAAAATGACTGCGCAGAACAGAATAAGCGCTGCTGACCACCTGTACCTCATCCTTACCTCCAGACCATTCCTGAACTATTTTTTTCCTGCGGCATCCGGCGGCAGGGCCTCGAAAGTCAGGGATTCATTATGGATTTTTCCCTCTGGCACCTCGACCTCATAGCTTGAATTCTGGGCTCCCGGCGGGAAAAGCCAGTTGACGATCTGACGCGCTCCGCCCTCCTGGTGATAGACGTGGTTGATCCGGAGAGTCGAGGGAGATTTCAGGCTGGCGCGCACCAGGCTCGAGACCGCGACTTTAGCCAGGCCGCCGCCGGATATTTCCAGTTTCAGCAGGCTTTCCGCTCCGCTTATACTCCGGCCGCGCATTATATGGTTGAACCAGGCCCCCTCGAGGGTGTGTTCCGGCTCGGGCGTGAAACTCTCGAGCTCGCTCCAGGTTCGGCCCTTGTTTTCCGACAGATAAAGCACAGCCTTAATATCTTTTGGGGCGCCCTGCTTTAGCTTGCGGGCCAGTAGGCTTACCCGGAGCTCATCGATGATTCCCTCGGTTCCGGGCGTAAATATCAGGACTCCCGGCCCCGGGCTTTCAGTCGGGTAAAGGGCGGTT
>MFIX01000026.1 GCA_001780825.1 Candidatus Glassbacteria bacterium RIFCSPLOWO2_12_FULL_58_11 | reverse complement strand
CCCGAGTTGCCCGTGCAGCCGATCCGCTGCGGATCGACCTCCGGCCGGGACTCGAGATAGTCGAGGCCCCGGATCGCATCCCACATGCGCACCGCCATCAGGTGTTTGCCGATCAGGAACAGCGGATTGGCCAGCAGGGTATGCTCGATTACCGGCTCCTGGGTGACCAGAGAGCCGTCCGCCTTGAAATAATCGCACCTCTCGCCCTGGCCCACCGGGTCGAAAAGCAGCACCACATAGCCTTTCTGGACCAGTCCAAGCGCCGCGGAATGATACTCGACAGCGGCCTTGCCCTCGTGCCAGTGCCCGCAGGGAAATAGGATCCCCGGAAATGGCGGCTCCCCGGACTGGGGCACGTAAAGGTTGGCGGTGACATTGATCCCCGGTGTGCTCTGGTAGATCACATTTTCGATCCGGTAGGCGCCCCGGTCCAGCACCCGGGTTACCTCTGCATTAAGAGGCATCCGTTCCGGAAAAGGCAAGCCGAGGATTTTACGGTAATCCCGGAGGAGGTGTTCCTTGTAGGCTTTCCAGTCATCCTCGTTCCTGATCCGCGCCAGTTCCACCTCGCGCTCCCAGGAGCGCTCGATAGGCTGGCGCTGGAGGTGCTTGAGGAGCATGATCGACTGGTCGGCGAATTCATCCTCGAGCGGCAGGACTTTGAAAGGATCGGCGGCGGCCTCTGCCGCATTGAGCGGAGCGGTGAAAGCGAAACATGCAGCCAGCAGGCAGATCAGGAATGACCTCATGGTTGCCCTCGAGGGTTGGAAGGGTTCTGAGCATCAATAAAGCCTTACAAGCAATTAGTAATGAATCTGTCGCAATGCAGAAAGACAAAAATCAATTTGTTATCGGCGTGGCCTCCAGCAGCAGATGCACCTTGAAGGCCTGGTGAACCAGCGGCTTTGAACCCTGCACAGTTCCCAGTTCCACGCCATTTACCCAGTCGCGCACCCGGTAGCTCTTGTCGCGATCCAGGCCCCGCAGATCGAGCGGCCTGCCGGTGCTCCAGTTGTCCGTGAAAAAGCCATAGTAGAGCTTGCCGTTTTTCCGCACCACGTGAGCTTCCGGGGTGTCAAACGCCAGGTCGTAAAGGTTAAGGTATTCACCGCTGCTCAAGCCCATCTGACGGTAGAGCCCGAACCAGCGCTTCCACTTTTCCATCTGCTGCGGCGAAAGATCGGCAAAAAAGGTAGTCACCTGGGCCCCGCTGCCCATGGCACTCTCGAAATCCTCCTGGATCGCGTTCCCGTACCATTCTCCTGCGGGCACCTGATAGCAGTCGCCGACGCAGAAAGTGGGGCCGCGGAAAGCTTTTTCCACCTTGATCCTTCTTCTCATCTGCAGCGAGCTGAGCGGATCGGAAGCATTAGCTACGTTGTAATATGCCATTTTGAAAGGGTCGTGGGGGATGCCGCAGATACACATCTCGACCGGGCAGCCGGGCTTGATTTCCTGTGCCCGCTTGTAGATCGCCTCAAAGAGCCTGTACTGGAGGGTGTAAGAATCCAGCGGGGACTTGTGATGGTGCGCCGGATTGAAACAGGGGGGTGCCGTGCTCAGGTCCGTGCAGTCGAGGTAGAGGCCGTCATAGCCCCAATCGCCCATGAATTTATCCACCAGGGAGACGACATAGTCCACGCCGGGCTGGTACTCCGGGCAAATGATGTACAGGTCGCGCGAGGAAACAGCTGGCTTGCCCTGACGGTCCAGGAGCAGCCAGTCGGGGTGCTCGCGGGCCAGGTCGCTTTCCGGGCTGACTCCCTGGGGATACCACCAGGGGCTGGTCTTGAAGCCCTGGCTGTGAAGGCGGGAGACAAACTTGCGCATGTCGCTTTCGCCGCCGGGGAACTTTCCGGGTGCCGGATTGGGTTTCCAGTCGCCGTACCAGGTGAACCAGCCGTCATCCGGGTTGGCCCATTTTATCCCGATCTTCTTCAGTTCCGGCAGCACGCCGTATATCTGTTCCAGGTTGAAAATCAGCTTGAAGCCCCAGCTTTTCCAGTACGGCTCGTAAGACTCCGGCGGCGAGCTGAGCGGGATTTGCACGGCCTGGGCGCGCAGCAGATCGGCGTAGGTGTGAAGTGGATCGTAGAAGTCCAGGTGGTGAAGGATCAGGGCGCTGCGCACAGTCGCGCAGGACTCGCCGGGAGCGAGTACCGTCTTCTGGCCCAGGTACTCTTTCGGCTCCTCGGTCAGCGCGATTTCCACCCGGCCATCCGCGAGGGTGCGGACCGGCAGGGAAATCCACTGGGGCGATGCTTCGGCGCAGGCCAGAGCCAGCCCCATTTCCGGAGCCCAGAGGTCTATCAGCGGAGTGCCGCCGCCCTCGCCCTCGGAATCCGCCAAGTCCTCCAGCCCCATGAAATTTTTCTGATCGGTGTCCTGCACGATCCGGACCACCGAGTAATCCCGGCTCCAGTTATAGGCGGCTCCCTGGTAGGAGGCGAATTCCCAGGGGCGCGAGCCGGGGTCCAGCAGACGGCGGTCCAGCAGGTAACGGCTGCCGGCAAGCTGCTCGATTTTCACATTCTGGCCGCTCAGGTTTTTCAGTCCGGCTGAGAAAATCACCACATCCGGGAATTTTTCGTAAAAGGAAAGCCGCACCTGCGCCTCGAACTGTAAGTTTCTCATGCCGTAACGCTTTGACCGGGCGGACAGCTCCAGGCAGGCGCCCCGGCCAAGCTGGTCCGAAATTTCCTTAATATTCAGACGGTCCCAGTCGACTGCGAAATCCTCAACCTCGAACCCCTCGACCCGGGCCCCGAAGACCGGCGGGGCGGCCTCCCCGGAGACCGGGCTCAGGGCGCCGCCATTTTCCCGCAGAGCGGGCTTTACCGCCAGCCGGCTGTCGATTTTCAGGCCGATCCGCCTGCTCTGTACCTGCAGAGCATTATCGGACAGGGTATAACTAAGAGTTCCGAGAGTTTTCCACTCTGCCGGAGAATTTCCGGCAGCGGCCTGTCCGGCCGCTCCGGCTGATAAACAGAAAAGAAGCGCGGCAGCCGCCGCGAATATCTTCAAGATGAATGGCCTGGCATGCATAGCGCTGGCTCTCCTGCGGGTGGAAAAAGATTAGCGGTTTCAGCCGGTTGGCGGGAAACCCGGAAAGGTCCTGGTTCCGGCCGCTCTACTCAAACATCGGTTTAATATAAAGCCTGCGTGTGCCGGGAGCAATTCCGCTTGTCGCGGAGCGGGCTTTTTACTTTCACATTCGCCCTTTGAAAATTATTTTGTCTTCTGGCCCGCGAATCATTTTAATACCCGAGCGCCGAAATAATTCCAACCCGGCCCCCGGGATTCCGAAAGTAAAGATAAATTCATTTGCCCGGCAATCCATAACCGACTTTTAGCAGACTAAGGAGGTGCAATGCGCATTCTCAGTCAGGCTGGACTTGCAATTTTGATCTTCTGCAATACGGCGCTTCTCGCTCAGGACACGGTAATCGTACGTCCGCAGGAGAGCGATGAGGTCCTGGTCAATCCGGGGATCGGCTTCAACACCTTCCAGCGCTTCAACGGCGACACACTCAATCCGGGAGATGGCTGGACCGAGGGTTTCCCGATCGACTACCAGCCGTTCAGGGGCAGTCTCGAAAACCCGGACTACCCGGCTTCCTCGACCGCCTATTTCCGCATTTACTGGAAGTTCGTGGAGCCGGAAATGGGCAAGTACAATTGGGACATGTTCGACAGGGCGCTTAAAACCGCGGCCGAAAGGGGCCAGACTCTCCTGCTGCGGATCGCGCCTTACGGCAGCGGCCCGGAGCGGGATGTCCCGGCCTGGTACCGCGAGCGGGTGGGACCGGAGAAGAAAGGCCAGGATGAGCGCTGGCGCGTCGATCCCGAGGACCCGCGCTACGACCAGTATTTCGGCGGGCTGATCCGGGCTCTGGGCGCCCGTTATGACGGGCATCCGGACCTGGAGAGCGTGGATATCTCCATTGTTGGCTACTGGGGGGAGGGCTCCGGCTCGCACCTGCTCAGCGAGAAAACCCGCAAGGCTCTTCTGCGGTCCTACCTGGACTCATTCAAAAAGACGGACCTGATCTTCCAGCCGCTCAACGGGGATGCGCCCGATCCGGGAGTGCTGGTCGAGGGCCTGCCGATAGCCACCTCTTTCGCTGATGGCCGGGCGGACTACAGCGGCCCCGATATCCGCTACCTGGGCTGGCGCGCGGACTGCCTGGGTGACATTGGCTTTTTCCGCAGCCGGCACCGCAACTGGACCCATATGGCGGATGCCTACCCCGAGGACATAATCAAGAGCGGGATGCGGGACGCCTGGAAAAAGGCGCCGGTGACTCTGGAAATCTGCGGCACCATGCTGCGCTGGCAGGCGGACAAGTTCGATATCGACTATATTATAGATCAATCGCTGAAATGGCATATCTCCTCGTTCAATGCCAAGTCCTCGCCGGTGCCCAAAGAATGGTGGCCCCAGGTCAACCGCTGGCTGAAACACATGGGCTACCGTCTGGTGCTGCGCAAGTTTACCTATCCCTCGATAGTCCGGCCGCACGGCAAGCTGGCCTTTACCTCCTGGTGGGAAAACAAGGGCGTGGCCCCCTGCTATAAAAAATTTCCTTTCGCCCTGAGGCTAAAAAATCCGAGCCGGACCGAGGTCCTGCTGACCGATGCGGATATCCGCGGCTGGCTTCCGGGGGATGCAGTTTACGATGATGCCGTTTTCCTGCCGCTGGACTTGCCGGAGGGTGAGTATGACCTGGCTGCGGCGCTCCTCGACCCGCGGACCCGGCAGCCCAAGGTCAAGCTGGCGGTAACCGGCGTAGGTTCCGATGGCTGGTACAGTTTGGGAAAGATTACGGTCAAAGAGACGCTCGGGGAATAATTGGCTTTCAAATGGCTTTCGCCGTTGTCGCCAAAACTAGGACAAGTTGAATGCGTGTTAATCTTCAATACAGCCTGACCAGAGGATTTTTACTGTCGGCCCTTATTCTTTTCTTATACCATTCCCCGGCCTGGGCGGTGGTTTCCAATGCCCGCTACTGGCGCTTTTTTTCAGCCGTGGATGGACTGGCTGAATCCTGGTCCAGTTTTGTCACGATCGGCCCCAGCGGCAAGGTTTGGGTGTCGCACGGCGAGATCGACCGGCTGAGCTGGATTTCCAGCCTGCCCGGCCCGGATGGCCAGTTCGTGCACACCATGCAGAGCCCCGGGGATGATTTGAAGGTTCTGGAAAGCGGCTCCGGGCAGCTCTGGTCGCTGTATTCGAACGGCATTCAATTGTACCGGGATGATAAATGGATCAAATACAGGATCGATGAGATCACCAACCTGAATCCCGCTGACCGGATGGTCCGCAGGCTGATCCCCTTTCTGCCCGGTGAAAGAGACCTTTGTTTCTATCTCCTGCCCGCGGGCTTGAAGCTTTTCAAGGCCGAAACCGGGGAGATCGAGCTGATTCTTGCCGCCCGGGATACCCATCTCGGTAATTTTATCGATATGATCCGCTCCCGGGACGGCGGGATCTGGGTCACCGGCGACAACGGCGCCGCGAAATTGGATTTTCAGAGCGGCACGCTCGCTCCCCAATGGCGGGAATATCTGCTCGGGGCGCTGCCGGTAAAGCGGGTGGAGAAACCCGCCGAGGGCGAGAACGGAGGGCTGATTGCGGTGGCTTCGGGTGTGCGGGTCAATGAAACCAGACCGCTGCGCTTCGATGGAATGCGTTGGAGTATCCTGCCGGGCTTCGGCGGAAAAGTTATGCAGGCCTGGCCGGGTCTGGGCGACAGCTATTGGCTCAGCAAGCAGGGGAACACGATGTCCCTGGTGGAGAATGGCAAAGAGGAAGTCCAGGAGAAGATCGGCATCCTGGCCGGTGATTTTTTCGATGTCGCGGTCGAGCCGGGCGGGATATTCTGGCTGGCGACCTCGCACGGCGTGGCGCGTTATACTCCCTCGATCTGGAGGACTCCGGTGGAGGTGGCGGATATCGATGACCGCGTACATGCGATGTTCGAGGATTCGCAGGGGCGGATCTGGTTTGCCGCCGTTTACCATCTTCTCCTCTATCAGGGCGGCCGCTGGAAAAGATATGCGTTGCCTGAGGGTCTTAGCACGCAACCCTATTTCACCAACTCGATCTGTTCCCTTTCCGACGGCCGGATAGCGATCGGCACCATGCCCTACCTTGACAGGCTGCTCACTTTTCTACCGGATAAAGAAAAGTTCGAATTCGTGCCCTATGTAGATGGCGACAGCACCGGGAGGTTGGTCAAGCGGGTAATCGGCATGCTTTCGCCGTTCAAGGACGGCCGGATCATGGTCCAGACCATGACCGCGCTGGATTCCACGAAATACCGTCTGGAGACATTCAACGGCCGGACTTTCCAGCCCTTTCTCGATATGGGAGACAAATGGGAGCTGGGGAACCTCAGATTTGTTTTCGAGGCGCACAATGGGGACCTCTGGCTCGGCGGCCAGCGAAAAAGAGCGCTTGCCGTGTACCGGAACGGGAAATATTCCAGTTTTCAGGAGGATGTCAACTATACGGGGACCGGGGGATTCTGTATCAGCGAGGTGGAACCCGGCAAAATCTGGGTTGGCGGCCGCGATGATATCCTGGAGTACGATGGAAAGAGCTGGCGGGTCGTGCTGGCGGGACTTTCCAGCGTGCGCTCGATCACTACCGGCCGGGACAGCAGCATCTGGGTGGCTTCCGGGACCGGCATTCACCGCGAATTAAGAGGAAGCTGGGTGGCCAACACGGCCGAGGACGGGCTGATCAATACGGCGGTCTTCCAGGTATTCCAGGACAGCCGGGGCCGGGTCTGGGCCGGAACGATCAGCGGGCTCAGTCTCTATCAGCCGGAGGCCGACACCGTCCCGCCGGTAACGAGTATCCCCTTAAGGGAAAACCCGAGGGAAACCACACCCTCCGGGGAGGTCAGGATCATCTTCAGCGGCGTAGACCTCTGGCAGCAGACCCGCGCGGACCGGCTCCAGTTCTCCTGCCGCCTGGACAGCGGGCCTTGGTCGCCTTTCGGGTACGCCAGGGTGGCCATGTTCAAAGATTTGCCCTATGGCGGCCATCTCTTCGAGGTGCGGGCGATGGATACAAACCTGAATCTCGACCGGAACCCCTCGACTTTCCAATTTACCGTGCTGAAGCCTTGGTACAGGGAGACAGGGTTCCGGGCTATCGTCCTGCTGGGCTCGGGCTTGATCCTGATCCTGCTCGGTTATGCGGTCTACCGTCATGTGACCCTAGAGAAGCTGGTGGTCAGCCGCACGGCTCAGTGGAAAATGGCCAATGTCGAGCTGGAGAATAAGGTTGCCGAGCTCAAGCGGGCCGAAGCGCAGCTGCTGGATTCGCAGAAAATGGAGATAATCGGCAAGATCGCCTCCGGTGTGGCTCATGAGGTGCGCAACCCGCTTAATGCCATCCTGGCGATCAGCGAGGCGCTGTTCCAGGAACTCGGCGACAACCCCGAGTACAAGCCGTATATGGATAATGTGCGCACCCAGGTCGACCGCCTGGCCGGACTGATGAACGAGCTGCTGGACCTGGGGCGGCCAATCGAGAAAAGCACCTTTGTCCGCTGCCCGTTTGACGAAATCTGTTATTCGGCGGTCGCTCTGTGGCGAGAGTCTTCCGGCCAGGGCGGCCGGAAGGTGCAGATACTATCGCCGCAGGGGAATGGCGGGATGGAGATCATCGGCAGCAGCCCGAAGCTCCAGCAGGTTTTTATTAATTTACTGGATAATGCGTCACAGCACAGTCCTGAGCAGTCGGAAATCACGATTACCCTGATAAAACAGCGGGACCGGACCGTACAGGCTCTGATCAAAGACCAGGGTAAAGGTCTGGCTCCGGAGAGACTGGAAGAGGTCTTCCGGCCGTTTTACTCCACCCGGCTGCGGGGTACCGGTCTGGGCCTGAGCATTGTGAAGAATATCGTCGAGACCCATGGAGGCCGGATCAGGCTGTTCAACAACGATCCCCCGCCCGGCCTGACCGTCGAGGTTGATTTGCCTCTGGCCTAGGGGAGTATTTCAAATGCAATGCAAATAAGTAGGGGCGACGCATGCGTCGCCCCTACGGGTGGCAAATAATCGAGGGAAAATGTTGTAGGGGCGGACCTCTGTGTCCGCCCGAAAAGCAGAACTTACCGCAAGGAATTTCAGTATCAGCCACCCGATATGAACCCCCGCCCGAAACTTCAGGGTATCGGCACGGCCCGCACCAGCAAGTGCTCCTCCAACTTGCACTCGAGGGCCGCGGCTTCGCCCCCCGCCACCTCGCCCAGCGGCCGGTTATCGTCCGCATAGTCTGTCAGCGCGTAACGCATCCCGGCTTTCAGTCCGTGCAGCTGCACGCTGCCGCTGAACCCTCCGGCCGGCGCGAAAATTCCGTAATAAAGCGTGTCGGCGCGGGCCACCACATGGGTCTCCGGCAGGTCATTGGCGATGTCGTACAGGTTCAGGTATTCAGCCTTATAGAGCTGAAGATTATTGTACAGGGAGTACCAGTGTTCCCAATAGGGCCGGGTACCTTTGTACTGTCTCCAATCCGATTTCACTCCCTCGGGGACCAGCTCGGTAAACTTGCTGCCGATCACTCCGCCCAGGGCCAGGGTGCTGGCGAAATCATGTCCGCTCTCCTCGACCTCCTGTCCGCGGTAAGGGCCGGTGGCGAGCTCCACATGGTCGCCGAAAAGAGCCGCACGGTCGCCGAGCAGGGCCCGGTACCCCTTGATCCGGGCGCGCACCTGGTCGCTGGAAACCGGGTCCGCGGTGACCTCCTGGTTATAATAAGCCATTTTGTAGGGGTTGTGGGGCAGGCCGCATTCGCAGACCTCGAGCACGCAGCCCGGCTTGATCGACTCGGCTTCCTCCTGAATAGCCCGGAAAAGGGTAGCCACCGCCTCGCAGGACTCCTCGGGCCGCTGGTGATGGTGGGCCGGGTTGTAACAGGGGGGGACCATGCCCAGGCAGCCGCCGTCCATTTTGAACCCGTCATAGTCCCAGTCCTTGAGGAACCTGCGCACCAAGCCGCGCTGCTGCTCGATCACCGGTGGATAGGCCGGGCAGAGCTGCGAGACATCCCAATATTTTTCGTGTTTCGGCTGACCCTGCCTGTCGAGCACCACCCAGTCCGGATGCGCGGCCATCAGCGGGTCGGTGGTCTGCACGTTCATCGGCACCCACCAGAGCATGGCTTTCAGGCCCGCGGCATGGATGCTGTCCACCAGGGCGCGCATGTCGGCATCTCCCTGCGGGAATTTCTCCTTGCGCAGGGGCCATTCGCCGACACTCACCTGGTACCCGTCATCCATCACCACCCAGGGGATTCCCAGTTTTTTGACCACCGGCAGGTTGCGAAAAATATCGTCCCGGAGCACATCCCGGCCGAAACCCCAACTGCACCAGATCGGCTCATAGGATGCCTCCGGCACCTCGGCGAAACGGAAGCCATCGCGCTGCAGCAGGCGGCCCCAAGCGCGAAGGGGGGCGAAATAATCTCCCTCGAACACCCCGATCATCACCGGTAATCCGGCCAGGTGGCCGTTCTCGTCGGGGTGCAGGAACTCGGTTGGCTGCTCGATAGCCAGCGCTACCTCGCCGTCTGTCAGTGTTTTTACCGGAAGGGCGGCCACCCGCTGGAGCGTATCGATATGCGCCAGGGCCAGCCCGCCATTCCTGGTCCAGAGATAGTTGAACGGATAACCGCCGCCTTCCTGCTGTTCCGGGAGGTGGCAGACTGTCCAGTTGGGCGCATTGTAGTTCGCGGTGAGCTTGATTTTCGTGTACCATTTGCCCCACTGGTAGCCGGCCCCCTGGAAGAGGTGGAAATCGTAGGGCGCGGCTCCGGGCTGTGCCAGGTCGGCCCGGGCGGTCAGGGCGTAAAAACGGGTCCCGCCGACAGCCTTGAGCGCTTCCGCGCCCAGGCCCGCTCCGTCCACCCGGCCGATCACCACCCCAGGGATGGACTCGTACAGGCAGAGATCAGCCTTCAGAGTTACTCCTGACAGCGCGGGTGCGGACTGGGCGGCCAGGCTCAGCCTCAGGCCCTTGCCCGCGCCGAGATTGCCCTCGGCCGGAGCCTCGATACGCTCGCTTCCGGTCACCCTGAAAGGAATCGTATCCCCGCCCGCGCCCACCAGCTCGAATGCCGGCTGTTCTCCGGTGGCCAGCTGGAGCTCGCCGGTCCCGGTCTTGAGACTGATCGACAGCCCCGAGGCGGGAGTCACCCGGAGGATGATTTTCCCATCCTCGAGAGTCATTTTATCCTTTTGCCCCAGGCCGGCGCAGCCGGCGGCAAGTGCGAGAGTCATCAGAGCCAGCGCAAGATTACGGACCGTTCGATACATGATTGTCCCTCGAATGTGAAATGACTGGTTCACCTTAACCTGAATTCTTTATCAAAGGCCGCAACTACTTAAATCATTTTGGAATCAAGATAATCAGTGTAGGAATACGGCTTGCCGTTTCCCTGCGCCGGAATTTGCTTTAAACTCCATTTTAAAGGGTATTGTTTAATATGGATAATAGAAAAGTCTCGATTCAAGCTGAAAAGGACGAAAGTTTTCGCTCAGAATTGAAAAAGAAAGCCATCTTTAGCTGTTTCAATTTTGATATGGGGAATATCGGTTTATAATCTATCAATTAGTTTGAGTATCTGAATTATCAGCTCTATATCTTCTTCTTTTTTAATATCCTGCCGAATCGGGTAACCCTCTATGTATTTTTTCGATGATGATAGTTCCTTCTTGACTTGTTCGCAGATACTACTGTTGAGAATGGCTTCCTTATCTTCCTCATTTATTGCCAGGCCGACTTGAAACTGGCCTTGCTGGGGGGTGATGTAGAAAACCGCTCGTTTTTTGTTGCTGACCTTAAAAGACCAACCGTATTTTTTACCGTAGTATTTCCATTCCTGCTTATGATGGCTGCTAAGTTCAAGTAGTTTTTTAAAGTATGGATATGTGGTCTTGAATTGTTGTTTTAGCTGTTCATCTGAGGGTTCGGCGGCTTTGTCGGTAAAGATGGGTTCCATGTCTGTTCCCCCCGTAACGCAATCAATTGGATTCCTCTTGCTCGAAATAGATTTCTCCCCACATCCATTACCCAATGAGTTTCTTGCAATGTATGGGCAATTCATGGCCGGTGTTTTTCAGGTTTAAAGCCAATGGCAATATTTATTAATAACTTGGGCTAAAAATAAAATGTTTTTATCCTCAATGGTTACGCAACACCGGGCTTGCAGCTTCTCAATTTATTGAGCCTCGGCGGCGGACGCCAAAGGTTTTCTTTTTTTCTTCCGCCGCTGAGCCAGCGAGCAGGA
>MFIX01000025.1:24100-31336 GCA_001780825.1 Candidatus Glassbacteria bacterium RIFCSPLOWO2_12_FULL_58_11 | reverse complement strand
AATCCACAGCGTGGGCGGCTATTTCGCCTTCTCCTCGATATCCAGGTGCATCCAGCCCTCGCTGCCGTAAAACAGGTTGCCGATCATCAGCCTGCTCTCGTCATTGGTGTACAGCCCGCGCACTTCGAACTGCAGAATCTTGCCATCCTCCCACTCATAGGTCGCCAGTTGCGTGTTCGGCGTCTCCTGGTCCGATTTGAAGGCGAAATAGCCGCCCACGCTGTGGATTTTCCGCGGGTGAGTGTTTTTACCGAGGCCCCAGCGGGCGGTGTCCATCTCGTGCACTCCCTGGTTGCCGATATCCCCGCAGCCGTAGTCCCAGAACCAGTGCCAGTTATAATGGAAGCGGTTCTCGCTGAACGGCCGCTGCGGGGCCGGGCCCAGCCAGAGATCGTAGTGCACGCCCTGCGGAACCGGAGCATCCGGCTTGCGGCCGATGCTCTCCCGCGGCTTGAAACACAGGCCCTTGGCCATGTACACCTCGCCGATCACTCCGGAGCGCAGAAGGCGGACCGCCTCCTGGACATGGGGGAAGCTGCGCTGCTGGGTGCCCGCGGCCACGATCCTGCCGTACTTGCGCGCCGCCTCCACCGCTTTGCGGCCCTCCCGGATATTGTGCGAGACCGGCTTTTCGACATAGACATCCTTACCTGCCTGGCAGGCCCAGATCACCATCAGCGAGTGCCACTGCTCCGGCGTGGCGACCGAGATCGCGTCGATATCCTTGTCCTCCAGCACCCGGCGGATATCCGGCTCGAACTGCACCTTTTCCACTCCCAGGCTCCGGGCGAGCTTCTCCGCACCGCCGTACAGGCGCTCATCCATCTCGCAGATCGTTTTGATCCGTACGCCCGGCACGGCGCTGAAACAAGTCAGGTGGCTGGACCCCTGGCCGTTGATCCCCACCACGGCCAGCGTGATCTCATCGTTTCTGGCGAAAGCCCGGCCCGCGGCCGATCCGGCCAGGGCCACAGCCGCGCCTGCTCCGGCTGCGTTGCCGAGAAAGCTCCTGCGTCTCATCGCTGCCTCCGAAAGATAAGCTTGCCTTGTATATAAATTAATATACTATTTTGCCTGATGGTTTCTTTGCGCAGCCGGGGATTACCCTACGGGCGGCCGTTACTTCTTACCAGCCCATTCAAGATACACTTTTTTCAACGTTTCCAGCTTGGCCGGGTCATGGGCCACGGCGCTGGCAGTGAACATCATCACGCCCGAGGCCGCGCCGGAAGCTCCCCGGCGCAGGACCTCCTCGAACTCCTGGGGAGAGACTGCGGCCGGCTCATCCGTGGCCTGGACTATCGGCCAGATTTTCGGGAATTTCCCGGCCTTGATCCTCAGGCTTTCGCTGAGCCAGGCCACGTATTCGCCTACCCAGCGCGGGTCGCGGCCCATCCTGCCGTGATAGACCATCGGCGAAAAGACATCGACCACGCCGGCAAGCTGACCGAAATCCAGCCCCAGTATCTTCCGGCGCGCCCCGCCGAAATCCTGGTCGGTCCAGGGCGCATGGAAGAGCCCCAGCAGAGCGCCGGGCCGCTCTTGCCGGATGATCTCCTTGATATCCCTGGCCCAGCCGGTAACCACCGAGCAGCGCCAGTCCCGCCAGATATTTTCCTGATGCTCGAGGATCCAGCGGGCTTTCTCCGCTGTGCCGCCCTCGGGCAGCCTGGCCCCGGTGGCGGCCTGGAATGCGCTCAGGCAGCCCGGACAGAAACAGGTCTCGGGAAGGATTGGATTGGGATCTTCGAACTGGGCGTGCCAGTGGACATAGTCCATCCAAACTCCGTCGAGCTCTAGCCTGCGCAAAATTTCCCGGAGCTCATTCATTCGCCAGGCGCGGAACCCCGGATCGGTGGGGCAGACTCCCATGAACCAGTCGGCTTTGGGGGATCTTTCGCCTTTTTCATCCACAGGCCAGGCTTCCGGGTGCTTTTCGACATATTCCCCGCCGTTGAGCGTGGCGAACTCGGCGAAGACGCGGGCGCCCTCGGCCCTGGCCCGGGCCACCTGGGCCGGCTGGAGCCAGTGGCCGCCGGTGAATATCGCGTTTATTCCGTAATCATCCAGGCGCGCTCCGCTGTCCCAGAAGGACTGCACCCCGCCATAGGCCCCGCGAACCTCGATCTCCGCGGCCGGGACCTGCGCGGCCATTGGAAGATAGAGCAGTACCAGGGCAATGATTAATCTGCTCGAATTCATTTGGCTTCCCATATTAAAGATTTAATACACTCAGTCAATGCAGAGCGATAATTAATGCCGCCGGCCAGCGGCCCGACGGCGCAAGGGGCGCCGGGAAATCTTGCGCTTGCCTGCTGGTGCCGATATACTTAGGCATGGCTGCAGCAGGGCCGCACTCTGTCCCCTCGGAAGGGCTTTTACCGCTGGCCTTGAATGAAATATCGCCGCCGGCCGAAGGATGTCAAGAAAAATACCCGCTTAACTAGCGAAACATGGAGAGTTCAGAGTCCCTGAGAGACAGATTTTTCCAAGCGAAAATCCGTAATCAATCACCCGTTCCCGGAGGCGATGATGAAAATTTCCTCTCCCGGTCTAGCAGGCGCGCTCCTGGCCGCTTTCCTGTTTGTATGTCTCGGTCAATTGAAAGCCCAGGCCGGCGATGTCGCCGCGGTGGAAGCCGCGCTAATGAAAAAAGTCGCCGAGAATATCGAACAGCACCGCAAAGGCGATGCCGAGATCACTTTCCGCGAGGAGTCCGGCAAGCCGATTGCCAATGCCGCGGTAGAGGTCGAGCAGATCAGCTCGCAGTTCCTGTTCGGCTGTATCATTTTCGATCTGGTTGAGGAGGATGGCGGCTACCGGCCGGAGCAGTTCAAGCGCATGTTCAAGGATCTGTTCAATTTCGCGGTCTTCCCGTTTTACTGGGCGGGCTATGAACCCCGCCAGGGTATGCCGGAATGGGAGAGCATGCTGCCGGTAATCGAGTGGTGCAAAGCTAACGGGATCGTTACCAAGGGGCATCCGCTGGTCTGGCCTGCTTCCTCGGGCAAGCCGCGCTGGCTGGCGGATTACCCGATGGAGGAGACTTTCAACTACCTTCAGTACCGGGTCAAGAATGTGGTCGGCGGGTTCAAGGGAGATATCGACATCTGGGATGTATTCAACGAGCCGGTGAATATCACCGCCTGGGATGCCCCGAATGCCGGCTCCTGGGGCCGTCAGCCCTGGGATACGAACCTCGACCTGGTGGAAAAAGCTTTCCGCTGGGCCCACAGCGCCAACCCCCGGGCGACCCTGATCCTCAACGAATTCTACCAGATCGCCATACCGGAGACCCGTCAGAGCTTCTACGACCTGGTCAAAGAGCTTCAGCGAAGGGGCGCTCCGCTCTCCGGCCTGGGGATCCAGGCCCACGAGCCGCGCGAGGAATGGTACCCGCCTAAACGGGTCTGGGAGACTTTCGACAAGCTGGCCGAGCTGGGGCTGCCGCTGCATATCACCGAGTTTCATCCGCAATCCGGCAACAAGGAGATTACCGGCGGCTGGCGCAGCGGCACCTGGACCGAACAGGCCCAGGCGGATTTCGCCGAGCAGATGTACCGTCTGGCGTTTGGGCACCCGGCCGTGGTCTCATTCAATATCTGGGGCCTCTCCGACCGGAATTCCTGGTTGCCGAAGGGCGGACTGATCGATGAGGAGTACAGGCCCAAACCGATTTACGACCGGCTCAAAAAGCTGATCCGCGAGGAATGGCATACCAGCCTGAGCGCGAAAAGCGATGCCGCCGGCATGGTCAAATTCCGCGGCTTTTACGGCAGCTATAAGGTTACGTTGAGAACAGCGGATGGCCGCGAGAGGCAGTTCGAGCTTAATCTCCAGAAAGGCGGGGAGGTCCGCACGGTCTTTACGGCAGTGAAATACCCATACGCGAAATAATGGTATAAGACGTAATATAGCAAGCGCCAGCTTCACGCAAACAGCCGGGGTGTTTCAATGCCGCCCCGGCTATTTGCGTACTCTTTCCTCAAGTGTTTCGCGCCAGGCCTGGGAGAGAGCGGGCATAGCCAGCGCTATTTTCGCGCCCTCCCGGTTTTCCGTCTCATAGTGCATCAGGTGCCAGAGCTCGCGCACGGTCAGGCAGTCTGTCGGCCGCTCGACAATCTCAATCGGGTCGCCCGCGCCGATCTCGCCCTCGCGCAGGACCCGCAGGTAGAAACCGCTGCGGCCGCTTTCGAGGAACAATGGCGGAAAGGTGTCCTGCCCCATTTTCAAGCCCAGCTTGAAACAAGGAGTGCGCGGCTGGGTCACCTGCAGGAGCGCCCCTCCGATCCCCAGCACCTCGCCGATACGGACCTCCTCCTCCAGCAGGCCCTCGGTAGTCAGGTTCTCGCCGAACTGCCCGTATTTGAAGTCGCTGCGGCCCAGCTTTTCCTGCCAGTAGGCGTAATGCTCGAATGGATAGGCATAGACCGCTTTGTCGCCGCCGCCATGGTAGCGCAGATCGGCCTGACGGTCCCCGTCAAGGTTGGTCTGTCGCAGCATCACCCGGCCTTCCACCGGCTCCTTGAATATCCCGGTCATGACTGTCTTGTCCCGGTAGGTGACTTCTTTCGGCTGGCCGACACACACCGCGAGCAGTTTCATCTCTACGTTCTCTCCCTAGAAGATAAAGCCGGTTGCCTTACTCAATGCAATTAAGCATAAAAACTAATATAAAAGTCTGCCTAAGCAACTTTTACTTTCCGCCGGGTTCATTCGGATTCGAGGGGCGGCCAGAGATCGGTGCTCAGGTATTTAAGCCCCGAGTCGCAGAGCAGGATGGCAATTGTTTTGCCCCGGCAGGGACCCTCGAGCAGCTTAAGCGCCGCGGCGGTATTCGCGCCCGAGGAGAACCCGGCGAAAAGCCCTTCCTCCGCGGCAAGCCTGCGTGCGGTTGTTATCGCTTCCTCATCGGTTACCTGCACATACCCGTCAATCCGCAAACCCTCCAGGAATTTCAGCTCCCTGATCGAATATCCGCCGCCCTGGATTTTATGCTCCAGAGTCTTTATCGCGCAACCCGCCAGAACCGCCGCCCCGGCCGGTTAGACCACATAGCAGAGCGAGCGCGGAGCATGCTCCTGCAGCGCCCGGGTGACTCCGGCGAAACTCCCTCCCGTGCCGACAAAATCGCAGAATGCCTCCACGCTTCCCCCGCTCTGGGCGATAATTTCCGGGCCGGTGTGAAGGTAATGCGCCCGGTAATTGCCCTCCAGGCTGAACTGGTCGGCGCGGAACGCCTTGCGCTCGGCCACGATCCGCCGGGCGGCCTCCTCCACCAGGGCCAGCGATTCCCCCGAGACCTGTCCCGGCACAGCGCCCGGCGCCTGGTCCACCAGCACCACTTCGGCCCCCAGAGCGGCCATCATGCGCGCCCGCTCGATCGAGTTGCCCCGGCTCATCACCGCCACGAAAGGATAGCCTTTCACCGCGCAGACAATCGCCAGCCCGGTGCCGGTGTTGCCGCTGGTCAGCTCAACGACCGTCATGCCGGGCCGCAGCTCTCCAGAGCGCTCGGCCTCCTCAATCATCTGCAGGGCGATACGGTCCTTTTTGGAGAAGCCGGGATTGAGATACTCCAGTTTGGCCAGGACCCGGCCCTCGAGGCCCCGGGTCAGACGGGACAGCTCGACCAGCGGAGTCCCGCCTATCGCCTCGTTAACCGACTTGCATAGCTTTGCAGACCGGTCCATTTTTACGCGCTTCGGCTGTGTGGTAATATCACTAAAAAGGACTGTGGCTTATCGTATAGCAAAACTTTCGCCCGGTCAGGGTAGTTGCAAGATTCGCTGCCTTAAACCCCGGCTTCCTGAAAATCTGGATGTCCCGCCACTATTATTCCAGGCCGATTTCGATAATCCTGTCGACCGTGTCCCCGGCCTGAGGCAGGAGCTTGAGCAGAGTGCCGAAAGCGGTGGCTAGAAACTCGACCGGCGCGCCATCCTGAAAGCGGGCCCGGCTGACCTTGCGGCCTATATCGGTCAGGCAGATCAACCCGTCCGGCTCCAGGACATGCAGGAAAATCCTGTCGCCTTTGCGGGTAGAAACACCCCAGCTCTGCGGCGGAAATGGGCCGCCCCGCGTTCCGTAAATAGTCTCGCCATGCTCGCGCAGCCAGGCTCCGATAGCGGCCAGACGCTCCTGCTGCGCTTTCTGGATCGTGCCGTCCGGCAGGGGACCCACATTAAGCAGCAGGTTCGAGTTATTCCCCGCGGCCCGGACAAGGAGGCGTATCAAGTCTTTGGCCGATTTGAACCCATGGTCATGCTCGCTGTAGCCCCAGGAATTGTTGATCGTCTCGCAGGTTTCCAGCGGCAGCTCGGAAATGCCGGAGCCTTTGTTGAAAGGATCCTGGCCGGGCAGGCCTTTTTCGAACATCTGGAAGTCCTCGCCCGGAAAAGGCTTCACGTGATGATTGCTTCCGACCATCGCCCAAGGCTGAAGAGAGTGAATTAATCGATACGTCTTCCCAAGGCGCCAGTCCGCCTCGGGCTTTTCCCACATCCCATCGAACCAGATCCCGCCGATTTTCCCGTAATTGCTGCACAGCTCGGCCAACTGCGCATCCATGTAATCCAGGTATTTGTTCCAGTCTCCGCTCTCCGGCCTTCCATGGGCAAAGCTGGTTCCCCGCGGGAAGTAGTCCGGATGGTGCCAGTCGAGCTGCGAGTGGTAGAAAAAGAGCTTCAGGCCGTGACGAGTGCAAGCCTCCGCCAGCATTTTCAGGACATCTCTCCCATAGGGCGTGCGCTCCACGATATCATAGTCGCTGACCTTACTGTGGAACATCGCGAATCCATCATGGTGCTTGCTCGTAATGGTGATATAGCGCATGCCCGCGCCGGCGGCGATCTCACACCAGCGGTCCGGGTCGAATTTCTGCGGATTGAATTTCTGCGGCAATTTTTCATATTCGGCGGTCGGGATGTTTTCCATGTGCATCACCCACTCGCCACGGCCCAGCAGGCTGTAGACGCCCCAATGGATGAACATCCCGAACCTGGCATCCTGGAACCAGGCGCGCGTCTCAAGGTTTTCAGGGGTAGGTTTATAACCGATGTCACCCTGTTGTTCCTCTGCATATAAAAGATTTAATACTGAACATAAAAGAAACATCGAGTAAGTTAAGATGCGGCGGTGCGGCATTGCGGACCTCCATAAAGAAGGAGATGCTTCTGTCAGAGGAAGGGGGTACCGTGTCCCGGGCTTGGGGGCGGCGCCTGTGCTGACCGCACA
>MFIX01000025.1:14879-24040 GCA_001780825.1 Candidatus Glassbacteria bacterium RIFCSPLOWO2_12_FULL_58_11 | reverse complement strand
ATGCACGCTTACATTTTCCCGGCCCAGAGATTCAGCAGCTCCCTGGCGTAGAATATATGGCCTTCAGTCCTGAGGTGGATATCCTCGGTCAAGGGGCGCCAGGCTTTCCAGACCGGAGCTTTTTTATAAAGCTGCTGGAAAGCCAGAAAAGTGGCGCCTTCTTTCCGGCAGAGGGCTTCGAGCCAGGAATATGTATCCTTATACTCGCCCTCGTTGCGGAAACCCCAGGGCCGGACATCATCCACGATAAATACCTTACAGCCGATACCTTTCAGATCGGATATGATCTTTTCCAGGCTGCGGCGGTCCTCCTTGTTCCGGATGGACATAAGCATATAGGTTTCATCCGGGTGCCAGGCCAGCAGGTCTTTCAGGTGTTTCTGCACGGCCCGGGTCGGAGTGAGACCGCCTGAGTTGAAGTCCCCATATTCGAACTGCGGGTTGACCTGCTTGACCACCTCGGCGGCGATATCGCACCAGGAGCCATAAGTCGACCAGTGCAGGCTCATGGTAAGCGAGTGCCCCAGGAAAGCCACCCGGCGCGGAGGAAGTTTAGCCAGGGCCGGACGCAAAGCGCTGACCGCCGGGTCTTTCAGCAGTTCCGAAGCCAGGACTTTGCGGTCCCTTTGGCCGGTGTTTTTGGCGCCCCACATCTCCAGCTTATACAGCATCACCTGCCAGTCCTGCGGCGTTGTGGAATAGGGGCACTTGGCGGTCAGGGGAGAAAGCTCCTGGCCGATCTTAAGCAGATCATCCTCACCCGCGGGAAGGCCGAGCTGGCTCAGGCTCACTTTGAGCCCCACATTAATATAAATGCGGAAAAAGTCCTGCAGCAGGTCGGCATCCCGCTCGATCTCCATGCAGAGTTGGAGCAGGCTGGACACGGCGCGCACTGAGAGCTTATCCTGGCCCTCGAGCCTCTTTTCCAGATACGCGCGCAGCACATTTAGCGGCAGCCCCGGGGCGGAGGGCAGCGGCAGGGCATAGGCGATATCCTGGTAACGCTCTGCATCCAGGCCGCCTGCGTCGCCATAAGCCAGTGCATCCATCAGAGTGCTTCCCGGTATGGCGGCGATCGAATCGCCGTAAGAGGCCAGCTCGCCCAGGCGCTCGAGGCTCAGCGTTCCGGGACTGAAAATTTCCGGGTCGCCCTTGACTTGGCCGGTTTCACTGAGCACAATCTGCCCGGCATAGACCGTCCCATCGAGGAAAGTGATCAGCTGGCTGATCAACCCGGCTTGCGCGGGATCGCCGGGGTCGATCCGGCTGTCCGCGGTAAAGGGCGGATCAGGACGTTCGGCGGCAGGGGCCATCGAGAAAGAGAAGGCCAGCAGGAGTGAAAGAGCGGCGACTGCCGGATAAAATCTTGATAGTAATCTGCGCATCGAGGCCTCGACTGGATGAAAGGTACTGTTCAGGAGCAATTCGTATTAAAAATTGTTTACTGTTCCAATGCCTGGTTTTTGGAAATCCGGGTGGCACGGTGGTAATTTCGGATCGTACGGTCATTTTAACTCCTTGACCATGATCTTGCGGAAAGAGACCTTGCTGCCCTTGCCCCAGCTTTCTCCCGGGTGAACCTGGATGCCGATCGAGCCAGTATCCGTGAAACGCGGCTGGCCTTCGACATATGTGTCCTGATAATCGGTCACCTTGGTCTCCCGGACCCAGACCTGGATCCGCGGCGGGTTGCCCTCGATCCGCACGCGGATCGGATTGAACTCATTGGGGTTCCAGTAGGTAAAACCAAGGAAACAGTGCTGGAAAAAACCACCACCCCCGCCGGGGAACGGGCCGTAAACTGCGCCTATCTCACCGGTCGGCCGGTAGTCGATGGTGATCTGGAAATGCTGATTGCCCGGCAGAATGCGCAGGAACAGACCGGTATCCAGGGGATAAGTGGCATAGACCTCGGCATAGAGCTCGTAATTCGAGAACTGCTTGTCGGTGACCAGCAGGCCGCCCTTGCCTTCCGGGAATTGAACGCCGACAATCGCCCCCTCCTCGACTGTCCAGCGGCCCTCGGGTTCATCTCCGAACGGGCGCCAGCCCTCCAGGGATTTGCCGTCGAACAGCGGCACAAAGCCGCTCAGGTCTGTTTCGCTTTCCACAGGCCGGGCCGGTAGGCCGGAAAAGCAGCAGAGCAGGAGTATAAGGGTGAGAGTCAGACCGGTTCTGTTCATCAGGTGCCCCCGAGGCTTGAAATGAGGAATGGAAACTGACCGGAAATGGTAAAGATAATTTGCTGACAATGGGACTGCCGGAACGAATTTCTCCGATCACTGAATGTAGCTGAGCTGGAAACAGGAGTCAAAGATTTAGTGCGCTTACGGATACAATCAATTGGAAATAGAAAAGCGGCTGCCCGGAAATTACGGGCAACCGCCTTTTAAGAACTTATAGTCTTTTCTGAAAAACCGGACACTCCGGTTCAGGACCGGTCACGCAGCTCCACCGCAGTTACCCGGGCGATCGTTTCCATTACCCGGTTGAAGCTGCGCAGGTCTTCCTGGCCCAGCAGGCCGATAATCTCCGCCTCGAACTCCTCGAGTACGCTACGTAGACGGCGGGCTATATCGGCGCCCGCGGGCTGGATTTGGACCAGCCAGGAGCGGCGGTCAGCCGGGTTTACCGTGCGGCTGATCAGCCTGCGCTCCTCGAGACGGTCGAGGATGGAGGTCAGCGTGGAGCGCTTGAGGCCGAACACCCGGTTAAGTTCGGCGATCGGGCAGGGAGCATAGCTGAGCAGGTAAGTCAGCAGGTGCCCCTCGATGTTACTCACTCCCAGGCGCCGGGTTTTCTGCTCCAGATGCAGCCCGATCTGACGGGTGGCTTTGTGGATCGGGGAAAGAATTTTAAGTGCATCCATTCTTTTCTTTCTGGTTTGCCGCCATTAGCGGCCAGGCGGCTGAGAGTTTACTTGATTGCCGAATCCTTGCCCAGCAGACGGCGTCCCAGCCCGAGCTGGCCGCAGTGGTACTCCTCATGCACCAGCAGCAATGTCAGATAGGCATCCCGGCTCGGCTTCTCCAGCTTGACCGGAAAGTCCGGTACGTTCAACGGCTCCTCGATAAAATCGCTGCCCGCTGCCTGAATTTTTTCCAGGATCATCCCGCTGGTCTGTTCGAGACCCTCTTTCAGGAGTCCGAATTCGACACACGGTCCACCAGGCTTGACCGGCGCGGAGCCGCGAATGTAATACCCGGCATCCTGCTCGCTTAGAAACGGCTTGCCGCCGAGCAGGCCGAGGATCATACCCCGGGTTGCCAGTATATGACCGGCGATCCAGTTCAGGCAATTGCCCGCTGGCGAGGGCTGTTTCAGGCTTTCCGCGTGGGTCACACCCTCGATATTTATGGTAATTATCCTCTGGCTTAAACCGTATCCCGCCAGCAGCGTATCCTTAACCATCTTAATCATCCTCCATCACAGTTATCGGTCTTCATTTACACATAACAATTATATGCTTCGCCAGCCGGGTTTCACGCACCGAAAGCGCTTTCATCAGCGCTGCTTCCATATACTGCGGGGAGCGGAATATTCAGGAGACGCAGGTACACGGTCATCTGGCCCCGGTGATGGTACAGGTGGTTGAGCAGGATTACCCGCACCACCCCGATCTTCGGTATAGCCATCAGCTCTTTGCCTTGACGGGTCAGCCGCCAGGTGGCCATGGCTTTCTGGTCGTCCAGCTTGCCGAGGGATTCTTTAGCGGTCGCGTGGCTGCCTTCTAGCGCCTGGAGGATTTCCGCCTTGGTAGCCGGCTGGGCATCCTCGCGAAAACCGGGTAACTCGAGCCCTTCCTGGGAGACCAAGCCGGCGATAGCGCCGGGGATTATGGCGATATGCAGCGCCAGTTGGCCGAGGGTCATCGACTTCTGATGCGGCTTCCATTTCAGATGCTCCTCGGGAACCCGCTCCAGCACTTTACGCGTGGAGGCGGTTTCCTGGTCCAACTCCATCAGTAGCGAATCGATAATGCGCATGCTCGTCTCCTTTTCGGAAAGATAGAACTGTAAGAAGTTTATCCTCAAGATGTACCGGCAATTTGCGCCGCCCGGTTCACCGGAGGCTTGAGAACACAACCGCAAAAAGAAAAAAGTAGTACGATATCATTATATCCGATTTCGTACTAAATGTCAAGCCGGCTTTTTATGATTACGGTGCAGGCCGGCTCCAGCGAGGGCATATATTTTAACCGTGAGTTTGCAGGCGGGTTCCGGGAAAGCGGAGGAGCGGGTGAGCGGGTCCATGGGCAGGGGGCGGCGCCTGTGCTGGCCGCACAGGTGGGGCCGCCGGGGACATACCCGGCGGCCCCGCAGCGCATGCTTCATGCGCGCGCCGCCCCCAAGCCCGGGGTTTCGACCCAGCCCCGCAGAAAACTTTGCGTGTCTCGGGCGGTCAGGCTTTCCACCAGGCCGTAGCCGCGGAATAACCCGTCGGGCGAAGGACATCAACCCTGAGGCGGCTCGGTTTTTCGAGAGCGCACGGCAGTTCCAGGCTCGCGCTGGCGCCCGGCTCCAGGGTTGGCAGGGACGCCGCGTGCTGCTCCATCGGCAGGTCCGGGTTTCCGTAAGCGATCCAGCGCAGACTGTAGCCTTCCAGACGGTAGGAGGGCAGGCTTGCACGCAGGACCAGAGTTGCCTTGAGAGCGCCGGCTGAGCCGCTTATCTCCAGGGATTCAAGCGGGCTGGATTCCTGGCGCAGGGCCTCGTAAGATGGCTTATGCTCGCCGTAAAGGTCCACCACGCCGTGCACGCGTTGCTTGAGCGCGCCCTGTCCCTTGTCGCCGATATGGGTCCGGTAGTCATTGTAGCAAAAAAAGATTGCCCCGCCGATAAAGTCGCACTCGCGGAATACCGCATTGTGGGTGCGCATTATTTCGATCAGCCGGGGATCGCCGCCGGTGCGGTCAGGACGGCACTGGCAGTAACCGTACTCCGAGATTACCAGCGGCTTGTCCGGAAATGCGCTGTGGATTGCCTCCAGGTTTTTCCGCATATCGGCGACCGTCCCGGGGACCCAGCTCTCATAGTACTCGTTGAACTCGATGAAATCCATCAGTCCGGAGACATCTTTGCCCGGGGTCTCGAGCAGCGAGTTCGAGGCGTAAGTGCGCAGACGGCGGGGGTCGAGCCGGGCAGCCTCCTCGGACATCCGCCTGGCGAAATTGAAAGCCGCCGGGTTCTGCCCGTCGATCTCATTAGCCACGCCCCAGGCGAATATGCAAGGGTGGTTGCGGTCGCGGGCAATCATTTCCCGGAGCTGCTCCAGGCCGTTCTGCATAACATTTTTATCCGGTTCGTTCTTCATGCCCTGGAAAGTCTCCGGGCCCCAGGCCGGGACCTCGAGGTGGATCAGGATTCCATGACGGTCGCAGAAGTCCAGCACACGGCTGTCCTGCGGCCAGTGCACCCGGGTAAAAACGCAGTTCAGCTCTTTCAAGTCCCGGTGGTCGTGCTCGATCCAGTCGACGGGCTCGGCCATGCCGAAATCCGGGTGGCTGCCGCCCATGCGCTCGACGCCCATCAACCGGACACGCTCGCCGTTGAGATAAAAGCCGCAGTCGCGGACCTCAAAGGTCCGTATCCCGAATACCGCCGCCTGGCTGTGCAGTTTCCGGCTGTCGGAGCGAATCTCGACTTCCAGATGGTAGAGATTGGGATGGTCGAAATGCCACAGCTTCGGATAGGGAAGAACTGTATGGGGAAGAGCGACCTCCCGGGTCATGCCCGGTTCGAGCGACACCGAAGCGGCCGGGCTTTTCTGCAGGACGATCAGGCCGCTGGCCTCCTCGATTACCCGGTAGCCTACATCCAGGCCGGCGGCCTGGTCTCCGCTGTTGTGCAGGATCACCCGGAAGTCCAGATCGGCCCGGCCACCCTGCAAGTCCGGCACCGCATCCACCTCCACCCGCTCGATAAAAGTCCTGCCGGTTACCAGCAGGCTTACCGGACGGATTATACCGCCATCCGCGGCCCAGTCGTAAGAGTCCCCGCGGGGCAGAATGTTCTTATCGAATGAATTATCAACCCGGACAACTAGAAAATTTCTTTCACCGGGCAGCAGCGCCGCGGATATGTCAATGATAAAAGCCGTGTAGCCCTTGCCGGTGTGGCTGCCGACCGACTGGCCGTTGAACCAGATCGTTGCCGTATGATAAACCGCCTCGAACTCGAGGCGCACCGTACAGTCCCGCCACTCGGATGGAGCATCGAATTCCTTCCGGTACCAGGCCTGCCCCAAATAGTCGGCCGTTTCCTCCGCGACTTTCCAGGTGTGCGGCACGGCATCCTCACTCCAGGCGGCATCCGCCGCCTGGCCGGCCTGCTGCCAGCCCTCAGCCTCGCCCCGGCCCTGCGGGTCAGTCCTGAACCGCCAGGTTCCGCCCAACGGGAGCCGGTCTTCTCCGGCGGCCGGGCCGCCGGGCAGGCCGGAAAGAGAAAAAGCTCCCAGTGCGGCGGAGGATGCGGCACTGTATTTGAGAAATTTTCTGCGGTTGATCCCGGCGCTTTTCTTTTTCATTGCGAGTCATCCTGGTATAAAAAGTTGTATATATAATGTAAATTATGAGACGACTGGCCGTGCCACCTTACTGCTTAGCCACCGGAAAACCATCAACCCATTCCAATGGCGCGGCCCAGGGATAACGGCCGGTGTGGCCGGAGTCCCAGGCGTGGTAGCAGATGAAGGTCTTGCCGCCCGGACCGCTGAATATCGAATTGTGCCCCGGCCCGGACTGCTCCGCTTCGTGAGTGGCAAGCACGTTCGCGTTGCCGTCGGCGCGGGTGAGCCGCTGGAAGGGACCGCCTGTTTTATCCGCCCGGGAAACCAGGATATGGTAGCTCCCATCGCGCCAGTTGCCCATGCTGGTAAACAGGTAAGTCGAGCCGCCGTGCTGCCAGGTGAACGGCCCCTCCTCCCAGGGGACAGTCTCCTCCGGGAAGACTTTGACCGGCTCATTGGCGGTCTGCAGGGGAGTGATCAAACGGTCCACCATCAACTGCCCCACATTGCGGTTGCCCTCGTTTCCGGTATAGAAAAGGTAGCCCTCGGCCGGGTTAGCATACGCCGGGTGACCGTCAATCGAGGGCTCGGCGGTCAATTTTTGTCCGCTGTCCTCGTAGGGTCCCTCGATCCGCTCGGCCAGCGCTACCCGGACGAATCTTTTCTCGGGGTTGCCGAAAGAGTCCGCAGTGTAGTAGAGGTAAAATTTCCCGCCGAAAGGCAGGATTTCCGGGGCCCAGTAGTTCCCCTCCCGGCTGCCCTCGAACTCGGGCAGTTTCAGCACCGGACCCAGATTTTTCCAGCTCAGCAGGTCCGGGGACTGGTAAAGGTCGAAAGCCAGCCCGCTCTCCCTGGGCCGACGGGACTGGCCGGTCCCGATAAGGTAATAACTGTCCCCGGCATTCAACAGGCAGGGGTCGGCCAGGGCCTGGCCGGTCTGAAGCTTGAAAGCCGAGTCCATATTAACCTGCGCTCTCCCAATTAGCTGTGCCGTCGAGGCCAGGGATATGGCTGCGCCGGCTGCGCCGAGCAGAAATTCTTTTCTTTGCACTGTTCTGATCTCCCCTGAATCCGGTTCATGGCAAGCATGGCTTGCAGTATGCCGCTAAGACGGCCTGGCTAATTCTTAAAAAAATCGATAACGCTGCGGCTGCCGGGCTGTCCCTCCAGCCTGAGTTCTCCGGTCGGCAGGCTGACAGTCACTGAATGGCCGGCGTCAGTCACCCGGCACAGCGGTTCGGCGGGCTGTATGCTCTCATCGGCGATATCGATCACCTGCACGAAAGTGAATAGCGTGTCTGCGCTAACCGGCGCGCTGACCTCGGCCCGGCCCACTCCCAGCTCGGGCCGGGGATGCTCCGGCGGATATACGCCGGTACCCACGGTGAAAGCCTTCACTGTATCGAGCACGGCATTGACCGGAGCCAGCACGCTGATCACGGCCCGCGCTCCGCCATCCGCTACCGTGAACCGCCGCTGACCCAGCCTGGGTTTGACAGCATAATGCCAGAGTATCCGTGGCTGATATTTACTATCCGCCAGCACGATATTGTCGAGCACCACCAGGTAACGCTCGCCGATCCAGGCCAGCTCACGCACTACGCTGCGCACTCTGTCCTCTGGGTAGGCGGCGCTGAAATCCGCGGCCAGGCAAACCAAATCGCCTTCATCCCGGTAGAAAACCACATTGCCCATCTCGCGCTTTTTATCCAGACGGTAGTCCTCGATAGTGTTCATGTTCTGGTTGTTGTAGAAACGCTGGGAGCCGGCGTCCTCCGGGTCCGCGGGATCCACGATCTGGATCGTGTTGTGGGCGATTGAGTTGTGGAAGAATTTTATATAGTGCTGGCTTTCGGTCCCGCCCTCATAGGAGCCGGCTTCGATCAGGAGCGGGGCACGGCGGAACACCTCGACATGCCCGGCATCGAAATGCCCGTGGTTGTCGAAATAGTCGCCGCATTTGAAAAAGATGAAAGTGTCCTCCGGGCCCCAGCCGCTGCGCCAGAAAGCCATCCCGGTCCCGTGGGGGCTGAACAGAGTTCTTGTCGGCAGGACATTGCGATCTAAGCCGGGCCGATCCGGGTCCCAGTACAGGAAGACCTGGTACTCGCTGCCGATTTCCATGCCCTGACGGTCATTGGTAATCCCGGCGTGCTTCTTCAGCAGGTAATCGACATAGCCGCGGCCCAGCGGCTCATCATAGGCGAAAGCGCGCTCGGAGATCACCCGGAAGCTGAAGCGCTCGGTGCCGCGGAAGAAATTGTCCCCGTAGCGCACCATTTTGCCGTCCGGTTGCTCGGCGTAAATCAGGAAAAGGGCCTCGCGCCAGGCCCAGTCGCCCTGCTCCTCGCGGATCATCTGCCAGAGATTTTCCCCGGTTGCCGAGTACCAGCAGGCGATAAAATGCCCGGTCAGCCACATGGTGTACTTGCGGCCATAGGCCAGACTGCCGTGCACCGAGCCGTCCTGGACCTCCCGCGCCGGAAACAGATCGTGCATGTATTTGCCATAGGCCCATTCGCAGAATCTATCCGCCTCCGGATGGTGCCCTTTGAGTGCCAGTCCGGCGGCCGCCACTCCGGTGGGGAAGCCGTACATCCGCGTATGGAATATATGGGCTCCCTGGGAGTCATACATTTCGATGCACTGCCCGG
>MFIX01000025.1:14426-14775 GCA_001780825.1 Candidatus Glassbacteria bacterium RIFCSPLOWO2_12_FULL_58_11 | reverse complement strand
CCGTGGTATTGCCGTAGTCCCCACGGTTTTCGAGCATTTTGATACATTTCAGCGCCGCTTCGCGGTCATCCAGCATGAGAGCCTTCAGGGCCAGGTTGGGCGCTCCGCGGCGCTCCATCCAGGCCAGGTAGGGGGCGTAGCGCGGGTCGCGGGCCCTTTTGCGCACCTCGGCGACTGTCACCGAGCGCTCGCCCCAAGCGCTCTCGCGCAGCAGCAGCCGCGGGTGGCCCTCAAACACAGTAACCGATTGCGAGCGGCAAGGTGCGCCGAGCGCGAGCAGCGCGGAAAGGATTATAATTTTTTTTATCATCTGGAACCTCTCTCTTCAGGATACTCCGGGCCGGGACAC
>MFIX01000025.1:4064-14347 GCA_001780825.1 Candidatus Glassbacteria bacterium RIFCSPLOWO2_12_FULL_58_11 | reverse complement strand
TTATCAATAAGCATAAGATTTTAACAGGAAAAAACGCTATTGACTCCGGCTAATATTATTATTGAATAAGAGCTTGCCGGCGAGTATCATATTGCCCGGTATTCCTTTGACTTTCGAGATATTTACAGCAGGGGTTCACCCCTTTTCAGATTTAATTGTCTCCGCATAAAACAGAAAGGAAATTGCAGCATGACTCAGCACCCGCATATCGAGAGCCATTTCACTTCCTCGGAGGTGGTCCGGGACATCGTGATCGGCATGTCCGATGGGCTCACCGTGCCGTTCGCCCTGGCCGCCGGGCTTTCAGGGGCGATCAGCTCGACCGGGATAATAGTCACCGCCGGCCTGGCCGAGATCGCCGCGGGCTCGATCGCCATGGGCCTGGGCGGATTCCTGGCCGCCAGGAGCGAGGCCGAGCATTACGCCAGCGAGAAAATCCGGGAGGAAACCGAGGTGGTCGAAAAACCCCTGGCCGAGGAGCAGGAGGTGGTGGATGTGCTGCGGGATTTCGGCCTGAGCGAGGAGCACAGCCGCCCGGTGGTCGAGGCGCTGAAAAATAACCCCGCGGCCTGGGTGGATTTCATGATGCGCTTCGAGCTGGGGCTGGAGCAGCCCAATCCGAAAAGGGCTTTCTGGAGCGCCCTGACTATCGCCGGGGCCTATGTTGCCGGCGGGTTTATCCCCCTGGGGCCTTACATTGTCCTACCCTCGGTTCTCACCGCGCTGTTCAGCTCGATCGGGGTCACTATCGCGGCCCTGGGGATTTTCGGCTATATCAAGGGCCGCTTTACCGGCACCCGGCCCCTGCGCAGCGCCCTGCAGACCGTGGTTATCGGCGGGTTGGCCGCCTCAGCGGCCTTTGCCATAGCGCGGGCGATCTCCTGAAGGGGCAGGCTTCTCCTTGTCTTTAATCGAATAGAATTCCTCGCAGCTATGCCGCGGAATAGATCGCCCTCAAATCAAGCGTAGGGGCGGGTTTGAAACCCGCCCCAAAATTGATACCTCAGGGGCTTGCCGCGGGGTAGTTCATCTCAGCCCAATTGAATAACCAGCATGTCGTAAAGCTGGAGCTGCGGGACCCGGAAATTGAGCACCGCCTTGTCCACGCTGAAATTCACTGGCTGAGTCCCCTCACGGTCGGTGGAGATCAGGGTCACCGAGCGGACTTTTTTGCCCGAGGGGATATTGAGCTCGACCGGGATTTCGCGAATCAGGTCCGGTTTGAAATTGACCAGGTGCAGGATCATCTGGTCTTTTTCTTTTTTCCGGTAAAGGTTCATAACCACGGTCAGCGGAGCTTGGACCCGCACTGAGAATTCACCTCCGGCGGCCCAGCGGACCGCCTCCTCCAGCTCAGGCCAGTTGACCGGCAGGTTCATCCGGACCGTCGTTCCCTGATAGGCCGGGATCACCCGCGGTATGTAAACCGCCCTGCCCTTGCCGAACGCGCCTCTTTTGGCATACAGCCCCGCGGCGCCGACCCAGGTCGAGACCGCATCGGAGATCTGGTAGGAGTCAAAAGTCTTCCGGGCCTCCTCGCGGGTCAGGCCCAGCACATCCCCCAGGCCGAACTCCGGCCTGGGACGCCGCCACTGGTTGTAGAGCGAGGCCGAGCCGGTAGCCACCAGAGCGCCTCCGTTTCGGACAAAGGCGCGGACCGCCGCGATCTCGCTGTCGGCCATGCACTCGGTGTTGGCCAGCACCAGCACCTTGTATTTCGAGAGGTCCTTGAGGTTTTCCTCGAAAATGATATCGAAAGGCACCTTGGCCTGGATCAGGGTCTGCTCGAAACCGATTGTGCTGGCCAGGGGGTCGAATGAGTTGTAGGCCAGGGAAGGGTAGGAGTGCAGCACGGCGACATCGGCTACGGACTCGGTGTCCCGGTAGTAGTCAACGTACTGGTAAAATTTGTCATTCGGAGAGGGCCCGTTCAGGTAGGAGGCCCGGCCGGGCGCGCCCAGGTAGCCGCCTCCTGGAATCCTGAGACGGTAGGAGAAGGCCATTTTGACCGCCCGGCCCAGGGGACCGCGTCCGCCGCTTTGGAAAGCAACCTTCAGCGTCCGGCAGGCCTTATACTCCCGGATCGGCGAGATCAGTACACCCTCAGGCGTGAGCTCGGCCTCGTCCCAGATTTCTCCGCTCCAGGCATCCACACCGGTCCGGTTGCAGACCGCCACCGGGTCGATCCCGGTGATCGCGCGGTTCTCCCGGGAGATTTCGTGGATATTGACCCCCACCGCGATTGTCGAGTCGAGGCTCTTGATAAAGCGGCAGGTCTCGGCTACCGCATCGGTGACCGACTTGCAGCGGAAATCGATCCAGCGCTGCATGATCGGGTCATTGACCACCTTGTCATTTTCCCATTCCCAGTAGGGCGGCAGGACATAGTCGACACTGGAATAGCCGAGCATTTCCTTGCGCTGCTCCGCTGTGTAATTAGTGCGCAGGTAATCCCGGAATCCCTCGACCCAATAGCGGTTATGCAGCGGCTGCCAGGAGACCGGCGGATTTTCGGCCACGTTGTCCAGGAAGATATAGCGCGGCTTGACCTTCTCGATACAGTAGCGCAGCACGGTTTCCTTGTACCAGTGCATATATTCCGGGCTGCGCAGGTCCGGCAGGTAGCGCCAGTAATAGTGCCCGTAGTTGATCCGCACCGGGTGGCCGTCGCGGTCCAGCAGCACCCAGTCCTTGGCGCGCGGGTTCTCCTGCAGGAAAGTCTCCCAGACCACGCTGCCCCACTGGAAATAGACCCCGGCCTGCATGCCATATTTCCTGGCCCAGGCCGCGGTCTGTACGGTGAGGTCCATTTCCTCTTTTTCCGCCTGGAAGCCGAAACCCTTGTAGAAATGGGTGTAAAAGAACTTTTCCCCGCTTTCGGCGATCTTCCTGATATTTTCCTCGGTGTGTGCCCGGGCCCAGCGCTCTGCATCATCGGTGGCCGCGGTGCCCCGGCGGAGCCGGAAGATCAGCGGCTCCTGGCCCACCTCCATCGGCAGGCTGTCCGGCGAATAGGCTTTCTCCGAATCCTGGGCCAGTAAACCGGAGCAGGGGAAAAGGACGGTCAGGCAGAGCGCGGCAAGCAAGAGGCGCGGCAGGCATTTCAAGCATTGAAGGCTCATGGGTTCGGTTCTCCGGATTCGGGTGAGAGGGAAGGTCCGGCGCCGGACAAGAAAATTATTTAAGCGTCGAATTATCAGTCTTCATTTCAAAAGACACTCCTGAATCAATTCCCCTGGCATGGGAAATTATCGTGCATTCCCTATTGATTCTCCCAACACCTCGGGAAACGCCCCGACCAGGGAAATATCTTTGTGGGTTTCGGCGATTTTCAGGTTCTCCATGCGGCCCAGCAACTTATAACAATGCACTGCCTGCCCGTACTCTGCGGTCACCTGTTGCCGGGACATTAAATGCCCCATGGGATCGGCCGTATTGACCAGCACCAGCGGCCGGGGAGAAAGGCTGGCCGCGAGAGCGGGCAGGTCATAAGCGGCCAGGGCTCCCGGGACGATGTTGTCGAGCTGACGGCAGTGGAATTTGACCTCCACCACGGCTTTCCAGGAGACGAGCCCCCGGTCGATGATGAGCCTGGAGATCCGGTTATCCAGCGCGGCGGCATGCAGGAGGGGCACCCCGGCGCTCCCTTTGCCGATAGCGATAATCCCGGCAGTCCGGCCGGGGCTGAGGCTTGTCAGCAGATCCACCGAGCGGATAAAGTCCAGGGCCCGCATCCCCACCAGGTTGCGCCCGACCTGGAAAGCCATCATCGGAATTTTCCAGTCGAAAGAGAACCACTTGATGAAATCCTCTCTCTGTTCCTCGGGCGACAGGTAGCGCTGCAGTTCGCCCTTGCCCCGCACATCCGGAACGAGCACCGTGTGGCCCTGGCTGACCAGCCCCGCGATATCCCCGTTTATGTCCGTAGCCTTGTCGCGGTCCGCGGCGTAAAGCACCGGCGGCAGGTTCCCCTGGGCTGTCTCGGGACGGCAGATCAGGGCGGGCAGAGTTATCCCCGGCTCGCTCTCAAAGGTTACCAGCTCGATTTTCATTCCGGGCCGGCTGCTGAAACCCCGGTTCTGCACGTTCAGGGGGATATTGCTGCTTTCGAATCCGATCTGTTTACGCACTTTGCTGATCAGTTCCTCGCGGAGGCTTTCGAAAGCCTCCTGTGTGGAGGGCAGACTGACGGGGGGCATGATTTTACGGGCATAGGCGGCGTTCAGCGTGCCCACTGTCTGAGCATCGGCAAAGCTCGTGGCCGCCTGGCCGGTGGGGGTAGCCAGCAGGTCGCGCTCGCTCTCCAGATTCCGCGCCGGTTCTTTCAGGGGCGTTTCCAGCCCGAGAAAATACTTGCCCACGAATGAATAAAAAGCCTCGCGCTGTTCCGGATGATAGCCGTGGCCTTTGTCCGCCTCGAACAGAGTCAATTTATCCGCCGCGCCGAGGATCTCATAAATCCGCCGGGCCTCGGCATAAGTCTCGCGGGTCCCGGTGATACTGAAAAAGTCCTGGATCGAGGCGCTGATCTGGAAGGGTTTTGGGGCGAAAGCGATAATGTAATCCGGGTGGTCCAGGCCGGAGGCGATAAAAGGGAGCATGTTCTGCTCGGCATCCTGCGGGCCGATAGTCTCCCAGAGGCGGCGCCACGAGGTTAGCCAGCAGTTGGGCGCCGCGGCGGCCAAACGGTCATCCAGCGCGGCAATATAGGCGCTCTGCGTGCCGCCCCCGGAGTTGCCGGTTACCGCGATACGCTTGGGATCGACCTCCGGACGGCTCAGCAGGTAATCGATCGAGCGCATTTCATCCCAGATAAAATAGCCGGCCACGTTCGAGCCGGTAAGCAGGCACTGTACGCCGGGCAGCGTATGTTCGATAACCGTGCCTTCGAGAACAGTCGCCCCGAGGTCCCGGTCATAGTACATCAGCCGCTCGCCCTGGCCCGGCGGATCGAAAGCGAGCACCACGAAACCCAGCTTGGCCAGCGAAATCCAGATATTCTGGTATTCCCCGGCAGCTTTGCTCTCCATGTAGTGGCCGCTGGCCCCCAAAACCGCGGGATAGGGTCTTTGCCCTGTTTTCGGAATGTAGAGGTCCGCGGCAACATAGAATCCCGGCCGGCTCTGGTAGATGACTTTTTCGATAGTGTATTCCGGCCGCTCGAGACGGCCGGTGACCTGCGGCTTGAGCGGTGTGCGCTCGGGCAGGGAACCGATCGTGCCGAGCATCTTCTCCCGGATTATCCTCTGGCGCTCGGCCACCTGGGCCGGTGTCTTGATCGCCGCTATTTCCGCTTTTCTGGCCTCCAGGTATTTGAAAGCGCTGGCGCTGAGATAGTTGTAGAACATGGAGGAGGCCAGTTTTGCCTCTCCGTTCGATTTCATCACCTGGAGGTCCTCCTGGGCCGCGAGCGGCCCGGGCCGCAGGCCCGCGGAGATGACTGCTCCAAGTATCAGATAACCGGCAAGTATCTTGTTCATCTCGACCAGCCTCCCGTGGGATTAAAAGCGTATGGTAATACTATTACCCGGCGAGGGGAACCCCACCTGTAGGGGAGGGTTTTAAACCCTCCCCTACGGCAACGACAATGGCTGTACCCGGCGATTTGACCGGCAGGTGAGTGCGGACTTATGTATCCGCCCGGGCACACTTCAGCGCTTGAAATAAGCATCCTAAATTTCTTACCCGCAAGATTAATCCTCCGCCTTCGCTTTTTCAAGGCTTAGAGGGCCTGGACCGAAAAAAATCTTCTTTCTGCGGCGCAGCTTTCCCGCTCTTTTTCAAATAGAGGATGAATGCCGCGGGAGCATCTCTCTTGAATTATTTTATTTTCGGCAGTACAGTTCGACAATCTCGTAAATGGCAACTTTTTCTGTCCGGCATCCAACTGGAGGTCTGAAAATGAGCCGTACCCTGTCCGTTATTTCCTTGATCCCGGCCCTCTGCCTGGGCCTTTCCACTCTGCTGCTGCGCGGCCAGGAATTTACGCCGAATTTCGATGAATCCAAGGTTCCCGCTTACACGCTGCCCAACCCGCTCCTCTGCCTGGATGGGACACGGGTAAGCGGTTCAACGCAATGGTTCGAGAAGCGGCGGCCGGAGATTATGGGGCTTTTTCAAGAGCAGGTTTACGGGAAATCTCCCGGAAAGCCCGGGAAAGCGACTTATGCCAGCCTGGACAGCAGCCTGGCCCTGGAGGGGACCGCCATCCGGAAACAGGTCGAGTTGACTCTGCAGCAGGGAGGAAAAGAAATCACTATCGGCCTGCTGCTCTATCTGCCGAGCGGCCGGAGCGGGCCGGTCCCGGCTTTCCTGGGCCTGAATTTCGGCGGCAACCACTCGATCTGCAGCGATCCGGGAATTATCCTCAACACGAACTGGATGCGGCCGAATGAAAAGAACGGTATCGTCAACAATCAGGCCACCGAGGCTTCTCGCGGCAGCGCTTCCTCGCGCTGGGATATCCCGGCAATATTGGGGCGCGGCTATGCCCTCGCGACCGCCTACTACGGCGATATCGATCCGGATTTTGATGACGGCTTCCGGAACGGCGTGCATCCGCTGTTTTACAAGGCCGGGCAGATCAAGCCCGCGGCGGATGAATGGGGCAGTATCGGTGCCTGGGCCTGGGGCCTGAGCCGCATCCTGGACTATCTCGAGACCGACAGTCAAATCGATGCGCGCCGGGTAATCGTTATGGGCCACTCGCGGCTGGGCAAGACCGCGCTGTGGGCCGGCGCCCAGGATGAGCGCTTCGCCATGGTGGTCTCGAACAACTCCGGCTGCGGTGGGGCGACGCTCTCGATGCGCTGCTTCGGCGAGACTGTCGGGGCGATCAATACTTCATTCCCGCATTGGTTTTGCGCGAATTTCAGGCAATACAACGAGCACGAGGAGCGGCTGCCGGTGGACCAGCACATGCTGCTGGCGCTGATTGCGCCGCGGCCGGTTTATGTGGCCAGCGCGGAGGAGGACCGCTGGGCTGACCCGCGGGGCGAGTACCTGTCTTTGAAGGGCGCGGAGCCGGTCTACCGTCTGCTCGGAGCGGAAGGCCTGGCTGGAGAGGAGATGCCGGCGGTGGACCAGCCGCTGAACGGCAGGCTGGGCTACCATATCCGCTCCGGGGGGCATGCGGTCACGCCCTACGACTGGAAGCAGTACCTGGCCTGGGCCGACCTCTACCTGCCGAAACGCTGAGCGGGGCGACTGAATAAAAATCCCCCTCAGTCCCCCTTTGTCAAAGGGGGAGGCGGTTTTTATCGCTGTGCACTGGTGGCCAGTGAAGAAGCGCTGTTCAGCTTTTCAGTTTCTCCTTTAAAAACTCCACCGTGCGTTGCCAGGCGAGCTGCCCGGCCGCCTTGTCGTATCGGGCGGCGTTGGTATCGTTGTGGAAGGCGTGATTGGCCCCCTCGTACATATAGATTTTGTAAGCCACCCCGGCTTTTTTCAGGGCCTCCTCGAAGGCCGGTATGCCGCTGTTGATCCGCTCGTCCAGGCCCGCATAATGCAGCAGCAGGGCGGCCTTGATCCGGGGGACATCCTGGGGCTCGGGCTGACGGCCGTAGAAAGCGACCGCGGCCCGCAGGTCCGTGGAATTGACCGCCAACTGGTTGGCCATGCCGCCGCCCCAGCAGAAACCGACAGCGCCGACCTTGCCAGTGCAGCGGGGATGGTTTTTCAGATAAGTGACCGCCGCCAGGAAATTATTCAGTGTCGCCTGGCTGTCCAGCTTTCCGATCAGCTCCCGGGCCTTATCCTCATCCTGGGGAGTGCCTCCAAACTGCGACAGGGCATCCGGGGCCAGGGCCAGAAAGCCGTCCAGCGCGGCGCGACGGGCCACATCCTCGATATGCGGGTTGAGACCCCGGTTCTCGTGGATCACCACCACGCCCGGCAGTTTTGCCTCACCTTTCGGTGCGGCCAGACAGGCGCGGACCTCCCCGGTAGCGCCGGGATATTTTACGATTTCCGCGTTCAGGCGCGGATCATCCGGCCGGACAATTTCCGCCCGGGCATAGTCGTTCTGCAGCAGGGGCAGCAGGGCGCTGGCCGCGGCGGTGCCGCCCGCCAGGCCAGCCAGCCGGCTCAGGAAATCCCGGCGGCCCAGCAGCCCGTGGGTATATCTATCGTACAGGTCGATGATCTTCTGGTCCATGACCTGCCTCCTTTCTCTTGGTTGGGAGGAGCTGTAAAAGACATCAAATTAACCCGCATTATTCGCAAATTAGACCAGATTCTTGTAGGGGCGGACCTATGTGTCCGCCCGTGGTCTGGAATTCTGCGCAGTTAGGCGGGCGCACACGCGGGTGCGCCCCTACAAAAACATCAAATACATTGTTCTGTGAATGATCCAAGTTCAAAAGGCCGCCCTCGAGGGCGGCCTTTTGTTTTATGCTTTCATCTCATCCCTTCAGGGAATGGTGTTCCCGCCTAGTTGCGGCGGATAGAAATAGCCCATCGAGGCGGCGGCCACGCCCAGGCGGTACTGACGGTCCTGCATGAGGCAGACCCGGCGCGTTTCGGTCGGGATGCTGGTCGAGTAAATCCGGATCTCGCCCGGCAGGCTGGTGATAATCTCCTCGCGCCAGTCGCCCAGGCAGTCCGCCATGCCGATCACCGTGCCCTCGACTACAGTCAGCGTATCCGCGCCGTAATTGAATATCCGCCCCCGGCACTCGATTTCCTTCTGCGGGTCGCCATCCCACCAGATGGCCCGTGGGGCGAGGTCGCCGAAACTCTTGTCGGAGAGGCGCTCGCCTTTGGCCGAGTAAAGCCAGTATTGGCTGCCGTCGCTCTCGCCCGCATAGCACTCCAGGCCCGGGTGCGCCGAGTCGATATCGCCTACCATGCCCTGCTCGTGCACGTGCTTTGTGGGGCCGTCGTAGCTCCAGATGATTTTCCCGGTCTTCGCCTCGGCCAGGCAGACCCCGCCGCTCTGGTGGGCGGTCTCGAGGCCGTAGAAGATCTCCAGACCCGGCCGGTCCGGGTCTATGTCGGCGACATAGCCGACATCCGGATGGCCGAGGCCGGTGGTCCACAGCGCCCTGCCGTTGTCGTCCAGCGCCGCTGAGCCGATCACCAGCTCGTCCCGGCCGTCCCCGTCAATATCAGCTGACATCAGGCCGTGCTGGCCCTGGCCCTGGTATTTTTCATCCGGCCCAGAGGCCTCCCAGTACCAGAGTTTCTCCAGGCCGGCATCGAACGCGCCGGTCTTGATTATCCGGTAAGTCCCGCGCTGCATGATCAGCGAGGGCTTTTTGCCGTCCAGGTAGGCCACGGTCAGGAAGTTGCGGGTGACATGGCTCATTTCAGCGTCGAAGCCCTCCCGGCTGAACCAGGGGATTTTTCCGCTGAGCTCACCCCGCAGCCCGTCGATCTTAACCAGATACTCCGGCCCGGAAACCACCTCGCCGTCGATCTCCCGCGGATCGCCCTCGCCGGCCTTGGCATAGAGCTCCGCCCGCCCGTCGCCGTCTATATCGTACACGATGTACGGAGCATACCAGGTGCCCATCTCGATCGCCCAGCCCATATCGTAGCGCCAGAGGAATTTGCCCTGCGAGGTATAGGCCTCGATCTTGTAGGTGTCCCGGCTGCGCTCCCAGTAGCCCGGCTCGCGCCAGGGATCGGTGTTGAAATCCGGCTGTTTGATGATATAGTCGTAGGCGCCATCGGAATCCAGGTCAGCCACAGCCACATTGTGGGCTGTGTAGTTGCCCTTGAGCAATATTTGCACATAGGGGATGCTGAACGGGAAAGCCCGCACGAAAAAGGGCTTCGAGGGTTCGAGCTCCCGGCCCTGGACCAGGGGGCGGACCCAGTAACGGTAAGAGGCGCCCGGGTCGGCCTTGTCATCGAGGTAGCAGGTGGATTTGGCCAGCGGCTCGGCGTTGACTTTCTCGGTTTTGCCGGTCAGCACTTCCACGCGGTAGATGTTGAAAGCGATGTCCTCCGGGTCGGAGCGCAGCAGGCGCCAGCTCAGAAACACCTGGCCGCGGTCGCGGGCCAGGGCGACCAGGCCGCGGTCCAGGTTCTCGTCAGCCCGGACCGGGCAGACCGAAAGACCGAGTACTAACAGGAGAATCAGATTGATCATTCTGAACATCGGAAGTCTCCTCCAAAGAAGTTTCACCTGAAAAATGTTATCTTCTCCGGCTAAATTATTCAGTTCCAGGCGCTCCGGCAAGGCCGCAGCAATCTATATCTCGTGGGAATTTTTCTCCTGCTGCCGCTTAATCCCAGCTTTTCCCAATCAGCCGGCGGTCCGGGAACGATCTCGAACA
>MFIX01000025.1:1838-4017 GCA_001780825.1 Candidatus Glassbacteria bacterium RIFCSPLOWO2_12_FULL_58_11 | reverse complement strand
CCTCGGTATCCCGCGGTCCGGCCCGGCACCACTTTTTGTCCCAGCAGAGCTTCCCGCCAGAGGGCGGCCACGCCTCGCGGGTCCAGGTACCCGGGATGCAGGGTCCAAAGTCTCATAATTATAGTACAATGCCTCTTAACCGGATGTGTCTGACAGGCAAGCCGCCCGGAGCGGCAGATGCGTATTGCCGGATACCGTTCACCGGAATTTTGCACCGATAATGGCGGAAGTCAATCCTGGCGCTCAACTGGAGTTATTGAAACTTAGGCGGTTCTAGAATAATTTTACCATTATTTGTGGCCCTTGAATATGGGAATATCATTATATAATATTTGACAAGGGCGAACAGGATGCTTATGATTAAAACAACTGAAGATTGAACGGCAACCATCTTTCCTGAGTATTAAACTGCGCTCCAGCAGCCTCCTTTCGAGTCATTCAAAGCCGAAGTTATAGATTCCTCAAAAGTGCGCGAAAGAAATTTCGAATTTCACAAGTCCGGCAGTCCCTTATGGTTCAAAGGTCCGGAGCCGGACTGAATTCGAAGCCCGTATCTCGGTTGAACCGCGGGTTTTCGCACCCTTGACAGCTCCAAAAGCAAAAAAGAATAGTTAAGCCTTGAAATAAGTTTACACTGCCCATTTTGAGGAAATGTTTTTTCAATTCAAAGGCCACAATCCGATGTCAGCGTTTAACATGGAAGGAGAACGCGCGATGAAAACAGCCTCGGTAAAACCAACAATTTTATTAGTACCGGTTTTTATGGCCTTGGCTTGTCTGGGATGCAGTAAAGGCAACCTGGATATTCTATCTTTAATCTACCCTGAAAGGCAGTCATTTTACAGTGAAGTCATGGTCGCTTCCTCAACCCAGGGGGACAATAATGTTTATCCGGCCCTTCCCCCCTGGCCGGATAATTTCGGTCCCGTTCCGGAGGATTTCGTCTACGGTGAAGATGTCATTTATGGGCGGGATTACCGCGTCGACCGCTTTACCGAAGAGATGAAAGATAACGGCCTGTTGGCTACCCTGGATGGGAAACAGTACTTCTTCCCCCTGGCAAAGCTGTGCGGCAGGCACCTTACGGTCCTCCATGACGATGGGCATATCGCCTTTATGTGGATGAGTTGCGACCGCTGAGTTCCCAGCCTTGATTTCGAGCGTTTTTTATTTGAAATGTATTGGCCAAAAAGCCCGGAGCCGGTGACCGCTCCGGGCTTTTTGGCGCGGGCTGCCTGATTGTCGCGGAGTGGAAAAGGTTTCGGCGCCGTGAGTTGATATCTCTGGCCGTACCGGCGGTCAGAGACCGGGTATGCCCTTTCGGGAGTAACTCAATAAAACAGATTGTTGGAGTCGCTTCAACATCTCTCCCTAAAGTCCTTGAAGAGCCGAACTGGGAGGTATATTTTATTTGATGTCAAGAAGAAAAATCCGCAGCCGTGAGAAGATGCATTGCAAAAATTCGGCGCCGAAACACACCCGTCAGGAGAGTTCTGATTATGATCTTTAAGCTTTGGGCCGCCCGGCGACAATTCATTATCCGGAGCTCGCTCGCCGCCGTAATCGCGGTGCTCGGCCTGCCAGCCGCGCAGGCCTATGGAAGTAAACCGCCAAGCGGAACCTCCTCTGCCTCACTCGCCGCCGACCCGGGCCTGCATCACGGCCTGGCCTCGAAATATCCCGGAGATGTGGGGCTGGCCTCGGATTCCGCGGTAGTTTTTTCCGAAGATTTCGAACAGGGCGCTGTCTCGGACGTGAGCAGTCGCTGGACCAGCACCAACAATAAAGATGAGTCAGTTCTGAGTTTAATTACCGAGAACGCTCCCGGCAGCCCCGGCAAGCGCAGCCTGATGATGACCGGCACGAAGGGCCATGACACCGGCGGCGATCTCTGGAAGCGGCTTGACAAGGGCTACGACCAGCTCTATGCCCGCTTCTATGTGAAATTTGCCCCGGATGCCCCCTACGTGCACCATTTCGTAGCCCTGGGCGGAAAGACCAGCACAGCGCCGTACCCGGAGGGTTCAGCCGGTATCCGGCCCACGGGCTACAACCGGTTCGGTACAAGCATGGACCTGGGCCGCACCAATGCCGATCCGCCGGGGGCCTGGTTTTTCTATACTTACTGGTGCGAGATGCGCAGTTGGCAGACTGAAGCTGGGGAGCCGGATGGGCGTCC
>MFIX01000025.1:0-1816 GCA_001780825.1 Candidatus Glassbacteria bacterium RIFCSPLOWO2_12_FULL_58_11 | reverse complement strand
TTCGGTCCGGATGTGCCTGAGCAGGCGAAGCGCGGCGAGTGGCAGTGCGTCGAGCTCATGATCAAGCTCAACAGCGCGCCGGACAAGCGTGACGGCGAGCAGGCGTTCTGGGTCGATGGGAAGCTGGTGAGCCGCTGGGCCACTGGCACCTATAAAGGCACCTGGTTCAGGGACTCTTTCCACCGCAACGATTTTTTCGACACCAATCCCCAACCTTTCGAGGGGTTCCTCTGGAGCAAGACTGAGGAGCTTAAAATCAACTATTTCTGGCTTCAATACTACCTGGCCTCGGTGTTCGAAGAAAACTTGAGACCCGCGAACCCGGATATCCTATACAATGATAATGTAGCCCGGGTGCAGTTCGACAATGTCGTGCTGGCTACCCGCTATATCGGGCCGATCGCTACCGCCGCGGATTCCTCAGAGACCGGGTTCGACTTTAACCGGGACGGCCGGGCAAGCACGGCGGATGTCATCCAGATGCTCAAGATGCGGCAGGCTGACCCGCAGGACATGCGGACGGACTACAATGGTGATGGGCGCCTGACCTTACTCGAGGTGCTCGATTTCCTGCTGGACGTTCTCAGGGGCAAGGTCCACAGCGGGTAATCAGCGCTGGCTTGGCGCCTGTGAGGTTTAACAGGGGAAAAGCAAAACCCGGCGGTGAAATTAAAAGGCTGGGGCGGCTAGAACTCGGAAGCCGCTCCGGCCTTTTCGATTAAAGCCGCTAAATCCGGCTCACTTGGCTTTGGCCGAGGTGGTGAACGAAAAAATCTCGCCCCAGTCGCTGATCGCGCCGCGGCTGTCTCGCGAGCGCACCTTCCAATAGTAGGTCGTTCCGGGGTTCAGAAAAGTCGCCGGAACCTGCCAGCGAGTTTCCCCCGAGCCCAAATTGCGGTAAACCGTATTCGAGAGCGGCCAGCGGCAGTCCGGGCGCAGGCTCAGCATTACCTGGTAGTCGGCGACACTGTCGCCGGGGTCCGGGTCCGCGACAGCTTTCCATTCCAACACCGGAGTGAGGCTTTTTGCCTCTTTCGGAGAGACCGCCTCGCTCACCCGCGAGGGCGCATGGTTGTCATCCACCTCGCGCCAGGTAAAAGTAATCCGCACTTTCCGTTGTCCCGGGCTGGCATCCCAATAGCGGATCACGTTCCGGCCGAGCTTGAGCGCGGGGATAGCGTGCGGCGAGATCTGCAGGTCGGTCTCCGAGCGGAACCAGTCCACGCCGGCAGTGCGCGGAACGCTGCCTTTGCCCCGGCCGTTGAGCATGAAGCCGATATCATAGTGGTACGCCGGCTGGCTGTCCCGGATAAAATGATCCAGGTCGAATGTGTCAGTCTCCCGGCCGCTGCCCCAGCGGTAGGTGTACAGGTTGCCGTCGGACCATTCCGGCTCGCCGTAGAACACGCTGACCGCGCAGCCCGGGTCCTTGACCATCGTACAGGAGAACCTGCCGCCGACCGCCGGCCAGGGGCTGTCCAGCGGCAGCTTGACCCGCGAGGGCCGGCTGTTCTGGTCGTCCTGAAGGTAATCCACCTGGATCGCCGGGCCCTTGCCGCCCTTGCTCCACTTGGTGGTGACATTGTCCACCACCTCGATGTAGTCTTTCATATCGAGCTTGTCCAGGTCCGGCTCCCAGATGATCTGCCCGTTGGCGTACCGCGAGGGCACTATCGCGCGCTTGTCGCTGCCCTCGAACTTGGCTAGCCGGGGCTCCCACCAGCGCAGCAGTTTCATGCCGGGCTTGAGGTTCCAAGCCATAGAGTAGTTCGTAAAGATTACGGAGTCAGAGCTGGTATCGACGTAATTATCCAGG
>MFIX01000024.1:14110-15896 GCA_001780825.1 Candidatus Glassbacteria bacterium RIFCSPLOWO2_12_FULL_58_11 | reverse complement strand
AGAAAAAATATTCAAGGATGACCTGGACCATTTCGCCCGTCAAAGCAACAGCGTCTGGGACGGCGGGCGGGTCAGCCTCAAGGGGCTTTATAATGAGATTCTGGGGTTCCAGGTGATTGTCGTCGCCGACAGCCAGGGTGCGAAAGGCGTGGAGATAACTGTCGATCCGATAATCAACGAGGAGACCGGGGGGATTATCGGCGTGGAAGGTACCTCGCCGTACGATCCGGGGGGCGGGTTCGAGCTTTTCAGTGAACACTATATCCAGGTGGTCAATCCGACCGAGCCGAACTGGTACTACGGCACTTCCAGCTCCAGATCCGCGGCGCCGAAACGGATGACCGGCTGGATCCCCGATCCGCTGATCACCCCGGATGCGCTGCCCGGCATGGGCGGCTTCCCGCTCGATATCGAGCCTGCAAAGCTCCAGGGTTTCTGGGTCGATCTTTACCTGCCCCGCGACTCGAGTTTTGCGGCCGGTCTTTATAAAAGCACGGTCCATGTCCGGCAGCAGGGTTGGGAAGTGGCCGCTGTCCCGCTCGAGCTGACCCTGCTGCCCTATTTCCTGCCGGATTCCAACCACAACAATGTCTGGCTCTACCATGACAGCGTGGAGCCTTATTTCCCTGAGCTTTCGCGCGCCGAGGTAGAGCGGATGCTCAAGTACATCGCCCACCGCCATCGCATCGAGCTGGTCGGCGGCTTCCGGCCGCACTACTCCTCGTTCGACAGCCAGATGCTGGACCAGTACAAGCCTTATCTCGACGGCAGTGCTTTCACCTCTGCAGCCGGCTATGAGGGTCCGGGACAGGGGGAAGGGGAACACCTTTTCCCGATCGGGATGTACGGCGGCCAGGTCCTGGGCACAACCAAAGTGCAGGAACAAGCCCAGGCCGATCTCTGGGTTCAGTGGTTCGAGGCTAATGCCCCGCAGGTCCGGTTCTTTAATTACCTGATCGACGAGCCGGGCGAGGACCAATACGCCTGGATCCGCCAGCAGGCGGACTGGCTGCACAATAATCCGGGTCCCGGCAAAAGGCTTAAATTGTTCATCACCGCGGAATACATCGCCGAGCTGGATAAGGAAATCGACCTCTGGGCCGGCTATCACGGGGTAAATTTACAGATGCTGCCTGTTCTAAAGCAACAGGGCAAGGACCACTGGTTCTATAATGGGGCCCGGCCGCGCTACGGCTCGGTGATCCTGGAGGCCGAGGCGGTGGATTTCCGGGTCAACGCCTGGATCAAGTACATCTACGAGGTCAATACCTGGTTCATCTGGCACGGCAGCCACTGGCAGCACAACAGCCACGGGCCGCGGGCCAACCAGCACCAGAAAGTTTTTATCGATCCGATAACCTATATCAACTCACCGACCGTATTCGGCAATGGGGACGGGATTGTCTTTTACCCGGGCCACGACCCGTTCTTTCCTGAGGAGGACCGGGGAGTGAACCGGATTTTCGGTTCCGTCCGTCTGAAAAACATCCGTCGCGGCCAGCAGGACTACGAGATCATGTGGCTGGCCGAGCAGAAAGCCGGACGCCAGGCGGTGGAGGATATTATCCGCTCGGTGGTGCCCCGGGCGCTGAACGAAGTCACCATGCGCCAGGCCGTACCCTGGTCTGAGCGCGGGGATGCCTACGATGAGGCAAGAAATAAGCTGCTGGAGCTTCTCGAATAAATTTTTTCCTTTCAAAATGACCCGCAAGTTTACTTAATGTAAGCCGGTAACTTGGAACGATTTCCGTGTCGGACGGACTTGGAATCTGGATTAATGAGGAGG
>MFIX01000024.1:11286-13998 GCA_001780825.1 Candidatus Glassbacteria bacterium RIFCSPLOWO2_12_FULL_58_11 | reverse complement strand
AAGTAATCAAGCTGACACTGGACTCGGCGGTGGATATCGCCATGGGCCGCAGCTACCGCATCAAGCAGCTCGAGCTGGGGATCGAGAGCACGCACTACTGGCTCAAATCCCGCCAGGCCTCACTCAAATCCAAGATCTCGATGAACCTCAGCGCGCCTGAGATCAAGTCGATTTCCGAAACCAAATGGAACTCCACGATCGAGAAAGATGAGATAGTGCACTCGAACACCCGCCTCTGGCAGGTGGACCTTTCTTTAAGCCAGCCGGTGATCCTGTTCGGTTACCCGACCAATGGCTACCTCTCGTTGAACAACAAGATGTACAAGTACCTTCAACAGAACGGCGATAAGGAGATCGATTTTTACAACCGGCTCTTTCTCAAATTCCAGCAGCCGTTCCTGCTGCCCAACAACCTGAAGAACAATATCGAGGATGCCGAGCTGGACCTGGAGCGCAGCGAACTGGATTATATCACTGACCGGGTGAACCTGATCGACGATATTGCGGATGACTACTACGACCTGTTCGACGTGCAGTACAAGAGCGATATTTATCGCCGCCAGAGAGAGAACCTGGAGAAGGCGGTCGAGGTCGCCCAATCGATAGTCGCCGCGAACCCGGACCGCGGGATCGAGTCAGCCCAGGTCCAGGTGGAGCTGACCAATGCCCGGGAGCAGATGCTGAAAACCCACGCCGAAATCCGCCAGGAATCCGCCCGGATCAAGCAGCGCCTTCAGCTCACCCCCGAGGATTCGGTGTACCTTGTGCCGGAGGTCAAGATAACCCCGATCGCTATCGATGTCGAGAAGGCGGTCGAGTACGGTTACGCGATGCGGCCGGTGCTGCGCAAACTGGCGATTGACCGGCGCAAGAACGAAATCGACCTGAACAATTCAACCGGCTGGGATGCTTTCCATGTCAATCTCGAGATGACCTACGGCCTGGAGCGGCAGGATGACCGTTTCGCCCAGATCTGGGATGATTACGACGGCAGCTATTCGGTATCTCTCAACGCTTACGTGCCGATCTGGGACTGGGGCCGCAGCAAAGCCCGCACCGATGGCTACCGGGTAACCCTGAAAAGGACCGAGCTCTATATCGAGGAACGGCGCAGCCAGATCCGCAGCGACATTATCAACGCCGCAGCCAACCTGGATGACTACCAGCAGCGCGCCCTGAACATGCAGAAAAGCCTCGAGCTGGTCCAGCAGATCAGCGATGTCGGCATGAAACAGTACCAGGAGGGCACTATTTCCCTTCACGATCTGCTCCAGATGATCAACCGTCAAAAAGAGACTGAGCTGAATTTCCTGCAAGTTTACCTGGGTTATCGCCGGTCCCTGTTATCGCTGATGATCGAAACCTATTATGATTTTGAGAGCCGGATTTCGCTGATCGACAAATTCCGCTCCACGAGTTAACTTGAAAAGTAAAATAATGTTTTGCGACTCAGTTTCCGGTGCGTGGCCGCAGGATACCGCGGTTTTGGAGTCCCGACTTTCCAGGAGGTCGAAATGCGTGCAGCGATTGAGCGCGGCAACCTTTTAGCGGTATTCACCATCTGTCTGGCAATCCTGCTTGGTTGCGCCAGGGGCCCCGCGGCTATGAACGCGGTCCTGCTCGAAGATGATTTTTCTGCGCTGCCGGCCGGCATGTTTTCAGTACCGGTGGGGCCGCACACCGAGTACCACTACCTGAAAGAAGCGGCTCCCAAGGGCAACTGGGCGGTGAGCTGTTTCACCTGGGAGCCTGGCGCCCAGCGCGCCTGGTGGGTGATCGAGGAGAACGGCTCTCATGCCCTGGCCCAGACTTTCGATAACCGGGATATGATGCGCAACCACCCGATGGTGGTCTCGGGCGACACCCTCTGGACCGACTACAGGCTGACAGTCAAGTTCGCCGCGGACTCGCGCCGGGCCCGCTGCGGAGTCGTGTTCCGCTACCGCAACGACCGCTGCAACTATTTCTTCGGCCTGGAGGGCGACAAGCTGGTGTTGAAAATGATACAGGATGCCACGGGGTACCATAAACCTTACGAGAAAATTCTATCTGAAAAAGATTTCACCTGGGAGACCGGGAAGTATTACACGGCGGAAGTCAGTGTAGCCGGCCCGCATATCAGGGCCTCCCTGGAGGGCGGCCCTGAGCTCGAAGCGGTGGATTCCACCTACCATCAGGGCAAGATCGGGCTGATCTCGGATGTCCCGGCCCGTTACAGCTATGTGAATGTGAGCACGACCGGGGAGCAAAAAGACTGGATCGCACAAGTGAAAGCCGAGGGCGAAAAGACTCTGGCCGAGCTGCGCGCGGCCAATCCGAAACCCGTGCTCTGGAAAAAGATTTCAACAAAAGGTTTCGGCGTGGGCCGGAACCTGCGGTTCGGAGACCTGGACGGCGACAGCGTCCCCGATGTGCTGATCGCCCAGGTAGTGCATCACGGCGGTCCAAGCGACAATTACAGCGAGGTGAGCTGCCTGACTGCCATGACTTTCGACGGCAAGGTCCTCTGGCAGGCCGGCCAGCCTGACCCGGAGAAAAACCACCTGACCAATGATGTGGGAGTACAGGTTCACGACCTGGACGGTGACGGCCGCAACGAGGCGGTCTATACCATGAACATGGAGCTGATAGTGGCCGATGGCGCCACCGGCAGAATAAAGTACAAGGCGCCCACTCCGAAAGCCAAGGCCCCGGCGGACAGTTTCCCGCGCA
>MFIX01000024.1:0-11228 GCA_001780825.1 Candidatus Glassbacteria bacterium RIFCSPLOWO2_12_FULL_58_11 | reverse complement strand
AATTATCAAAGACCGCTACTGGCATCTCTGGGCCATGGACGACAAGCTGAGGCCGCTCTGGGAGAGCGAGTGCATGACCGGCCATTACCCGTATGCCTATGATGTGGACGGCGACGGGAAAGATGAGCTGCTGATGGGCTACACCCTTTTCAGTCCCACCGGGGAGAAGCTCTGGAGCCTGGACAGCCTTCTGGAGGACCATGCCGACGGTGTATCAATCGCTAATTACCACGAACAAGAAGGCTCCGTGCCGCGGGCCTTTTTCGCGTGCAGCGATGAGGGGGCGATGTTCACCGACCTGCAGGGAAACATCCTTCAGCATTATTATATCGGCCATGTCCAGAACCCGGCAATCGCCGATTTCCGGGCGGACCTTACGGGCCTCGAGACCGTAACGATCAATTTCTGGGGCAACCAGGGCATTATTCATTTCTACGACAGCCGCGGGAAGATATATTTCGATTTCGAGCCGACCCAGTACGGCAGCATGTGCCTGCCGATCAACTGGACCGGAGAGCCGGAGGAGTTTTTCGTGCTCAATGCGAATGTCAGAGAGGGCGGGATGTTTGACGGCTGGGGCAGGCCGGTGGTGGCCTTTCCGGATGACGGGCACCCGGACATGTGCAACGCCGTGCTGGATATCACCGGCGACTGCCGGGATGAGGTCGTGGTTTGGAATCCTGACGAAATCTGGGTCTATACCCAGGATGACAACCTGAAAACAGGGAAGCTCTATAAGCCGGTGCGTAACCCGCTTTACAATTACTCAAACTACCAGACGACAGTCAGCCTGCCGGGCTGGAGCGAGTAATCAGGCGGGAGGCTCCAGGGCCTGGAGAGCGCTTTTTTCCGCGTTCTGTCGGAACATTTCCAGACGATAAATGACAGCTCCCAGTACGAAGGAAAGACCGAACAGCAGGCCCCCTTTGAGACCGGAGCCCAGAAGTAGCGAACCCAGGCCGAAAACAAAAGAGAACAGCGCCAGCGCGCCCAGTATGAAGCTTATTACGTTGTAAGAAAGCGGCGGACCGGCCGGCAGCTTTGCCTGGTCCACCATCTCGGTGATCCGTTTCCAGCCCGGGCCGCCGGGGTTGACCCTGCGGACGAACTTTTTCAGCTTCTCATCCGAGACCGGCTCGGTGAGAAAGGTCACCAGCACCCAGCCGGTAACGCTGAACAGGCAGATGAACACGTAGCGCAGCTCCTCGCGAAAAACTATCCCATAGAGCTCCAGTACGTTGATCGTAACGCAGCCGACCACCGAGAGGATATAGGCGCTGATCTCGGTCCAGGCATTGACCCGCCACCAGAACCAGCGCGCCAGCCAGACCGCCCCCAGGCCGCTGAACAGCTCGGCCATGAATTTCCAGGCTGCGGATATGGAATCCGTAATGCTCCAGACCCCGATCCCGGCCGCCAGCACCACCAGCATTGCCGCTCTGCCGACCCAGACATAATGGCGCTGTGAGGCATTGGGCTTGACAAAGCGCTTGTAGAAATCATTGATCATATAGCTCGAGCCCCAATTGATCAGGCCATCCACGCTGGACATGAACGCAGCCAGGAACGCGGCGAACATGATCCCGCGCATCCCGGCCGGCAGGTACTTTTCGATCATCATCGGGTAGGCCAGCTTGTGGTCGGTCAGGGTTGGGAAATCGGCGATACTGATCAGGGCCACCAGGATCCAGGGCCACATCAGGAAACCATAGTACACTAAATTAAACCATGCTCCGGCGAAAAAGGCGTGTTTCTCATTCTTGGTGGCCATTATCCGCTGGATGAACATCCCATTTCCGTCCGCTTTCTCGCTCGACCACCAGATGACGAAGATATAAACGAAAAAGAGAGTCCAGGTGAACTCCTCGCCGCTGTTGACGAAGGGCTTGACCACCTCCGGGCCTACCGGCACGAAACTCAGCAGGCCGTGCGCGGTCGCGCCGCCGAATACCTCAGTCAGCCGGGTCTCGATCCCCGAGAGGCCTCCGACCGCCTTGACCGCGACCACGGCCATGAAAACCGAGCCGAAGAAGGCAATGCCGAATTGTATCACCTCATTGGCCACAATCCCCCAGAGGCCCGAGGCGAGGGCATAGGCCATAGTCACCCCGAGCAGCACGGCCAGGGACAGGTACTCGTTCCAGCCCAGCAGCACGGTGATGAACGACTGCATGGCGAGCATGATGAAGCCGAGATTTAGCGAGCTGAACGCGATTCCGTAAAACACGCTCTGGAATCCGCGCAGGAACCCGGCCGAGCGGCCCTCGTAGCGCTCCTCGATTATCTCCAGCTCGGTCAGGATCTTGGCCCGGCGCCAGAATCTGACGAAAAGAAAAGTGGCGCAGAGGTTGCTCATGGCGAAACACCAGAGGAACCAGTTGCCGGCGATCCCGTTGCGCCGTACCAGCTCGGTGACCATGAACGGGGTGTCCGAGGCGAAACCCATGGCCGCGATCGAGGTCCCGGCGACCCACCAGGGCAGCGCTCTGCCGCTCAGGAAAAAATCCTCCATGCTTTTACCGGCCCGCCTGGTATAGTAAATCCCCACCGAGATAACGATCAGGAAATAGGCGAGTATGACCGACAAGTCCACCAGGTTCAGTTTCATCGAGCTGGTCTCCGGGATGTCAATGGGCTTTGAGGTAAGTTTTCAACTTAGGGTTGCCAGACGAAAGGTCAGGCGGTAATTTATCGACAGGACTGTCGCGGTTCAAGTACAAAAGGTATGGTCCCCTGGCTGAGAAGAATAAGGAGCATCCGGATGAGAAAGAGTGTCCCGCTAATCGCCCTGCTGCTTGGCTCCGGCTTCTGGAGCGGCCTGTCCGCGGTCACGCTGAATATCAGGGAGAACAGCTCGATCGAGCGGATCGGGGAGCCGGTCACCTGTGGAGTGCCCCTGGCCCGGGGTTACTGTAAATCAGCGTCGGAGCTGGTGCTTAAACTCGGCGATAAGCAGCTTCCGGTGGAAATCCGCGAGGTGTCCCGCTGGCCGGATGGCTCGCTGCGCTGGGTCCATCTGGATTTTCAGGCAAGTGTGCCGGCAGGCGGGCTGGTCGATGTTTCACTCGAAAAGGGTAAAAGGGAAGCGTTCGAGTCGAAACTGAAAATCAGAAAAGCAGAAAAATCTATATTCGTGGAGACCGGCAGAATTCAGGCCGAGGTAAAAGGCCCCGGTTTCAATGTCTTCAACCTGGTGCGCCTGGCCGACAAGCAGGGCGCCTATATCAAGCCGCTTATCTTTCCGCATCAGCGCGGGCTGGCGGCCTGGGCCTCTGGAGAGGAGTTCCTGGCCTCCAATGACAGCTCAGGCCGGGTCGAGGTCGAGTCCGAGGGACCGCAGCGGGTGGTCCTGCGCGCCGAGGGCGACCTGAAAAGCGCGGCCGGCAAGACGCTTTTCCGCTATATCTGCCGCCTGTTTTTTTACAATGATTCACCGCTGGTCCGCCTGGCCTATACCTTCGAGAACCGCGATCCGGTCTTGGAGGATAAGGTTACGCTCGAGGGGCTGCATGTCGAAATCCCGACTACCATAAGCGGCACGGATGGGGCCTATGATTACGGCAGGCCGGAGCAGGACGGGCAGGGAATTTTCGCGGGAAAAAACTCGCTGGCTTTCGTTCAGGCAAATTCCTCGATACTTAGTTTTTTCGGTACGGAAAACTCTTATGAGAAAGGCGGAGAGCCGAAAAAGGAGAAGTCGGACCGGCTGGGCTGGATCAGTCTCGGCTCAGTCCGCGGACAGGTGGGGATCGGAGTGCGTTATTTCTGGCAGATGCACCCCTCCAGGCTGGTGGCCGGAGCGAACGGGGTCCTGGTGGCCGGACTTTTTCCCCATGCCCTGCAACAGAAGCTGGATATCTATTCCGGGATCGCCCGCACGCATTACCTGCATTTCGCTTTCCTCGAACAGGGCGATCCGGAGCTCGTGCGCTCGCTGTTGGCCTCCTCCCAGAAACCCTTGCTGGCCCAGGCTCCACCGGAATATTACTGCCGGGAAACGCGGGCATTAGGCAAGTTGGTCGAGAGCGATCCGCGCCACTATCCTGAAGCTGACCGCGAGCTTGTCAAGCAGGTGGACTCCCAGACCGATGCCGGACTGGACAATATGCTGAGGATGATCGATGAGCGCACCGTGCACGGGGTGACCCGCGACAGCTACGGATACCTGAACTGGGGCGATGGCCTGCATTACGCCTGGGTACCGGGTGTAGAAGATGACCGGAACCTGGCCTGGGAACACGGCTACTACGACCTGCCGCACATGGCCTGCCTCGAATTCGCGCGGACCGGACGCCCGGAGTGGCTGTATTTCTTCCTCAGCCGGGCCGAACACCTGATGGATGTCCACATGTGCCATTTCGGCCCGGACAATGAGCTCACCGGCCACAACCGTTATTGCCCCAGCACCGACCATGTCCGCCTCGATCCGACCGACCCCTCGGACTTCCACACGGCGAAAGTATTTGTCCACATGAACCAGGCCCACTCGAAAACCCAGGGCATGTTCGACCGCTGGCTGCTCACCGGGGATGAGCGAAGCCGGGAGGTCGCCCTGGAAGGGCTCAGGTACGCCGCTTCTTTCGGCGCATACGAGGATTTCAAACAGCCCCGCGGTGCAGCCCATCAGGTTCTGACCCTGATCTATGGCTACAACATTACCGGCGACCGCCGTTATCTGGACATTGCCCGTCAGACCTTCGAGGCCTGGCTGAAGCATTTTGCCGGCACGGATAAAAAATTCATCGACGGTTATTTTCAGGCTGGCCTTTTACTGGAAGCCTTTATCGATTACAATGAGGCGAGCGCTGACAAGCGGGTAGTGGACTTTGTCCGCCAGGCCGTCGACTGGCTGAGTATCAACCGGCCGGAAGATAAATTCACCAACCAGAGCCTCGCCCTGGGCTTCCTGGGAGTAAAATTGAAAGAGCCGCGCTATTTAGAGATGCAGAAAGAACTGCTGGCCCTTTGGAAGGGTGTGCAACAGAATCCATTCAAGGATTATGCGATGAACGGCAGGAATATTTCCCGTTCCCTGTATTATCTTTCCAGCGCGCAGGAAAAGGAGAGGTAGCGCCGGGGGTTCAGCTCTGTGCCGGACTTTGAGGGAATTCCGAGCCTCGGGGGCGGCGCCTGTGCAAGGCTGCACAGGCGGGACGGCCGGTGCAGCCGGCCGCCCCGCGCGCATAGTTCATGCGCGCGCCGCCCCCGGACACCGGGACTGCTGAAAAGGACATTTTAAAAATATCGTCCCATCTTAACCTTTTGCTTTAAGGCAAAGAGGAAAGGTGTATAAAACTATTATAGTTGCTTGTCTGCTGCTCCTCGCTTCGGCAGCCCGGGCGGTCGAGCTTTCGGTCGAGGAAAGAAGCGGCATCGCTCGAGTGGCCGAGCCGGTCACCTGCGGGGTGCCTCTCCCCAGGGGCATGGTTAAATCGCCTGAGGAGCTGGTGCTGCTGCATGAGGATGATGTCGTTCCAGTCGAGATCCGCAAGGTCTCGCTGTGGCCGGACAGCTCCCTGCGCTGGGTGCACCTGGATTTCCAGGCCAGTGCAGAGGCAGGGGGAAAGCAGATTTATTCTCTCGATAAAGGCCCGGCGCAGAAAGTCGGCACCCGGCTAGAGGTGAATGAAAACCCTCGGGGACTGACAGTAACCACAAGCCGGATCAGGGTGGAGGTCCGGCGAAAGGGCTTCAATGTGTTTGACCGCGTGGCCCTGGCGGGCGGGGAGGGCAAATATGCACAGGAGCTGGTCGGCCCGCACCATCGCGGGCTGGTCGCCCAGGCCGGTGACATGGAATACACCGCGGCCCGGGATAAGAGCTCTGAGCTTAGCGTCGAGAGCCGGGGAGCCATGCGCGTGGTCCTGCGCGCCGAGGGCGGGCTTAAAAGCGAAAGCGGAGCGGAGCTGTTGCATTATATCTGCCGTCTGTATTTCTACAATGATTCTCCGGTTATCCGCCTGGCCGTGACCGTGGAAAACCGCGACTCGGTAATAGAAAATAAAATTACTCTGCAAGGCCTGCAGGTCGAGGTCCCCACGGTTTTTCGGGAAAAAGGCGTCGCTGTCTATATCGGCCAGGCGGATAAGGATATCAGCAGCGTGCTCGGCGGCCCGGGTTCCGAGGCATTTATCCAGGCCGGCTCCTCCACGGAATATTCGCTGGGCGGGGTGTTCCAGGGCTGGAGCGGAGGCGACCCCCAATCCAGGGACAGCGACCGGCTGGGCTGGATCGGCCTGGGCTCGGAAAAAGGCGCCGCCGCCGTGGGACTGCGCTGCTTCTGGCAGATGCATCCGTCGAGCCTGGAAGTCGTCGCGGATGAGGGTATGTTGCGGGCCGGCTTGATTCCGGTGCGCCTGAAAAAGACTGTCGATCTCTATTCCGGAGTGGCGCGTACCCATTACCTGCGGTTCGCTTTCACCGATCGCAATGACCACGAGCTGCTCTGCTCCCTGACCGCCGCCTGCCAGAAGCCCCTGACCGCGGTCGCCGAACCGGCCTATTACTGCCGTACCAGCCGCGCTTTTGGCCCGCTCGTGGAGCGCAACCTCGCTCTTTACCCGGAGGAAAACCGGGCGCTGGTCCGGCGTGTCGAGGAGGAGTTCGACAAAGGGCTGCTGAATATGCTTTCAATGGTTAAATCGCGCACGAAAAACGGCGTGACAGTCGAGGGCTTCGGGTTCCTGGAGTGGGGGGACGGGATGCACCATATCTGGGTCAACGGTGACAAAGACCCGCGCAATATCGCCTGGAACGGCCACTACTACGACCTGCCGCATATCACCGCTCTCGAATTCTACCGCAGCGGCAAGTGGCTGTACTACGATTATTTCCTGAGCCGGGCCTGGCACCTGATGGATATTCAGGTCACACATTTTGCGCCGGGGAACTGGATGAATGGAGCTAACCGCTACTGTCCGCCTACCGATCACGTGCGGATTGACCCTGCCGACCCCCGGGATTTCACCAGCGCTAAAGTTTTTGTTTCCAACACCACCAACCATCACAAGACCCAGGGTCTGTTCGACCGTTACTATCTCACCGGCGATGAGCGGGCTCTGGAAGTGGCCCTGAAAGCGGCACGGTACGCCCAATCTTTCGGCGCCTACAGTGATTTCATCCAGCCGCGCGGGGCTGGTTTCCAGGTTCTGACCCTGCTGGCAGCCTATGAATACAGCGGAGATAAAGAATACCTCGAAACCGCCGGCAGGACTTTCCAGCTCTGGCGGCAGCATTTCGCGGAGAACGAGGCAAAATTCACCCAGGGTTATTTCATGGTGGGTTTCCTGCTCGAGGCTTTTACCGATTATTATAATATCACCGGCGATAAACAGGTGCTGGATGTTATCCGCCAGGCTGTGGACTGGATGCACGTCAACCGGCCCTACGAAAAGTACTCGAATATGGCGCTCGGTATCGGGTTATTAGCTTCGCAGCCGGATGGCGCGGCATATCTCGATCTCGAGAAAGAGTACCTCGAAACCTGGCATGGGGTCTGGGACAATCCGTTCAAGGATTTCGGCCTTAACGGCCGGGGAATCGCCCGGGCCCTGTATTATTTCACTAGTGAGGCACAGGGAGCACATTGAATTTTTGCGAGTTCATTTATTTAGTCGTAGGGGCGACGCATGCGTCGCCCCTGCACAAAGTACGCTTCTTTTCGGTATGTCAACACCCTCGCACGATTTACCTCATTTCAGCGGATTGATACTCATGGATAAAAAATATGCTTCCTGTCTGATTACTCTCCTGCTGAGTTTGTCTTTATTGACAGTTACGAGCAGAGCCAGGGCGGTCGAGGTTTTCGCGGGCCATCCGCGCCTCTTTTTCCGGGACAGCGCCTGGGGCGAGCGCTCGATCACCACCGAACAGCTTCGGCAGCGGGCCCATGACTCGCGCTACGCCTCTTATGTCAACCGCCTGAGCTACAGCCCCTGCAACGTGGCCCTGAAGGCCCTTCTTCTCGATGACAGCGCCGCTGCCGCGGAGTGTGTCTCCATGTTGAAAACGGATTTCGAGTTCGATGGCACCACCACTGATGGCGAGCTGGTGATGTGGGCGGCGATGGCTTTCGACTGGCTCTATCCCCGCGGCGATTTTTCCGATACCGATAAAGCGAATGTCGTCTCCCGGCTGGCCACGGGCGCGGACTGGCTGATCGGCCAGTACGAGGGCCAGGGTGCGCACATTTTCCACACCCGGATGTACGGTTTCGCGGTCGGCGTGGGAATGGCCGGCCTGGCCCTGAAAGGCCATCATGCAAGCGCCGACCGTTATATCCAATGGGCGGACTCGATCTTTACCAAACACCTCTTTCCCGCCCGCAGCCTTCAGGCCGGCTCTGTCCACAATGGTTTCGGATATGGACGCCGTTACACGATGTGGCACAGCGGCCATTTCATGAGCGCCTGGTACTCAGCCACCGGAGATGACAAGTGGAAAACCGTGCGCGAGGAGCAGGATGACTGGGCCTGGCGCGAGGCGGAGTTCATAATCTACAGCAGGCAGCCGGACAGCCTGCTGGTCCGCTTCGCGGATTGTTTCCGCAGGACCTCGGAGCGCTATTCATTCCGGGTGATCGGCGAGCGGGCTTTTGCCTATGCTGAGCCGGTGGGGCGGGAGTACCTGAACTACTTGTTTGCCACCCAGGCAGTCCAGCCGGACAACCGGGTGGTCGAGGAGGGTAATGCCTACAATGTGTTGCTCTGGTGGGACCCAGACGCGCCGGGGGTCAGTCATACCACGCTGCCCAGGCGTACCCTGTTCAGCCCCCGCGGCACCGGGATGGCCTTCTGGCGCAGTGGCTGGGGCGAGAATGACACGTTCATCTTTTTCAAGTGCGGCAATTATTTCGAGGATCACGGGCATTTCGACCAGGGCCATCTCGAGGTCTTCCGGCACAAGCCCCTGCTGATCGAGTCCGGAGCCTATGAAGGCGACTTCGAAAGCTCGTTCCGCCTGAATTACTACCGCAAAACCATTGCTCACAACTCGATCCTCGCGGTCAACCCGGTCTTTTCCCAGGATGAGGGCGGCCAGCGGATTTACAGCAACCAGAGCCTGGCGACTTTGGAGAGTTACCTGGCCGACCCCGGCAGCGAAACCGGGGAGATTGTCGATTACCGGGACTCGGGGTACTGGAGCTACGTTGCCGGCGATTTTTCCAAGGCTTACTATCCCTCGGTTATCGAAACAGCCGTGCGGGAGGTGGCCTGGATCGCCGAGCGCTACCTGGTGGTGGTGGATAATATCAAGCTGGCCAACAGCGCTCTGCTGCCCAAAGTGCTTTGGCACTATACCGTTCGTCCGCTGCTGGAGCCGGGCCGGTTTACGGTTTCCGACGGCGGGGGGCGGGCGGTGGTGACAGTCCTCTCTCCGGCCGGAGCCACGCTCGATACGGTCCGGGCCTATCAGATCGGCACGGCCTATTACCCGCCGCCCGACCCGCGGCCCGAGCTCGGGGTCGGCCGGGTGGAGGTGAGTGTCGCTCAATCCGGAGCGACCGATTACACCTTTGTCGAGGTGATCGATGTGGCCGATGAGGGAGTGAAAGCGGGGGAGGTGTCGCTGGAACAGGACCAGGCGACGGGGCCGCTGAAAGTGCTTCTGCCGCCCGGCACCTTGAGCCTCCAGGGCGATCCTAAAAAGCGCTCCCTGGTCTCATTCACGGCCCGCACTCTGGAACCGCCGGGCGACTATGACGGCAGTGGAAACCTGGATCTTGAGGATCTGATCCGGCTGTTGCGGCTGGCCTTAGAGGACTCCGCTCAGCCGCTGGCCGATTTCAATGGGGATGGCCGGTATTCGATAACGGATGCGGTTGCCCTGCTGATCCGCATCCGGTCGACTGCTCCCGGCGGAATATAGTTGCTTTAAGTAAAATTATGGCATTCCGGATTTGCCCTGAAGATATTTTTTCAGCCGGGAATACTCCTCCTCGAAATTCGGCGTGAAAGTCCCGCTCCCCAGTTTTATTTCGATTGCCGGTAAGCTCCAGTACAGTCCCTCCTCGATCTCCGAGCGCAAAACCCTGATCGGGCCCTCGTAGCGGCAGAGATAACTGGTCACCAGCTCGGATTCCACCGCACTGCGCCAAAGGTAACTGTAAAGGAAGCCGATCTCAGCCTCCCGGATTCCCAGCTCTTCCTCCATTTCTCGCCTGGCCGCGGCCTGGACTTCCTCGCCCAGGCCCACATGGCCGCCGACCGAGGTGTCCCATTTGCCGGGCTGAATGTCCTTGTTCGCGCTGCGCTTCTGCAGGAACAGCTCGCCGTTCCCATTCAGCACCAGTACATGCACGCTCCTGTGCAGCAGCGAGGGGTCTCCGTGTACCCGGCCGCGAGGGGCACTGCCGATTACCCTTCCGCTTTCATCGACGACATCAAATATCTCTTCTGTATCCATGTTAGTGCCTGAAATATTAATTGATAACAAATAAACTTAAAGTATTACTTTAAAATTCTCGCCGCTGCATAAAAATAATCCTGAATTGCGACGGGCTGTTTTCTACCTGTATTAAAATCCGGAACTTCCTCCTGGGCGCAAGCTGGAATAATAATCCGGCCCGAACTGGATGTCAAAACAGGAGAGGCCATAAAATGCAAAAAATTCTTTTCAATTTCAAATTTATAGTGTATTATGATAATAAGGCAAAACGTTAGAAGCGATACAAAATAATTTACTGGTAAGCCGCTTTAAGATTTCCTTCGACATCATCGGCCACTCTTCTGCCACGGCATTTTAGCTTTTTAGGAATCATTTCAAGCTTGGAAAGGAGGACAATGCGAATTTCCGCAAGAAGAAACGGCATATGGCAAAAACGGGATGGCCACTCAATATTTAGACAGCCAAAAGCGAATCGGAAATCGGGAACTTCTATCCACACAAAAAGTTATTATCGATCATAGGGAGATGGTTCGGCATAAAATCTATACGCTTCAAATTTTTCGTGATCCCGGTATTTTCCCCATGACAATCCCTGCCATTTATTCAGGATGTGAAAGATGACCAGATATTTTTCCATTTTCATCGCCATCGCTGCATTGTCATTTGTGTTAGGCGGCTGCAAGGAGCGGGAAACCTCGATGCTGAGCGCACCCAGTCTCTCGGCCATTGACATGGTCGGAACCATTGACCCCTTGCATCGCGAGGGGACGCTTAAAATCAAGTCCAGATCCGGTGACGGTCCCTGGGAGATAAAATATCTCGATCCGGTGGAATGGGATGGG
>MFIX01000023.1 GCA_001780825.1 Candidatus Glassbacteria bacterium RIFCSPLOWO2_12_FULL_58_11 | reverse complement strand
TATCTCGAGGGTAGCGGCGAGGAGCTGTACGACCTGGAAAGCGATCCCGGGGAAAAGCTCAACCTGGCGGGCCTGGGACAGAACCGTAAAGATATTGAAAAGCTTCGGGAGATGCTGAAAGAACATACCCGGATTACCCGGGACCCGTTTTTCGGGCTGGGCGTGAAAGTGGACCCCCGCTGGCGCTCCCATAAGCTGGGCTACGCCAATCACGAGGGACCCTCCGCGCCTGAGGCGGCCTGGGAGGCCGAGGGCAGGAAAGAAAATAATTAAGGGCTGTTCCGCAAAAAACCAAGGGGCGTTACTTTTGACTGAGGATGGGTCGGGCGCTTAGGGTGGACCGGTGTCGGGGGCGATGCCTGTGCAGTACTCTGGAAACCCTTAAAACAAAAGTTGGCTTGAAAACGAAGGCCAAGAATGCTAACTGAGCAACATCGTGAAGAGCAGCTGAGTCGCGCATATGTACAGGCGGTTGCCGCTCATGCAGGAATAATCTTTGACCCCGCGACCATCGACTACGGAGTTGATGGAACTCTTCGACGTGTAATCGAAAGCAACGGCAGCCGGTTGCCTGATGGCTTTACTTTGGATATCCAGTTGAAAGCTACGATAAACTGGTCCATTAAAGGTGACTATGTAATATATGATCTTAAGGCTAAGACATTTAATGATCTCGTTGATCGATACAACGAGCCACGCGCTACTCCATTGGTCCTTGTGGTTTTATGCCTACCGGAAAATGAAAATGATTGGCTTTATGTCTCACATGAACAATTGATTTTACGACGTTGCTGCTATTGGTGCCGTGTAGGGTCTGAACGTACAGCTAATACTGAAACTCACAGAATCGAAATCCCACTAAGAAATATTTTGGATTGCACTACGGTGTTGACATTACTCAATAAAATTGCCAAAGGAGAAAGACTAGAATGACTCTCCAAGGCATATCGCCACTTATTGACACCTTATCAGCTCAACAAGTCTCTTCATACCTTCTACGCAAGGGATGGAAAGCTGTCGATTACTCTAATTCAAACCTTTTGGTGTTCTCTGGGACGACACCGGATACTGAAAATTTGTCCATCGTGCTTCCAGCCAAACAAACGTTCGCTGATTTCCCTGCAAAACTGCGTGACTGTGTAAATCTTCTGTCAGAGCTTTACAGCTACGATGCACAGACTATCGTTCACCACATAGCCCACTGGGATCGAGATGTTCTCAAGATTCGCCTCGAATCCCCACTGAAAAAAGAGCAACTATTGCCCCTTGATTATGCCTCCAAGATGATTGCTCTGTATAATGATTTCGTGGCCTTTGCCGCCGCCACGGAAAAACAACATCGGCGATTTTTCGCAAAGCTGCCTGCAGATGGTCGCAAGTTTGCCGATTCTTGCATGTTTGGGCATACATTCGTCGGAAGTTTTGGTCTCACAATTGAGTGTCCTTTGGACCTCACACCCGAACTGCCTATGCCCAATTTACCACAGCCCAGACCATTCAAGCGAAAGGTGACCGAGAGAATCGCTACTGCGTATGTAGACCTGGCCACTGCGGTTCAGAAAGATGATCCTGAAGTTATCGTTCGTAATAATACTGTTGGGTTCTCTGGTAACATGTGTGAAATTCTTGCTGACATCTATGAAATGTCTGAGGGGCGTACCGTCTCACAAAGTATAATCTGGGCTCCTGAGCTTCCCCCACCACAAAACTTGCTCACAGTCGAAAAAGGCATTCCGCTGGATCAAAAGTCTTGCAATATTCTTAAGGCAGCATCTGATTTATTACATACTGTCGAAGAACCTGAGAAAGAAAAAGAAATCATAGGACGCGTGACTTTCTTGCGCTCAGAACAACCCCCTGTGAATACCGAGGAGTTCGCAATTGCTTCACGGACGATAGCCGTGTTGTGGGAAGTTGAGAAAGCGCAGCCGTTGCACATTCGAATTGAACTTCCAATAGATTTATACCGAAAGGCGTGCGATGCTCATAAATTTGGTAAGAAGGTCAGAATTTACGGCAAACCCCGAAAGACAGGAAAGTATTGGACACTTTTAGATCAGCATAATTTTGAGGTAATCTGAGGCCCGCCTAAGTTCCCATTGGCTTCTTCTTAAAACAAAATATATAGCGCTCAGACTTTCTTATAATCTCCTTATAATTTTCCCTTTTTTCTCAATATTTCTCATTCCAGATATTAGTATTTTGTCCTGGCCTCTTACGCAACATTTTGAGAATTCTTACACCCTCGTTTACAGCACAGGCGCCGCCCCCCAGGGTTGGGCCCGATCGCTGTTAGGGAAAAACTCCGGCAAGCAGGTAAAGATTTATGTTCTCGCCGCGGGAATCTATTCAGACATGGGTCCGCAGTTTAAGCTCGAGCGGGTGGGGGTTCAGGTAGTATTGCTCACGCAGGTAGCTCTGGCCGTAGCGCCGCACGAAATGGTTTATCAGGGTCACGGGGACAATCAGCGGCAGGCGGCCCGCCGCATATGCCCGGATTACCTCCAAGAGTTCCTGCTTTTCATCCGCGCTCAAGTGCTGCTTGAAATATCCCTGAAGGTGCTGCAGGACATTAACATTCTTTTTGACTGTGGTCTTGAGAACCAGAGCTTTATTGAGCAATTCGAAATAGTCCAGAAAAAGCTTCTCCGGATCGTATTTCTTTCCCTCCGCCACCAGCTTGCCCAGCCTGCGGTACAGCTCGACACTGTGCGACATGATCAGCAGCTTGTGGCGTGTATGAAACCGCACCAGGCTACCCAGGGTCTTTCCCGCTCGGATAATTTCCCGCCAGCGTTTAAGCACAAATATCCGCTCGATGAAATTTTCCCGGAGCTCCGGGTCGTGCAGCCGGCCCTCCTCCTCGACCGGCAGCAGCGGAAAGCGCTCCATGAACATCCTGGCCCAGATTCCCACTCCTCTGGGTGATGGCGCGACTTTTTTATTATAGACTTTTATCCGCTCCATCCCACTGGAGGGCGATTTGCTTTTGAATATGAAGCCGCTTAAGTTCTCGGCCTCCAGCTCAGCAAGCTTCCCGCTGCCCCAGGACTGCATCCGTTCGGTGAAATCCTCGTTCGTGCGCGCGGTCACCAGACGGGGGTTCCGCGGGTCGCCAACCAGGCGCATCGACTCCCTGGGAACCGGCAGGCCGCACTCGACCTCCGGGCAGACCGGCACGTACTCGACAAAGCGGCCCAGGGTCTCGGTCAGGAAGCGGTCCAGCTTGTGGCCGCCGTCATAGCGCACCCGCTCCCCGAGCAGGCAGGCGCTGATCCCCAGTTTGATTTTTTCTTCCAAGTTTATCTTCCGCCCTTCATCTATGGCTGCCCGGCCGGTTCGCAATTAAAAAGATATTATCTGCCGGGCAGTCAGCCAATAAAATTATCGGCGCTGCCGCAAATTTAAGCACACGCGGCTGGTTGCGGACTAAAGGGCGGAATTTACTTTTGACTTCCGTCAATTTAGACGATAAAATTCCCAGGTAAGGCTTAATCGGACCGCTCAGGACTCTCCTCAAAAAAAATTTCAAGCGCCAGACCCTGGAGCCAAGTTATGGCAGACAACAATGTAATCGGCGTGGATTTCGGGACCGATTCTGTCCGCGTGCTGATTGCCGATACGGCGGCCGGCGAGGAAATTTCCGCGGCGGTCAAATATTTCAGCCGCTGGAGCGCGGGCCGTTACTGCGACCCCGCCGCCAACCGGTTCCGTCAGCACCCCCTGGACCATATCGAGGCCCTGGAGGCCGCCGTGCGCGAGGCGCTCCGGGCCGCCCCGGCCGGGACTGCCGCCACGATCCGCGGTATCGCCGTGGACACTACCGGCTCGACTCCCGGCCCGGTGGACCGCCAGGGGCTCCCGCTGGGATTACATGAGGAGTTCTCCGACAATCCGAACGCCCTGTTTGTCCTCTGGAAAGACCATACCGCGGTCGAGGAGGCGGGCCAGATCAACCACGCCGCCAAAACCTGGGGCGGGACTGATTTTACCATGTACGAAGGCGGGGTGTACTCCAGCGAGTGGTTCTGGGCCAAGATGCTCCATATCCTGCGCCAGGATAAGGCGGTCCGGGAGGCGGCCTGGTCCTGGATGGAGAACTGCGACTGGATTCCGGCCCTGCTCTGCGGCATACGCGACCTGCGCCAGGTCAAGCGCAGCCGCTGCGCCGCCGGCCACAAGGCGATGTGGCACGCCTCGTTCGCGGGCCTGCCCTCGGAGGAATTTCTCACGCATCTCGACCCGCTGCTCAAAGGCCTGCGCGGCCGCCTCTACACCGAAACCCATACCTCTGATTTACAGGCCGGCCAGCTCTGCGTGGAATGGGCCGGCCGCCTGGGGCTGCCCGCCGGAATCCCGGTCGGCGTGGGGGCGTTCGATGCCCACATGGGCGCGGTAGGCGCGGGTATCCAGCCTTATATCCTGACCAAGGTGATCGGCACCTCGACCTGCGATATCCTGGTGGCGCCCCTGGAGGAGATGGGCGACAAGCTGGTGCGCGGCATCTGCGGCCAGGTGGATGGCTCTGTGATCCCGGGCATGCTGGGGATGGAGGCCGGGCAGTCCGCTTTCGGGGATGTTTACGCCTGGTTCCGCGACCTGCTGCGCTGGCCGGTGGAAAACCTGCTGCCCAGGATCGGCGGCCTGTCTGACACCGAACGGGAGCGCATCCGCAGGGAGATTCGGGCGCTGATCTATCCGGAGCTGGCCGCGCAAGCCGCTCAGCTCGAGGCCGGGGACACCGGCATAATCGCCCTGGACTGGCTCAACGGGAGAAGGACCCCGGATGCGAACCAGCTCCTCAGGGGCGCGATCACCGGACTCAACCTGGGCAGCAGCGCACCGCGGATTTTCAAGGCCCTGGTCGAGGCGACCGCTTTCGGCTCCCGGCTGATTGTCGAGCGTTTCGAGCAGGAGGGCGTGCCGATCCGGGGCGTGATCGCGCTCGGCGGGGTCGCCACGCAGTCGCCCTTCGCCATGCAGATCGTGGCCGATGTCCTGAACCGCAGGATCGGGATCGCCGCCTCGGAGCAAGCCTGCGCCCTGGGCGCTGCCATGTTCGCTGCGGTGGTGGGTGGAATTTACTCCAATGTCAGCCTGGCGCAGGAGAAAATGGGCGCGGGCTTCTCCACCGAGTACCTGCCCTCAGCCGGGCGGACCGCAAAGTATTCCGAGCTTTACCAGAGCTACCGCCGGTTAGGACAGTTCGTGGAGAGCGAAACAGGCTCGGTAAAAGGGCTTTGAAAAGCCCCTATTAGCATTAAGATCTTAAAGAAAGTTCCAAAAAAAGAGGAATAATTTAATTATTTGAAATGAGGTGACTTAGAGTAGGGGCGACGCATGCGTCACCCCTACAGCGCACGTTTCTTGCCGGCATGCGTGAATATTTCAAGCGAATTTAAAGCAAATGCGAAAATAAACTGAAAAGGAGCGGTCAATGGACAATGTCCCGCAGATCCGAGCCGGAATTGTCGCGGTGAGCCGGGACTGTTTCCCGCGCGAGATATCTTTGAAGCGCAAAGGCCGGGTAGTCGAGCAGTGCCGGAAATCCGGGATAGAGATTATCGACTGCGCGACCCTGGTGGAGAACGAGCGGGATATCCTGGCTGCGGAAAAAGAGCTGGCAGCGAAAGAGGTCAACGCCCTGGTGATCTACCTCGGCAATTTCGGCCCGGAGGGTCCCCTGACCCGGCTGGCGCAGCGGTTCCGCGGGCCGGTGATGCTCGCCGCAGCGGCCGAGGACTCCAGGCGCGACCTGATCCAGGGCCGCGGGGATGCGCTTTGCGGACTGCTTAATGCCGGCTATAACTGCGGCCTGCGCGGACTGAATCCCTATATTCCTGAAACCCCGGTGGGCAGCCCCTCAGAGGTTGCCGAAATGATCCGGGATTTCATTCCCGTGGCCCGGGTGGTTCTCGGGCTGAAAGGCTTGAAAATATTCTCTTTCGGCCCGCGACCCCAGGATTTCCTGGCCTGCAATGCGCCGGTCAAGCCGCTGTACGATCTAGGCGTGGAGATCATGGAGAACAGCGAGCTGGATTTTTACGATATCTTTCGCAGCACCGAGGGGCACTCGGAGATCGCTCGGGTGGCGAAAGAGATGGATGAAGAGCTGGGCCAAGGCCGCAGCGACCCGCAGCTTCTGGCCCGCCTGGCCCGTCTGGAGTGCGCCCTGCTGGATTTCTACGAGAAAAACCTGGGGGCCTCGCAGTTCGGCGTATTCGCCAACAAGTGCTGGCCGGCCTTCGAAAAATATTTCGAGTGCGTGCCCTGCTACGTCAATTCCCGTCTGGCCGCCCGGGGCATCCCGGTGGCCTGCGAGGTGGATATCTACGGGGCGCTGAGCGAGTACATGGTCACCGCGGCCACTCTGCAGCCGGCGGCGATCCTGGATATCAACAACACCGTGCCCGCGGACATGCTCGAGGAGGCCGGTGAGCTGAAAAAAGGCTACGTTCCCGGCGACTTATTCATGGGCTTCCACTGCGGCAACACCGCCACCTGCTGCATGAAA
>MFIX01000022.1:5174-6044 GCA_001780825.1 Candidatus Glassbacteria bacterium RIFCSPLOWO2_12_FULL_58_11 | reverse complement strand
CCGCTGGAGACCCCTCCAGCGGCTTTCTGCTTTATCCGGCCGGCTCATCTGCTCAATATGCACCGCGATACTTTTAAGGTGTCGCTACCAGCGGCAGATCGATAAAGCTCGCCCGGTCCGGCGCGTGATAAATCCGCTGCGCGGCTTTTTGATAGTCCCCGGGACGCGCCCAGAAAATATTGGGGACAAAAGTCTGCGGGTTGCGGTCGTAAAGCGGGAACCAGCTCGATTGCACCTGGACCATCATCCGATGGCCCGGCAGGAAAACATGGTTGGCGGTGGGCAGGCTGAAACGATAGAGCAGCGGCTGATTGGCCGCGAGGGCTTTGGGTGTTTCGAGGCTTTCGCGATACCGGCCGCGGAAGATGTCGGCGGAGACCATCAACTGATAGCCGCCCAGCTCCCGCTGATGGGCAACCTCAGGGGGATACATATCGATCAGCTTAACCACCCAGTCTGAGTCGGTGCCGCTGGTCGAGGCGACCAGGTTGACCGCCGGCTGGCCGCTGATTTTCACCGCCGCTGTCAAGACCTCGGATACATAAGCCAGGACATCCGGGCGGCCGGAGGCCTCGCGCTGGTCATCGACCAGCCAGCGCGACCAGGACCGGCCATCCTCATAGCCCATGGGATGGATGGGACGCGCCCGGTAGGGCACGGGCTTGGCAGGGTCCGAGATGTACTCATCAAAGGCGGTATCTCCAGCCCCCGGCAGATCATAGTCCAGCTTCAACCCGGCCTTGAGATAGAGCGGAGTCTGACGGACCGCACAGCCGCTGTCGCCGCCTGAGGGCCAGGCGGACAGGCGGCGCCAGATATTGGTCCCGGTCTCAAAGGCGCTGACCGGAGGGATAGCCGCCGCAGGAGACT
>MFIX01000022.1:1203-5150 GCA_001780825.1 Candidatus Glassbacteria bacterium RIFCSPLOWO2_12_FULL_58_11 | reverse complement strand
AGGGGCGCAGTATCTCGCTGCGGAAATGCAGCGCGGTGTCGGAGTTGAATTTCAGGGAGCCCAGGCTGCTGCCATCCCCGATCGCCTGGCCGTGATACCAGGGGCCGATAGCCAGGAAAACCCGGTCATTGGCCGTGTCTTTCGGCTCGAGAGCTTTATAGACCGCGATCGCCCCGTAAATGTCCTCCTGGTCCCACAGGCTGTGCACCAGCAGCACCGGCACTTGCAGCGGCCGGGCGGCCAGGAGCTTGTCCATCGCCTGGTCGCGCCAGAAGGCATCGTAGCTCGGATGTTCGAGCAGCTTGCGCCAGAACCCGAGCTGTTCCAGGCCGTGACGGCGTCCGAGCTCGCCCGCAGATCCGGCCTCCATGTACATGTCGTAATCATCGAAATAGCCCGACCACCACTTGGCCTCGGAGGTGCGGGTCGCCTCCTGATTGTAAATGTAGTCCATCCCCGGTTGGCGGAAAGCGCCGTTGTGAAACCAGTCATCCCCGATCCAGCCATCCACCATGGGGTTCATCGGCACGGAGACCTTGAGCGCCGGGTGCGGATTGACCAGCGCCATCAGCGGCAGAAAGCCATCATAGGAAATCCCGAGGATCCCGACCCGGCCGTTGCTTTCCGGGAGGTTGTTCACCAGCCAGTCGATAGTGTCGTAGGTATCGGTTGAGTGATCGACCGGCGTAGGGTTCTGCGGGCCGCTCAGCGGGCGGGTCATTACGTAGTCGCCCTCAGATCCGTACTTGCCGCGGACATCCTGGATCGCACGGATATAACCGCCCTCGACAATCACCTCGGTGGCGTTGTCTCCCCCGGAGAGGAGCGGGCCGAGGTGCGGGCTGTGAAGGTGGCTGGTCATTCTGGTCGCATTATAGGGCGTGCGGGTCAGCAGGATTGGCGCCTCTCTCGCCTCCCGGGGCACTACAATTACCGTATGTAGCTTGACCCCGTCCCGCATGGGAATCATGACATCGCGCCGGATGTAGTCGAAGCTCTCGGCGGCCGGCTCGAATTTCGCCGGAGTCTCGCTGGGGTAATCCGGGTACTGGGGAGCCTTGGCCTCGGTCTGGGCAATTGCCGGTGAACGGCTGGAAAGGAGGGAGCAGATCCCCCAGGCAAACAGGAGCAGCAGCGGACCAGACACATTTTTTTTACTGAACCTAATCCATCGTCCTGCCATAATCGTCCCTCCTGAAATGATGCGCCGGGAACATTTCGCCGCGATGCCATTAAGCAATATCGCGGTTTTCAAAATTCCGGCGAATGATTATCCGGGAAGAACGATACTGAGAGCCGCAAGTTTTGGCAAGCTCGCAGGCAAACGAGCCGGTGAAAGAGCACGGCCGCGCAGACCCGGTTTCCTATCGTGGACAATCTCGGGAAGTGAATTTCTCCTTTTTAAGTTTTGCCAGCCGGATTCTCCGCCGTTATATTGTCCTTCCAGAGCATATTTCTCCAGACCTGAACTTGACCTCCGGGCCGATTATGTTGATCCTGAATAAGCCGGTTACAGTTGCGGAATTGAAAGCCCTGGCTGAAAATTCATTCGGGGAACTGGTCAAGGCTGTTGTCGATGTGGACCGCGAGCTGATCGCCCTGGATGCCGAACTCAGCTCAGATCTTCAAGCTCTGCTTCTCGATGACGGCTCGGCGCAAGCGAGTCTCTGGGGGATTAATTTCTATCCGGATTTGACCGGAGAGGATTTCGTGGAGTTCGATTCCATGATCAACGTACGGCCTTCCCGGGGCAACCTGAGCCGGGGCGTCGAGGATGAGCATATCCGGCGGAAGATTCTGGCGGTCATCAGCCGGTGGGTGAAGCCATGACCGAACGGCCCGCAGAGCCTTTCCGTGACCGCTGGGCCCGCCTTTCAGTGTGCGAACAGATGGCCAATATCGGTAGCGAGGTCGGCCGGGGCCTGAATTGGCGGAACAAAGGCAATGAAGACCAGTCCAGAAAAGCTGTTATCCGGGCGCTCGATCTGCTCGATCTCAGCCTGGATACTGTCAGGCCATTTTCGCGCCTCAAAGAATTTGCCCGTCTGCGCGAAGCCCTTGTCGATTATTTTTTCGAGTCAAATCAATTCGCCTCCTCGGAAAAACTCTGGCGGAGCTATTTCGACCATTTTAACTATTTCGCGCGGAGAAACCGCTGAAAACTTATTTAGCGGAAAAACCGAAAATTCAGTAAAGCGTTCTATATAGAATGGCCGGATTTGTTCCGGAGCGATAATTTAAAAATAATTGTAAAAAAATTTGCATTTTTAGCCCTTTACCCTTTGACAAAAATCCCGGATTTTAGTACATTCAGAAAACGAACATGAGCGCGGCTGTTTTTTCGGGTGTCATCGATAACACTGTAAAATAAAAAAGAAGTTATCGATATGGTGGCTCCAGCAAAGAAAATCTGGCGGAATATCGGGCTGGACGTGGCCGGTGGCGTGCTGTCCTACCCGATCTCCAACGGCGTGGTTTTATTGCTGGGCACTTTTATCGATCTGCCCGCGGGAATAGCGGCGACGGTTTTTATCAGCACCTATTCCGGGATGGTTGTAGTTTGCATTTACCGGCTCTGGACGGATGTGCGGGCCCTGACCAATGATGTCAGGATATTGGTAATCCTCAACGAGGAAAACGCCAACGGTGCCGAGACCGCCCCGCAGCCGACCTCCCCGCGGATGTTTGATGACGAGACTTACGAGGTTTTCCAGAGAATGTTGAGCGGGTTCCCTCCCGAGTATTCCGTAATCAAGCTGAACCGGCTGTTTTTTATGGAAGGCCTGGCCAGCCTGCCCTCGCCGAAGCTTCAGGAACTGGTAAACAACCAGAAAGCCTTCTCGCAACTCCTGGGCTGCTTAAAAAACGATGAATATATAAGGACCGACGGGCACTTTTTTACGGTCCAGCTTAGCCAATCCGAGGCGAAGAGGCAGCAACTGAAGGAGTGCCCGGCCGAATTGCAGGAGTGGCAGAAACTTGCCACAGGCCTGATTGAGAAGAATAAGCGCTAGACTTTTTGCCTGCCTTTCACCTGCGTCTTTCTTCCAGATTTTCTCCTGCGCCGTGTTTCATTCGTTATTGACCGACCGCGCATTCAGCTTATTTGCAATTCGCCCGGTTTCACCATATACTAAGCCCGGCCTAAACCTTTGGGCATCGTGAATCTGCCAAGCCGGAAAAGCCATCGCCAATCCGTAAGGCGGCCGGGGCATTGTGTGCGCCGGCATCCCTCCTTCGCGGCTCCCCAAATGACTCGTCCGGCAGACCGACTTCCATTATATTTATTCCAATTGGAAACTTTTTTCGATTCAGCGATTTACTCCGGTTGCCGCAATTCGGTGGTATTTACAGAGCGAATTTTTCGTTCGACCATTTTAACTATTTCGCGCGGAGAAATCGCTGAAAACTTATTTAGCGGAAAAACCGAAAATTCAGTAAAGCGTTCTATATAGAATGGCCGGATTTGTTCCGGAGCGATAATTTAAAAATAATTGTAAAAAAATTTGCATTTTTAGCCCTTTACCCTTTGACAAAAATCCCGGATTTTAGTACATTCAGAAAACGAACATGAGCGCGGCTGTTTTTTCGGGTGTCATCGATAACACTGTAAAATAAAAAAGAAGTTATCGATATGGTGGCTCCAGCAAAGAAAATCTGGCGGAATATCGGGCTGGACGTGGCCGGTGGCGTGCTGTCCTACCCGATCTCCAACGGCGTGGTTTTATTGCTGGGCACTTTTATCGATCTGCCCGCGGGAATAGCGGCGACGGTTTTTATCAGCACCTATTCCGGGATGGTTGTAGTTTGCATTTACCGGCTCTGGACGGATGTGCGGGCCCTGACCAATGATGTCAGGATATTGGTAATCCTCAACGAGGAAAACGCCAACGGTGCCGAGACCGCCCCGCAGCCGACCTCCCCGCGGATGTTTGATGAAGAGACTT
>MFIX01000022.1:409-1185 GCA_001780825.1 Candidatus Glassbacteria bacterium RIFCSPLOWO2_12_FULL_58_11 | reverse complement strand
CTGCCCTCGCCGAAGCTTCAGGAACTGGTAAACAACCAGAAAGCCTTCTCGCAACTCCTGGGCTGCTTAAAAAACGATGAATATATAAGGACCGACGGGCACTTTTTTACGGTCCAGCTTAGCCAATCCGAGGCGAAGAGGCAGCAACTGAAGGAATGCCCGGCCGAATTGCAGGAGTGGCAGAAACTTGCCACAGGCCTGATTGAGAAGAATAAGCGCTAGACTTTTTGCCTGCCTTTCACCTGCGTCTTTCTTCCAGATTTTCTCCTGCGCCGTGTTTCATTCGTTATTGACCGACCGCGCATTCAGCTTATTTGCAATTCGCCCGGTTTCACCATATACTAAGCCCGGCCTAAACCTTTGGGCATCGTGAATCTGCCAAGCCGGAAAAGCCATCGCCAATCCGTAAGGCGGCCGGGGCATTGTGTGCGCCGGCATCCCTCCTTCGCGGCTCCCCAAATGACTCGTCCGGCAGACCGACTTCCATTATATTTATTCCAATTGGAAACTTTTTTCGATTCAGCGATTTACTCCGGTTGCCGCAATTCGGTGGTATTTACAGAGCGAATTTTTCGATTACCCATTTTAACTCTTACTTTACCGGGAGACGGCCGATGTTTTATTTTCGCCCGGCAGTAAAAATGTGTCACCTGATTTTACTCATTCCCGCAATGCTGAGCGCCACCGCCGGAACGCTGCTGGTGGACCTGGCGAAAATCGATACCGGCCAACTCAGCCTGGCTTGCGGCGCGAAAGTCGAGCGGCTGAAAGATGGG
>MFIX01000022.1:0-397 GCA_001780825.1 Candidatus Glassbacteria bacterium RIFCSPLOWO2_12_FULL_58_11 | reverse complement strand
CTTATCGCTCCGCCATCCGACAGCACGCCGGGCTTCGAGCTGAGCGTGCCTCAGGGAGCACAGGATGTATCGGCTTTCATGCAGCTTTCAGTCGAGGTGAAAAACACCGGTTCCGGCGAGGCGACAGTTTCCTGCCGCGCGGATAACCCGGATGCCAGAGGGCTGGACAACTGCATCCTGGGCAGCCTGAGCCTTTCGCCGGGCCAGAGCGGTGATTTGCGGGTCAATATCCGACGGAAGAAACCGGAATGGATCAAGGTGAACCTTTTCGGCATGCGGGGCTATCCCTGGAGCGGCCCGTTGGGGATCGAGAGAAGTACCCAGCACCTGGCCGACCCGGCGCTTATAGTAAAGCTGGCTCTGTTCACGAACAAGCCCCGCGAGGAGCAGATTATCG
>MFIX01000021.1:11325-15466 GCA_001780825.1 Candidatus Glassbacteria bacterium RIFCSPLOWO2_12_FULL_58_11 | reverse complement strand
GATGGAGAAGGAGCTGCGCTTCGCGATACGCGAGGGCGGCCGGACAGTGGGCGCCGGCGTGGTCGTGGAAATCATCGAGTAACAGGTTTGGGGCCGGCGGTGGCTGCAGGCCGCAGCGGCCCGGCATGAAAGCCTGCAAATAAGGAAGTCAAATCAGGCGTGTATATCTCGTCGAGGGGGTATGCTTATTAAGTGACTCCCTCGGTTTATTTTCAGTGCCGGTGGCGCTGTTGACCGTCGGCGGAAATCAATGCGGCAGAACATAAGGAAAACTGTATATGGCTGGAGGATCGAGAGTAAGGGCCGTCATGGCGTGTCAGGAATGCAAGAACAGAAACTACAATTTCACCAAGAACAAGAAGAACCATCCGGACCGGATGGAATTGCGCAAATACTGCCGTTTCTGCGGCACTCATACAGTACACAAGGAAGCACGCTGAACCGGCTCTGTATATCGTTGCAGGCCAGTAGCTCTAACGGCTAGAGCACCGGACTCCAAATCCGGGTGTTGGGGGTTCGAATCCTCCCTGGCCTGCCATAATTTTGTTATTTAATCCAGATAGGACAACGATGGCAAATCAGGTGGAAAAATCCGTTGCGACAACTTCGCAGATGGACAGGCTGGTCCAGTTTCTGAAAGAGGTGCGCAATGAGGTGGCCCGGGTCACCTGGCCCACCGGAAATGAGGTAAAAGGCGCGACTGTCGTAGTCATAGTCGTATGTATCATCGTAGCTTTCGTCATCTGGACCGTGGACAAAACCATCAACCTGGGCATGAACCTGATCTTCAAGTGAGGGGTCCTTTCCGGGATTGTTTCGTAAATATTGCTCCTTTGCATTTAACCTATTATATTGTAAGGCTCGGCTCTGATGGAAGATTCCAAATGGTATGTTTTGCAGGTTTATTCGGGGCATGAGAACAAGGTCAAAATCCGGATCGAGAAGCTGATATCCGATATGCAGGCCATGGGCTCCGAGCCCAAAATTACCGAGGTGATGGTGCCGGTGGAGGAAGTCACCGAGCTGCGCAACGGTAAGAAGGTCAAGATCGAGAAAAAGCTCTATCCCGGATATGTTCTGATTCACATGATCGCCGATGAAGAGACGCTGCACACCCTGAGCAATACCCAGGGGATAATAAAGTTCGCCGGCGGCGGGGTAAAACCGCACCCGCTGCGCGAACACGAAGTGAACAAGATCGTCCGCCGCGAGGAGAGGCCGGTGGCCGGCGGCGCCACGGAAGAGATACCCTTTAAGATCGGTGAATTTGTCGAGGTGATCGACGGTCCGTTTACCGAGTTCAACGGAAGGGTCGAGGAAATTTATCCGGAAAAAGGCAAAGTCAAGGTCGTGGTGAGTCTTTTCGGCCGGCCGACGCCGTTGGAGCTGGATTTCCTCCAGCTTAAAAAGTTGTAGACTTTAGCGTTGCGCTTCTGAAGGAGTGAAAAGTGGCAAAAAAAGTATCCGGTTTCGTCAAGCTGCAAATACCCGCCGGCCAGGCGAACCCCGCTCCGCCGGTCGGTCCGGCCCTCGGTCAGCAGGGCGTCAATATCATGGAGTTCTGCAAGGCTTTCAACGCCAAGACCCAGAGCCAGGCCGGCACCATCATCCCGGTGGAGATCACGGTCTATTCCGACCGGTCTTTCACTTTTATCACCAAAACCCCTCCGGCGGCGGTACTGATTAAAAAAGCCGCGGCCCTGGCCAAGGGGAGCGGAGAGCCGAACAAGACCAAAGTGGCCAAGATTACCGCGGCCCAGGTCGAGGAGATCGCCAAGACTAAAATGCCGGACCTGAACGCGGCCTCCCTCGAGGCAGCCGCGAGCATGATCCGGGGTACCGCGCGTTCCATGGGAATTGAAGTCGAAGGTTAAATAATCATCGTCACGCAGGATAAAGACTATGCCGAAAGTAGGGAAAAAATACAGAAAGGCGACCGAAGGCCTAGATATCGCCGCACGCTATACGATCGATGACGCAGTGGCCAGGGTCAAGGAAGCGGCCTACGCCGCATTCGATGAATCGGTGGACGTAGCCTTCCGTCTCGGAGTCGATCCGCGTCACGCCGACCAGGTGGTGCGCGGGACCGTAGTTTTGCCTCATGGGATCGGCAAGTCGCTCAGGGTGCTGGTGATCGCCCAGGGCGAAAAAGCCGCCGAGGCCCAGGAGGCGGGAGCCGATTTTGTCGGCGCCCAGGACATGATTGAAAAGATCAACGGGGGCTGGTTCGAGTTCGATACCGTGGTCACCACGCCGGACATGATGGGCCAGGTCGGCAAGCTGGGCCGGATCCTCGGACCCCGCGGGCTGATGCCGAACCCCAAGAGCGGTACCGTCACTTTCGAGATCGGCCGTGCGGTCAAAGAGGCCAAGGCCGGAAAAATCGAATTCCGCGTGGACAAGGTCGGCAATGTGCATGCGCCGATCGGCAAGGTGAGTTTCACCAAGGAGAAGCTGGCCGATAATTTCCGCGCTCTGATGGAGATTATCGCCCGCGCCAAGCCGTCCTCGGCCAAGGGTGTTTATCTGCGTTCGATTACGGTCAGCAGCACCATGGGACCGGGCTTCAAACTCGATCTGAACCTCTATCGCTAATTTCGGGCCCTGGCCCGGCGGGAGCTTCCCGAGTCCGGAGGGAGTTTAATCATTTATGTTGAGAAAAGAAAAATCGCATTACATCGAGGACCTGAAGAAAAAGCTGGCTGCCGCCGACAGCATTATCCTCACCGACTTCACCGGGGTTAATGTCAAGGATATCAGCGAGCTGCGCCGCCAGTTCAGACAAGCCTCGAGCGAGTACCTGGTGGCGAAAAACACCCTGATCAAGCGGGCGGTGGCCGATACTCCCCTGGAAGTGATCGGTCCCTATCTCGCCGGGCCGACTTCGCTGGTGCTCGCCGGGGATGATGGGGTAAAAGCGGCGAAAATCATCGTCAAGTTCGCCGAGGAGCACCAGAGCTTTGCGGTCAAGGCCGGGGTGCTCAGCCAGAAGCTGTTCGTGGGCGACCAGGTTAAGAAAATCGCCAGCCTGCCCTCCAAGGAGGTGCTGGTTTCCAAGCTGCTGGGCTGCCTCAATTCCCCGGTTACCAGTCTGGTATTTGTTTTGAACGATACGATTGCCCGGGCGGTCCGGGTGCTTGATAAGGTCCGTCAGGCAAAACAAGTTCAGGAAAATAGTTAGATTTCATTTCATTCTCACAATTGAATCGAAGCAGGAGGATATGTAAGATGACTACCGCAACATTGAACAAGGGCGACATCATCGCGGCAATCGAGAAGATGACGGTCCTTGAGCTGAACGAGCTGGTCAAGGAGCTTGAAGAAAAATTCGGTGTATCGGCAGCCGCGCCAATGATGGCCGCCATGCCCACCGCCGGCGCCGCCGGTGGAGAAGCTGGCGCTGCCGCGGAAGAAAAGACCGAGTTCGATGCGGTCCTGACTGTGGTCGGCGACAAGAAAATCCAGGTGATCAAGGCGGTCCGCGAGCTGACCAGCCTGGGCCTGAAAGAAGCCAAGGACCTGGTTGACAATCCCGGCAAGCCGGTAAAGGATAAGGTTTCCAAGGAGGAGGCCCAGCAGATCAAGGCCAAACTCGAAGAGGTAGGCGCCACGGTCGAGATCCGGTAACCGCCTTCAAGGTTCCGCTTCTCCGGCGGCTGAGGCGGCATTCCGCGCGGCTTCAGCCCGGACCGGCGTGAGCGGAGTACTGAATTTATTGAGCGGAGGTAGGTTCCGCGGGAACCAGAAACTTTGAGCGGTTCTTGAGGATTGCCTGTACGGAAGGGCCGGTCGCCCGATAATTCGACCGGTAATGAATTTCAGGGGACTATGAAGCTCGCTCATACTCGCGCACCAGATCAACGGCACCGGGCCTCCAGGCCAGGCGGAATGCTGCGCGGGGTGGGCCTCTCAGCTCGCAATGTCCCTGTCTCGCATGGTTGACACTGCGTAAAGCGGACCGCCTCATAAGCCTCCGGAGACTTAATTGAGCTGGGTCCGCTTTCTTTACCAGTGACCAAATACAAATCAGGAGATTGGTTTATTCATGAGCAGGCCAAATCTGAAGACCATCTCGTTCGGAAAATTGCAGCGGCCGGTGGAAATGCCGCATCTGCTCGACATTCAAACGCGTTTCTTTGAT
>MFIX01000021.1:0-11317 GCA_001780825.1 Candidatus Glassbacteria bacterium RIFCSPLOWO2_12_FULL_58_11 | reverse complement strand
GCAGAAAGATACTCCGCCGGAGAAAAGAAAGCACGTCGGGCTCCAGGCTGTATTCAGCGAGGTGTTCCCGATCAACGACTATCAGGACAACTACACCCTCGAATTCGTCAAGTACAGCCTCGGTGTGCCCAAATACACGGTGGAGGAGTGCCAGGAACGGGACATGACCCATGCCATCCCGCTCAAGGCCACCCTCCGGCTGATCTCGAAAGAGACCGTGGGCAACAAGAAGAAGATCAAGGATATCATCGAGAAAGAGGTGTTTCTCGGCGAGCTGCCCCTGCTCACCGAGCTCGGCACTTTCGTGATCAACGGGGCCGAGCGCGTGATTGTCAGCCAGTTGCACCGCTCGCCTGGCGTGATTTTCGAGGAAACCACCCACACTAATGGGCAGCGGCTGTTCTCGGCCCGCATTATCCCATTCCGCGGGTCGTGGGTCGAGTTTACCGTGGATATCCACGACACCCTGTTCGTGCATATCGATAAAAAGAAAAAGTTTCCGGCCACTACCCTCCTGAGGGTCCTGGGTTATCCGGAAAACAAGGACATTATCGAGCTGTTTTACGAGAAAACCTCGATCGAGCTGAAAAAGGTGGCGGGCAAGGGAAAACGCAAACGGGATGCCTCCACCGGATATCTCCTGGCCGAGGAGCTCGTGGATCCGGAAACCGGAGAGGTGCTGGCCGCGGTCGGCCAGGAGCTTTCCCTGCAGCTCGCCCGCACCCTGGGAGCTCAGAACCGAGAGAAAATCGAGGTTTATTCCCCGCTGGTGAAGGGTCTGGACAACAAGCTGATCAAGAATACCCTGCGCAAGGACAACTGCCACAACGAGGAAGAGGCGCTGATCCGTATCTACAACGCTTTGCGCAACGGAGACCCGCCCAATCTGGAGATCGCCCGCGATTTTATCGACAAGCTCTTTTTCAGTCCCAAGCGTTACGACCTGGGTGCGGTGGGCCGCTTCAAGATCAACCAGCGCCTGGAGCTCAAGATTCCGCTGGAAACTGTCACGCTGACCCAGCAGGACTTTATCGAAGTCATCAAGTACCTGGTCCTGCTTACCGAGGGCCAGGGCGAGATCGATGATATTGACCACCTCGGCAACCGCCGCATCCGTTCGGTCTGCGAGCTGATCGCCAATCAGATCAGCCTGGGCCTGAACCGGATGTCGCGGCTGATCAAGGAGCGCATGAGCCTGCAGAATACCGAGGGCCTGACTATCGACGACCTGGTCAATTCGCGCACGATCAGCGCCGTGATCAACGCCTTTTTCGGCTCGAGCCAGCTTTCCCAGTTCATGGACCAGACCAACCCACTGGCCGAGCTGACCCACAAGCGGCGCCTCTCCGCGCTCGGCCCCGGAGGTCTGACCCGCGAGCGGGCTGGCTTCGAGGTGCGCGATGTCCACTATTCGCACTACGGCCGTATGTGCCCGATCGAGACCCCGGAAGGTCCGAATATCGGCCTGATCACCAGCCTGACCACCTATGCCCAGATCAACGAGCTTGGCTTTATCGAGACCCCTTACCGCAAGGTGACCAACGGCCGGGTGACTGACGAAATCCGCCAGATGGACGCTTTCGAGGAAAACAAGTACCGTATCGCCCAGGCCAATGCTCCGCTGGATGAGAAAGGTAAATTTATCAACGAGCTGGTGCTCTGCCGCAGCCGTAACGATTTCATTCAGCTTCCGCCGGACCAGATCGATTACATGGACGTCGCCCCGGCGCAGATCGTCAGTATCGCCGCCGCCCTGATCCCGTTCCTCGAGCACGATGACGCCAACCGGGCGCTGATGGGTTCCAACATGCAGCGCCAGGCGGTCCCGCTGCTCAACCCCGAGGCCCCGATTGTCAGGACCGGCCTGGAGGAGCGCGTGGCCCGCGACAGCGGCACGGTCGTGGTGGCCCGCCGCGGCGGCCTGGTCGAATATGTGGACGCCAATGGGATCGTGGTCCTGGTCGATGAAAAGGAGCGCTCGGCCAAAGGCACTCTGTTCTCCAAGATGGAGGAGCGCGATTTCTACCGGATGCGCAAGTTCCAGCGCACCAACCAGGACACCGCCATCAACCAGCGCCCGCTGGTCGATATGGGCGAGAGGATCGACGCACGGCAGATTATCGCCGATGGCGCCTCGAGCGATAAGGGCCAGATCGCCCTCGGCGTAAACGTCCTCGCCGCATTCATGCCCTGGTACGGATACAATTACGAGGATGCGATCGTGATCAGCGAGAAGCTGGTCAAGGAAGATAAATTCACCTCGATCCACATCCAGGAGCTCGAGATCCAGGTGCGAGACACCAAGCGCGGCACCGAGGAGATCACCAGCGAAATCCCGAATGTCGGCGAGGATGCGGTGCGCAACCTTGACGAGCGCGGAATTGTCCGCGTCGGGGCCAAGGTCTCCCACGGCGATATCCTGGTCGGCAAGGTCAGCCCCAAGGGCGAGACCGAGCTGAGCCCCGAGGAGCGGCTGCTCAAGGCTATTTTCGGCGACAAGGCCGGGGATGTCAAAGACACCTCGCTCAAGGTGCCGCCCGGTATCGAGGGTATCGTGATCGACGTGAAAGTCTTCAGCCGCCTGATCGAGGACCCGCTGATCGACGACCTGAAAAATTCAGCGGTGGAGAAACAGAGCCGCAAGGAGCAGCAGCGGATAGCCGCGATCCATCAGTTCATGCACCAGGAAATCGGCCGTCTGCTCAAGGGCGAGAAGATCGTCTGCCTCTACAACAAGGAAACCCGCAAGCAGCACTTCAAGGCGGGCAAAAAACTGAGCGCCCGGGACGTCGAGTCAATCGATTTCAACAAGATCGAAATCCCCACAATTACCCTGGAGGACACGGCGGCCACCGATAAGATCAAGGAGCTGGTCGCCGCCGCGGAGATCAAGATCAACCAGGCCCGTGAATACTCCAATCAGCAGATCGAGAAGATCAAGGCCCCGGATGAACTGCCTCCCGGTGTCGTACAACTGGTCAAAGTCTATGTTGCCGAGAAGCGTAAGGTAGCTGTAGGCGACAAGATGGCCGGCCGTCACGGGAACAAGGGTATCGTCGCTAAGATCGTCCCCGAGGAGGACTTGCCTTTCCTGCCGGACGGCACCCCGGTGGAGATAGTGCTCAACCCGCTGGGAGTCCCCTCGCGCATGAACGTGGGCCAGATCCTCGAAACTCACCTCGGTTATGCGGCCAAGCTTCTGGGCTTTTCTGTCGAGACGCCGGTGTTCCACGGGGCGAGCGAAGAGGAGATTTTCGACCTGATGGAGAAAGCCGGTTTGCCGCCCAAGGGCAAGATGCCGTTGCGCGACGGCCGCACGGGCAAGCTGTTCGATTTCCCGGTCTCCGTCGGCTACATCTACATGCTCAAGCTCAGCCATCTGGTCGAGGACAAGATTCACGCCCGGTCGATCGGACCTTACTCCCTGGTCACGCAGCAGCCGCTCGCCGGTAAGGCGCAGTTCGGCGGCCAGCGTTTCGGCGAGATGGAGGTCTGGGCCCTGGAGGCCCACGGCGCCTCGCACACCCTGCAGGAAATGTTGACGGTTAAAAGCGATGACGTGGTGGGGCGCAGCAAGGTTTACGAGGCGATTGTCAAGGGCGAGAACCTGCCTGAGCCGGGTACTCCGGAATCGTTCAACGTCCTGATTAAAGAGTTGATGAGTCTCGGACTGTCGGTAGTGCTCGGCAAGGAAGACGAATAGCTTTCCGGGAGTCCCCCCGGATGCGACTGAATGTCCGGGATCGAGACTGTTAGCTGGAATATAGAACATCTTTTCAATTTTACCCCAACGAGGGTGCCATGATAGATCTGAGAAATCCACGCGAGAGCAGTCAGAGCGGTTTCAAATATATCCAGGTCAGCATTGCCTCCCCGGATCAGATCAAGCAGTGGAGCTATGGGGAGGTGACCAAGCCTGAAACCATCAACTACCGCTCTTTCAAACCCGAGCGTGATGGGCTGTTCTGCGAAAAAATCTTCGGCCCGGTCAAGGATTGGGAATGCAACTGCGGCAAGTACAAGGGGATCAGGTATCGCGGGGTGATCTGTGACAAGTGCGGCGTGCAGGTAACTCTCTCCCGGGTGCGAAGGGAGCGGATGGGGCATGTCCAGCTCGCCGTGCCGGTGGCGCATATCTGGTTTTTCAAGAGCCTTCCCAGCCGAATGGGATACTTGATGGACATGGCCCTGCGAGACCTGGAAAAGGTGCTGTATTATGCCAATTATATCGTTATCCACCCCGGCAAGAGCAAGTACAAGAAGAAAGAGCTGATCAGCGAAGAGGAGTTCCTGGAGACCGAGGAAAACCAGATCGAGGGCTTCAGGGCCGGGATCGGCGCCCAGGCGATCAAGGAACTGCTGCAGGAGATCGATATCGAGGACCATAGCAGCGAGCTGCGCTCTCTGGTCAAGGTCGAAACCTCGCCCCACCGGAAAAAGAGCCTGCTCAAGCGCCTGAAAGTCGTCGAAGCCTTCCGTCTCAGCGGCAACCGCCCTGAATGGATGATCATGGACGTGGTCCCGATCATCCCGCCCAACCTCCGCCCACTGGTCCCGCTCGAGGGAGGAAGGTTCGCCACCAGCGACCTGAACGACCTCTACCGCCGGGTGATCAACCGCAACAACCGGCTTAAAAAACTTATCGAGATGCGCGCTCCCGAGGTAATTCTGCGCAATGAGAAGCGCATGCTCCAGGAGGCGGTCGACGCCCTCTTCGACAACGGACGGCGCACGCGCGTGGTGCGCGGCCGGGGAAAGCGGCCGCTCAAATCGTTGAGCGACATGCTCAAAGGCAAGCAGGGCAGGTTCCGTCAGAACCTGCTCGGCAAGCGCGTGGACTATTCCGGCCGGTCGGTGATCGTGGTCGGTCCGGAGCTCAAGCTGCACCAGTGCGGCCTGCCGAAAACCATGGCGCTCGACCTGTTCAAGCCCTTCATCATCCGCAAGCTCGAGGAAAAGGGATTCGTCCAGACCGTCAAAAGCGCCAAGAAACTGGTCGAGAAAGAGCGCCCCGAGGTTTGGGACATCCTCGAGGAGATTGTCCGCGACCACCCGGTGCTGCTCAACCGCGCGCCCACCCTTCACCGTCTCGGGATACAGGCCTTCGAGCCGATCCTGGTCGAGGGCAAGGCGATCCGGGTCCATCCGATGGTCTGTCCGGCGTTCAATGCTGATTTTGACGGCGATCAGATGGCGGTGCACGTGCCTCTGTCCTACGAGGCGCAGATCGAGTGCCGCGTGCTGATGCTCAGCTCGAACAACATCCTGCTGCCCTCCAACGGCACTCCGGTGGCCAGTCCGAGCCAGGATATCGTCCTCGGCTGCTATTACCTGACTCGGGAGCGCTACAAGGAGGACCCGGACTACAAAGCTCCTCGTTACACGGATGCGAATGATGTAATCCGGCTGCTTGAGAACGACTATATCAAACTTCACGACCGGATTTTTCTGAAAGTTAACGACCGCTTCGAGGAAACTACTGTCGGCCGGGTGATTTTCAACCAGATCGTCCCCAAAGAACTGGGTTTCATCAACCGGGAAATGAAAAAAAGCGCCCTGAGCACCCTGGTTTTCCAGAGCTATGCGGTCTCCGGGCTCAAGAGCACGGTCAACTTCCTGGATGACCTCAAGGAAATCGGTTTCCGCTACGCTACCTGGGCCGGCATGACTGTCGGGGTGACGGACATGCTGATCCCCAAGCGCAAGGCCGATCTGCTCCAGGCCGCGCGCAAGGAGGTTGAGGCGATTACCCAGGCCTATCAGCAAAGGGCGATCACCGACGGCGAGCGCTACAATAAGGTAATCGACACCTGGACCCACACCACCAGCGATGTGGCCAAGGAGATGTTTACCGCCCTGCGCAAGAGCACGGAGGGTTTCAACCCGATCTACATGATGGCCGACTCGGGGGCCCGGGGCAGCCGCGAACAGATTCGTCAGCTCGCCGGCATGCGCGGGCTGATGGCGAAACCGCAGAAAAAGATTACCGGCCAGGTGGGCGAGATTATCGAGGCGCCGATCACTTCCAATTTCCGGGAAGGCCTGACCGTGCTGGAGTATTTCATCTCGACCCACGGCGCCCGTAAGGGTCTGGCCGACACCGCGCTGAAAACCGCGGATGCCGGTTACCTGACCCGCCGCCTGGTGGATGTCTGCCAGGATGTGACGATTACCGAGGAGGACTGCGGCACGATTATGGGACTCGATATCTCCGCCCTGAAAGAGGCCGAGGAAGTGATCGAGCCGCTGAAAGACCGGATTGTCGGCCGGACCGGCCTGGAGGATGTCTACGATCCGATCAACAAGGACCCGGAAGGCAACCCGATCGTGATTATCCGCGCCGGCGCGACTATCGATGATGATTCCGCGGCCCGGGCCGAGGAATGCGGAATCGAGAAAGTGCGAATCCGCTCCGTGCTCACCTGCGAATCCGAGCGCGGCCTGTGCCAGAAATGCTACGGCCGGGACCTGGCGACGATGCGGATGGTGGAGATCGGCGAGGCGGTCGGGATAATCGCCGCCCAGAGTATCGGCGAGCCCGGGACCCAGCTGACCCTGCGGACTTTCCATTACGGCGGCACGGCGAGCCGCATTGCGGCCCAGTCGCGCAAGAATTCGCCGGTCGATGGTTCCGTGCACTACGATAATATCGTCTCGGTGACCAACAGCGAGGGCAACACGATCGTGGTCAGCCGCGAAGGTGAAATAGTGATCAAGGATAGTGAGGACCGGGTCAGGGGACGCTCCACTGTGCCTTACGGGGCGACGATCCAGGTCAAGGATGGAGACAAGGTCGAGGCGGAACAGCTGCTCTTCGAATGGGACCCGCACTCCAACCCGATTCTGACCGATACCGCGGGCAAGATTAACTTCGACGATATTTTCGAGGATATTACCCTGCGCGAGGAGCTCGATGAAATAACCGGACGCCGCCAGCGCGTGATCATCGATGACCGCGAGAAATCCTATCACCCGCATATCGAGATTCTGGACGCGAAAGGCGAGAAGATTCGTGACTTCATCATCCCCACCGGCGCCTATCTTCAGATCAACGATGGGGAAGAGGTGACGGCCGGGACCATCCTGGCCAAGCTCAGCCGCGAAATTTACAAGACCCGCGACATCACCGGCGGCCTGCCCCGCGTGGCCGAGCTTTTCGAGGCTCGCAAGCCCAAGGACCCCGCGGTAATTACCGAGATCGACGGCCGGGTGACTTTCGGCAAGATCATCCGCGGCAACCGCCAGATCATCGTCTCTCCGGAAGTCGGCGAGCCGCGCGAATACCTGATCCCTTACGGCAAGCACCTGCGCGTGCACGAGGGCGACTGGGTGCGCTCCGGCGACCGCCTGAGCGAGGGCCCGATCAACCCGCACGACATTCTGCGGATCAAGGGACCGCGGGCGGTCCAGGAGTACCTGCTCAACGAAACCCAGGAAGTTTACCGCCTGCAGGGCGTGAAGATTAACGACAAGCATATCGGGGTGATTGTGCGCCAGATGCTCAACAAGGTGAACATCGTCAACCCCGGCGACACCAATTACCTCGAAGGCGAGAGCGTGGACAAGCACCAGTTCCGCCGCGAAAACGAGCGGGTGATCAAGGAAGGCGGAGAGCCGGCCACAAGTATGCCGCAGTTGCTCGGAATCACCAAGGCCAGCCTTACCACCAGCAGCTTCATCTCGGCGGCCTCCTTCCAGGAGACCACCCGCGTTCTGACCGAGGCGGCGATCAACGGGATGCGCGACAACCTGCTCGGCCTGAAAGAGAATATCATCATCGGCCACCCGATCCCGGCCGGCACCGGACTGCTGCGTTACAAGGATGTCATCTTCCCCAAATCCCCCGAGGAGGAGGAAGTGGAGAAAGAGACCGCCATCGAGCAGGAGATACAGCTCTAGTTCAGGCCTGCCGGAAGTCCGCCGGCGGGGGATCGCGAGCCTTTTGAGCCGGCCCTGGCCGGGCCAGCTTTTAGCCTTGCTGGACGTCCCGTGGAAGGTTAGTTTTTTGTTGACAAATCAGGTTCAGATCACTAACTTAAACAGCTCTTTACCTTATGGAGGTATGTTTGCCGTCGATTAATCAGCTGGTCCGGCGCGGCCGGAAATCGCTTAAAGCCAAAACTTCGGCGCCGGCGCTTACCGCGTGCCCTCAACGGAGAGGCGTCTGTACGCGTGTTTACACGACCACGCCGAAGAAACCGAATTCCGCGCTGAGAAAGGTCGCCCGTGTCCGTCTGACTAATGGCTATGAGGTAACTTCATATATTCCCGGGGAAGGGCATAACCTTCAGGAACACTCCATCGTGCTTATCCGCGGCGGCAGAGTGAAAGATTTGCCTGGCGTAAGATACCATATTATCCGTGGCACGCTGGATGCCAGCGGTGTCAACGACCGGAAAAAGAGCCGCTCGAAATACGGCGCAAAAAAACCGAAAGCCTGAGAATAGGGAATTATGTCCAGAAGAAAAGTAGCCGATAAAAGGGAAATCCTGCCTGACTCGCGCTTCCAGAGCCCCCTGGCCAGCAAGTTTATCAACTGCATGATGCACAAGGGTAAAAAGAGCAAGGCGGAGACCATTTTTTACAAGAGCCTCTCCCTGGTCGAGGAAAAAAGCGGCCAGCCGGGATTGAATGTTTTCAAGCAGGCGGTAAACAATGCCAAGCCCAGCCTGGAGGTCAAAAGCCGCCGGGTGGGTGGGGCCACTTACCAGGTTCCGGTCGAGGTGCGGGCCGAGCGCAGGACCGCTCTGGCCATTCGCTGGCTGATCGGTTTTGCCCGGGAGCGCAACGAAAGCACCATGGAAGAACGCCTGGCCGCCGAGCTTCTGGCCAGTTACCGTAATGAGGGAAGTACGATCAAGAAAAAAGAGGATACCCATCGTATGGCGGAAGCCAACCGGGCTTTCGCGCATTACAGGTGGTAGTGCAATAGCCCCGGCGGCTGAATCAGGAGCCTGAGCCGGGGGGGTAATCCTGCATCAGATGGGTGTCTTGCAATAATTCTGCCGCCGCCCTCCTGAGTGTACGTTGGGCGGCCTTTTGCGCATAACTTTTGAAATCGGATTTTTTCGCTGACAATAGAGTTGGGAAAATGACCAGACAGGTTTCACTGGAAAAAATCAGAAATATCGGTATCATGGCCCATATCGATGCCGGGAAGACCACTCTTACCGAGCGGATTCTGTTCTATACCGGCAAGCTTCACCGGATGGGCGAGGTGCATGACGGAGCGGCCACGATGGACTGGATGGAGCAGGAGAAGGAGCGCGGCATAACGATTACCTCCGCGGCCACCACCTGCTTCTGGAAAGACTACCGGATCAATATTATCGACACTCCGGGCCACGTGGATTTTACCGTGGAAGTGGAGCGCAGCCTGCGCGTGCTGGATGGGGCGATCGTGGTCTTTTGTGCGGTCGGCGGAGTAGAGCCGCAGTCCGAGACGGTCTGGCGCCAGGCCGACCGCTACGGTGTCCCCAGGATGGCGTTTATCAATAAGATGGACCGCGCCGGCGCGGATTTCTACCATGCCGTGGAGATGATAAAAACCCGCCTCGGCGCCCGCCCGCTGCTCCTGCAGATACCATTTGGCAGCGAGGAGCTTTTTACCGGCCTGGTCGACCTGGTTATCATGCGCGGCGTGGTCTGGCAGGACAGCACCCAGGGGGTGGTTTACGAGGAAGTGGATATCCCGAAGGACCTGCTGGAGGAGGCCAAAAAAGCCCGTCACCAGATGCTCGAGCTGCTGAGCGAGTTCGATGATGATTTGATGGCTGCCTACCTCGACCATGAGGAAGTAGAGGATGAAGAGCTGGTAAAGCATGCCATACGGAAGGCCACGGTCGGCGTGGATGTCATTCCGATCCTCTGCGGCAGCGCTTTCAAGAATAAGGGCGTACAGAAGCTGCTCGATGCGGTTACCGATTATCTGCCCTCCCCTGTGGATATCCCCCCCGTTATGGGTCATCACCCCGTGCATGAAGATACGATGGTCAAGCGGATGGCCGCGGATGACGAGCCGTTCAGCGGTCTGGCGTTCAAGATTATGACCGACCCGTTTGTCGGTCGGCTCACTTTTGTCCGGGCGTACTCAGGCGTGCTGAAAGCCGGCTCCATGATCTATAACAGCAGCAAGGGCAAAAGAGAGCGGATCAGCCGGATCCTGCAAATGCACGCCAACAAGCGCGAGGAGCGCGAGCAGCTATATTGCGGCGATATCGCCGCGGTGATCGGCCTGAAAGACGCCAAGACCGGCGATACGCTCTGCGATCAGGCCCATCCGATCCTGCTGGAAAAAATGGTCTTCCCCGAGCCGGTGATCTCCGTGGCCATCGAGCCGAAAACCAAGGCGGATCAGGACAAGCTCGACACCGCACTGGACAAGCTCTCGGAAGAGGACCCGACTTTCCAGGTCAACGTCGATTCAGAGACCGGCCAGACCCTGATCTCCGGCATGGGTGAGCTGCACCTGGAAATCCTGGTCGACCGCATGCTCAGGGAGTTCAAGGTGGGCGCTAATGTCGGTCCGCCGCAGGTGGCCTACCGCGAGACTCTGGCCCATTCGGCCCACGTGGAAGTCAAGTTCGTCCGCCAGACCGGCGGCCACGGTCAGTACGCTCACATAAAAATGGATTTTGAGCCTCTGGAGCGGGGCAAGGGCTTTCATTTCGAAAACAAGATTGTCGGAGGCAATGTCCCCCGCGAATATATTCAGCCCGTCGAGCAGGGGATTCGGGAAGGCTTGCTCAGCGGCGGCGAGGCCGGCTATCCGCTGGTGGACCTCAATGCCCGGCTGCTCGATGGTTCGTACCACGAGGTGGATTCCAGCGAAATGGCCTTCAAGATCGCCGGCTCGATGGCGATGAAGGAGGCGGTTAAGAAGGCGGGCGTGATCCTGCTGGAACCGGTGTTCGATGTTGAAGTCACTGTGCCGTCCGAATATCTGGGGGACGTAATGGGCGATCTGGCGAGCCGCGGGGCTAAGGTCCGGGGCATGAGCCAGAAAAAGAGCGCACAGGTGGTCAACGCCTCGGTGCCGCTGTGTAAGATGTTCGGCTATGCCACCAGCCTGCGATCCCTGACCCAGGGCCGGGCGGTATTTTCGATGCAGTTCGCCCAGTACGCCCAGGTAAGCCGGGAGCGCGCGGAAACTATCCTTGCCGGAACCAGACAATAAATAATTGTTAAAAAGTATTACTTTAGAAATTTCAATGTCTTAAGGAGTATTTGCGATGGCCAAGAAGAAATTTGAGCGGACGAAACCACATGTGAACGTCGGGACGATAGGACACGTGGACCACGGGAAGACGACGCTGAC
>MFIX01000020.1 GCA_001780825.1 Candidatus Glassbacteria bacterium RIFCSPLOWO2_12_FULL_58_11 | reverse complement strand
TTCCGTTCGCCGTCCGAATAAAGCTGACGTTTGGTCCGGTAGCCCCAGCGGTTCTGGTAAAGGTTGTCATCCAGCTTTTTCTCGCGCGGATCATTGATCACCGGACCTTCGAGCCAGGTGTCCACATGCAGGGCATCCCAGAGCTCTTCCCGCGTGGTGATCCCGAAATGCCCGTAGAGCAGGTCGTAGACCTCGGGCTGGGCATCGAAAGTGATCGGCACCCGGTCGGGTTCGCGGTGCGCAATCGCGGTCAACACTCTCTCGCGGCTGTTCATCGGATGGGGGTCTTTCTATCGGCAATAGGATAATTCTATCCGGGACCGTAAAGCGGGTCATCCGGCTTTTTCGCAAAGGCAAAAGAGGAGGCTCGACAGCGCCGCAGGCAATGCTTCACTGCCGAGTCAGAAAAATAAACATTTTGCGGATCATTATCAATAAACAAATAAAACAACCGGGCTTTCGGTAACCCTGTTTCGAAAGAAAAGGGTCCGCCTACCGGCCCGGCTGTCAACTCGATAAAGGAATCGAGACACGCAGTCCGCCGCGACAGGCCGGACGCGGGTAAAACTTATTTCAAGAGCACCATCTTGCGGATTTGAGTGAAACCGCCGGCCTGCATGCGGTAGAAGTAAACGCCGCTGGCCACCTGGCGGCCCGACTCATCGGTACCATCCCAGAACAACGTGTAGCTGCCCGCATCCCGGACCTGATCGCTGAGCGTGCGGACAAGCCGGCCGCGCACATCGAACACCTTCAGTGTCACCTGGCCGGCTTTCCCCTCGGGCACGCTGAAACTGATAGTGGTCGAGGGATTGAACGGGTTCGGCCGGTTCTGATCCAGAGCGAAAGCTTTCGGCAGGGAGGCCGTACCGCTCGTTCCGAAAATCGCGTTCAGAAAGGCGGCTTTTTCCTCCGGGGTCAATTTCAACTGCGCCGCCAGGCCATTCAGGTACTCGACCTGCTCAGGCTTTAAGGCCGCCGGGACCCGGGACCCGGAAGAACGGCGGATCGCTGAACCGGCCAGCATCGGGCTCATCTGCTCGGGACAGTTGCCCGCGCGGATGTCCGCCAGCATCAGGACCGCATCGTTGATCTTCACCATCCCATCGCCATTCCAGTCCAGGCAGCGATTGTTGATATTTTCCATCATATCCATCGCCCAGTCGGCGATATCCGTGATGTCCGCCATCCCATCCCCGTTGAAATCGCAGGCGCAGGCCGGCACGGGGTACATGATGTCGGTGAAACTCGTGTTGTGGGCGAACGAAAGCATCACATCGTCAGACACCGCTCCGCTCTCCAGGCGCCAGGCGTGGTCCTTCGTCGGAGCATCGTAAACTCCGTTCTTGTTGAAATCCGCATAAAAATCGACATTATAGCTTCTTCCAGCTTGAAGGATTCCGGGCAACATGATCTGAAATGCGGGTGTCTCGATTGCCGTCACGGTCTTCTGGCCGGCCTCGTACCCGGTGGCGATATCCACCACCCGGAGCTCCAGCATCTGACCCACGTGCGGAGTCATGCCCGTAAAGTCCAGAGTCAGGCCGAAGGGCCCGCCGGCGGAGGGGAACATGACATCCGTAAAGCTGGTATTGTGCGTGAAAGCCAGCTTGACATGCCCGGATACCATGCTCGCCATCAGGCGCCAGGCGTGGTCCGCGGGCGGAGCATCGTAAGTCCCGTTCTTGTTCAAGTCCGCATAAAAATCGATATAGTAGCTATTGCCTTTTGGCAGGACATCCTCGAATTTGATAGAAAAATTCGCGGTGTCCAGCGCGGCGATTGTCGTATCGGCCACGGGCATGCCGGTCAGGCTGTCCACAGCGCGCAGGGCCAGGAGCTGGCCCAGGTGTGGCGTCATATTGGTGAAATCGACCTCGAGGTCGAACGGTCCCGGGCTGGCCGGGTACTCGACATCCGTGAAATTCGTGTTATGCGCGAAATCCAGGCTTACATTGTCCGCGATCATATCAGCGGCTATGCGCCAGGCATGGTCGGCCGGCGGAGTATTGTAGGTCCCGTTCTTGTTATGGTCCGCGTAAAAATCGATGTTGTAGCTGCGGTTGACCTGGAGCTTGCCGGCAAAGGCGAGCATGAAATCCGGCCCGGCCAGATTGTCGATAGAGGTATCGGCTACCACGTACAGGGTGCTGCTGTCCAGCACCCGGAGCTTGAACAGCACGCCCACGTGGGGGGTCATCCCGGTAAAATTGAGCGTCAGGTCGAACGGCCCCAGGGAGGCAGGGTACTTGACATCGGTGAATTTGGTGTTATGCGCGAAAGTAAGCCGCTTGTTACTTTGGACATCCGAGGCCATCATACGCCAGGCATGGTCCGCGGATGGAGCGTCGTACATTCCGTTCTTGTTCAGATCGGCATAAAAATCGATATAATAGCTATGGTTTTTCCACAGGCGGCCCATAAAAGAAAGCACGAAATCCGGCCCGGCCAGAGCAGCGATCATCGTATCCGCCACGGTCATGCCGGTCAGGCTGTCCACCGCGCGAAGAGCGAATAGCTGGCCGACATGGGGAGTCATCCCGCTGAAAACCACGGTCAGGTCGTAAGGCTCGACTGCCGGCGGAAACATGATATCGGTAAACGAGGTATTATGCGTGAAATCCAAGGCGACATTATCGGAGACATCTTCAGTCGTTAGCCGCCAGGCGTGATCGGCCGACGGTGTATCATAGTTGCCGTTTTTATTCAGGTCCGCGTAAAAGTCGATATCGTAGCTTCTCCCGGCCTGCAGGGCCTGTGAAAAGGCGAGCTGGAAATTAGCCGAGGGTACGGCGACAAGGGTGGTTTCGGCTGCCAAGTAGCCGGTGCTCATATCGAGAACCCGGAGCTGAAGTAACTGGCCGACATGAGGCGTCATATTAATAAAGTTAAGTGTGAGGTCAAATGGTCCAAGATTAGCTGGATACCTGACATCCGTAAATTGAGTATTGTGCGCAAAAGCGAGTGTGACGTTCCCTGAAACCGCGGGAATCATCATTCGCCAGGCGTGGTCGGCGGGAGGAGAATCGTAAGCGCCGTTCTTGTTCAAATCGGCGAAAAAGTCCACCGAATAGCTTTTGTCCTCCTGAAGCACTCCGCTGAAAGAGATTTGAAAATCAGCGGAAGCGACAGAGGCGATAGCGGTGTCGGCCACAGTCATCCCGGAAAGGCTGTCCACCACGCGTAGTTCCAGGAGCTGGCCCACATGGGGAGTCATGCCGGTAAAGTTAATGGTCAGATCGTATGATTCTGCATGCAAGGGGATTGCCAGCAGCAAAAACAAGCTGCTTAAGTGAACTGGAAGATTGGTAAACTTGCCAATCATATTGACCTCCCAGACTATAAAGTTCGGGGCATCCCGAAAAATTCCGGCCAAAGGCCGGGCCGGACAGGAAAAAATCGGATTCATGAATGCCCATCTACAGGGATCGCAGCCGGAAATATTCTTGCGAAAAACTTATTCCCGGAACGCGGTTGAAACTCGCCAGCACCGCGCAGCTTCTTAGACTGCGCTCAGACCATTCTTACGTCGACCGGCGTTTTTTGGAATCGAGCCGGTAACTATTTGCTATCAGGCAACCTCCCCGGTTGAGTTCGGCATGTCGGTTGTGCAAAAAAGAAAAACCGGCTATTGAATTGTAATATATTATGAATATCATTATCAATCCCTGAAGAAAAAAGCTACCAAACTGCCTAATAATTTAGTGTTCTGTCAACCCTGAATAGGCTTAACCCGAACAAAGGGGAGAGTTCCATTTTAGAATGTACTGAATCAAATTTTTCAAGTCCAAATACTGTTTGTAGTTACATTGTCCGCTAAAGGATACGCCTTCAGAGGCGGCAAAATTGAAATGGATTAAAATAACAGGCCTAATTTGTCTATCTTTTTATGCGCGGAACCTTTCACAAGGCTCGCCGATGGCCCGGCGGAGTCAATAAATTCATCAGCTTTGTACGCTGCTGATTGCACACCTGCGGCTTTCGGACAATTGCCGGCTGTGCGTATTTTAGAGCAGGCTATTGACTTGAGTTAATCGCGGCCCCTATCTTACTATCAATATGCCGCCTTTAAGCAGGCCGGAACCTTTACCCGGCCGAATCCAGAACACCAGGAGTAATCCGCATGCCCTCAAAGGATTCGCTTTACAATGAAATCCGCCAGGAAATTGCCCGGCTGCCGATAATTGACAGCCACGAGCATACAAAGAGCGAGCGTTTTCGCCGGGAGTCGCCATTTACTCCGCTGGCCCTGGGTTATATCGGCTGTGATCTATGCGGCGCCGGCGCTTCGGACAGCGAATCGGCGGATGTGGAAAATGCGGGGCTGAATCCGGAGGCGGCCCGCGAGGTGATGCTGAAATACTGGCCGGATACCCGGACCACCGGTTACGGGCGCAGTATCGAGCGCACATTGCGCGATATTTTCGGTATTCAAAAGCTCGACCGCGGCAACTATCCGGTACTGGCGGAGAAGATCCGTAACGGAATCACTGAAGGCTGCTATGAGCATTGGTTCAGGGAACGCTACAACATCCAGGCTGTTATCCTGGACGTTGAGGATGACGATGCCTATCTGCCGTTTTTCTATCACAGTCTGAGGCAGTCGAAATCTTTCATCCTGTGCGACAGCCGGGAAAAGCTGGAGAATCTGGAGAGTCTCTCAGGCTGCTCCATTCATTCGGCGGCCCAGCTTAGGGAGGCGATGTGGCGCTACCTGGAGCACCTGCTTGAAACCCGGAAAAATGTCGTGGCTCTGAAAAACAATCTGGCCTACCGCCGCTCGCTGTATTTCGAGCGCACTACGCTGGAGGATGCGGACCGTTCTTTTAACCGGCTGTTCGCCGGAAAGTATGCGCACCATGCCTCGAGCTGGATCGAAACGCAGCATCGCAGCTACGAGGAGCTGGCGCCCCTGCAGAATTTCCTGGTGCACGAATCGGTCCGCTTTGCCGAGGAACACGGCCTGGCCTATCAGATTCACACCGGCCTTCAGGCCGGCTATACCAACCGGATCAGCGACAGCCGTCCCTCCCTGCTGATCGATCTGATCAGTGAGTACCGAAGGGTGCCCTTTATTCTCTTTCACGGCGGCTTCCCTTATTGCCGGGAATGGGGAGTGCTGGGCAAAAACTTTCCCAATGTCTATCTCGACCTCTGCTGGATGCACATTATCAGCCCGGCCACTACGGTACAAATGCTGGATGAGTGGCTGGATTATGTGCCGAACAACAAGCTGTTCGGTTTCGGGGGTGATTTGCACATGGTGGAAAGCATCCATGGCCATCTCGAGCAGGCCCGGGACAATATCGCCAGGGCGCTGGCTCTGAAAGTCGGCCGGGGAGATTTCGACCTGCCCACGGCGCTGGAAGTCGCGGCAAAGATGCTGTTCGATAATCCGAACCGGGTGCTTAAGCTTCAGCTTCAGCCGGTGTCTCGTAGCTGATCCATCCTGAGAGAACCGGGAGCTGGCCGGGGAATTTGTCTGGCGCCTGTCTAAAAATCGATGCCGCTCCTTTGTAAAACAAGCTTGGAAATCCAACTCAAGTGCAGGGAGACATTCAATGAGTGCGGAGAAAAAAACCGAATATAAGATAGGCGAGGAGTTCCAGCGGCTCACCCGGTACTTTCGGGAGACTCTCAAGGATTGGACTCCGGCCTGGGATGAGCAGGTATCCTTGTACAAGACTTATCCGAAGGCCGAGGGACTGGACCTCCCGGAAGCCGGAGTTTCGGGGGGGCCACAGCTCTGGAACGTTATTGCCGCGCGCCGGAGCTATCGCGATTTCGCGGGGCTGCCGATCGGCATGAACTATCTCAGCCAGTTGCTCTGGGCTTGCCAGGGCATTACCCTGCGTACCCGCAATTTCGAGTTCCGCAGCAGCCCCAGCGCCGGCGCCCTTTATCCGGTGGAGACCTACCTGGTCTGCAATCACGTGGAGGGCGCGCAAATGGGGCTATACCATTACAGCGTGGCCGGGCACAAGCTGGAACTGCTCAAAGGGGGCGATCTGCGGGAGCCTTTGATGAAAGCGGGACTGATGCAGCCGGTGCTGTTTGAATGCGCGGCGGCATTCCTCTGGACCGCGGCAGTTGGCCGGGCAAGCTGGAAATACAGCCAGCGGGCCTACCGCTATATTTACCTGGATGCGGGCCATATTGCGCAGAATCTCTGCCTCGCCGCCGAGGCGCTCGGAATGGGTTGCTGTCTGGTCGGGGCCTTTTTCGATGAGGAGGTAAACCAGCTGCTGGAAGCGGAAATTGAACGGGAGCCGATCCTTTACCTGGCAGCGGTCGGACCGCGCCAGGGCGAATCGGCGGAAAAGAGCTGAGGGAAGGGAAAGGTAACGGATGGATACACTGGCCCACGGTCTGTGGGGCGGCATGCTATTCGGCTGGCGCAGGCGTTTCGGGCTGGCCTTTTTATTCGGATTGTGCCCGGACCTTTTTTCTTTCGGGCTGTGGATAGTCATCCGCATGGCTCGGGGGCAATGGCAGCACGGACGGCCGGACGCATACATGCTGCCGGAATGGCTTCACACGGCCTACAATTTTACCCACAGCCTCATAATAATCGGCGCGGTCTGGGCCCTGTTCTGGTGGGTCTGGAAAGAGCTGGCAGTGCCGTTTTCCGCCTGGCCGCTGCATATCCTCTGCGACATCCCGACCCATTCGCAGGATTTTTTCCCCACACCGTTCCTTTATCCGCTCAGCAGCTTTACGATCGATGGCATCTCCTGGGGCCGCTGGTGGTTCATGCTCCTCAACTATACTGGCCTGCTGATCCTGGCGCTGTTCTGGGTCCGGGCTCGCGAGGGACGGCGGAATAAAGCCTCCTACAGCATTGAAGTCGCCACCGGCAGCGGTTCGACTCAAGCGGAACAGGCTTCCAGCTCCTCCAGCAAATCGGCATAAGCCACCTTCACCAGGTCCTCCGGGCTTACCCCGCACAGCTCAAGCCACTCCTCGCAGGTGCGTTTCAGGTCCTCTGGATCATCCTTGCCCCGGGTCCCCAGAACCTCGATTTCCAGGAAAGTCCCGAGCTTATCAACCCGGTCGAGATGGAATTTTACCGAGCCCAGGAGCCAGCGCTCCCGCCGCTTCCTGACCGTCAGCCGTCGGCCCAGCACTCCCGTGAGCACCCGGTCCAGGGAACCCGGGTCATTGTACTCGTAAAGGTCCACCAGGCATTGCTTGGCGCCCCGGGAGTCAGGACGCTGGTAGCCGATCAGATATTTTTCCGATTTGCTCTTTCGGAGCTTAAGCCGGCCCTCGCTTACCCGGTAAAAGATATCGGTCTGGGTTTCCCGGCTTAAGAATTTTGCTCCCCGGCTTTTTAATAGCCGGCGGATCCTCGTATGGTCCGCGCAGCGAGCCTTGATTTCCACTGTCTGATTGAATCGGGTCGCCGGCATACCGTTTCTCCCCTCCGAATGTGTTTCAGTTCTTGCCTGAACCGGGATAAAACCTTATTTTCTAACCGACAGCGTTATATTAACGACCAGGCCTGATATTAAGCCATTTATTTAATCTTCGGGAGTGGATTGAATGAATTTCAAAACAGGAGTAATGGTAATCACCGGACTCGGTTTGTCGATCCTGGCAGGATGTTCCAGGGGCCGGGAGGAGGACCCGCGGGGCGTGCTGGCGGCGCTGGCCGGGCGGATGGCCGCGGATAACGATTTGCGCGAAGTGCGTTTCGCCGACCTGAACGGAGACGGCCAGCGCGAGGTGATCCTGGTGTTCGGCCCGCGCGAGCTGCTTAATTTCGATGTCTATTACAAGGGAAAAGGCGAGGCTTGGGAGCTTACGCCGATGGTCAACGACCAGAACAATCCACGCGAGTTTGTCAGCACCAGCCTGGATTCAGTGCGCGACACCGGGACGGATGGTATCCCCGAGATCAGCGTCTCGAGCCGCCTGTACGATGGCAACACGATGGTCAAGGAACTGCACTGGCATGCCAATGGCTACGAGGTGGTAAGCCAGCGGACAGTGCTGGCCTCGGCCAATGCGGCGCGCAGCGCACCCGCCGAGACCCGGCAGACAGCCCCGGCCGCTGCCGTGGCTCAGTCCACGGGCAAGACGTCGCAGGAAGCGAAACCCGCCGCGCCGGCCAAAGAGGAAGTCAAGCCAAAACCGAAGCCGATACCGCCGGAAAGACCGTCGCAGGGCACCTACCAGGTCAGGAAGGGCGATACGATAATCGGGATTGCCCGCGCCATCGGAATATCCACCGAGGCGCTGGAGTCGCTTAACGGCAATCAGCTGGCGAGCCGGGGGCTTCAGATCGGGCAGAGGATCGTGGTGCCGGTGCCGAAGGGCAAAAAGGAGAATGTCAGGGTTCGTATCGAGAAAGAGCGCTACGAGGTCAGGAAAGGAGATTCACTGAGTAGTATCGCCAAGCAGTACGGAGTGACGGTTCGGGCTCTGAAGAGCTGGAATCACGATATTCCAGTCGATGGCAATATCCAGCTGGGCGAGACAATTGTCATCCACCTGGCGGTAGTGGACCTCAGCTCATGAGACGCCGGAGAGCCGACAGGGGAACAGGCGCCCGGCGATGGCCATGAACCGCCAGACTTTTATCCGCACCGGAATGAGCTGTGCCGCCGGATCGCTGGCCTTTCCGGGATTGTGGAACTCTATCCTGGATGGAGCGGAAAATAGGAGCCTGGCGGGAGTGGTCCGCACGGTAACCGGCGATATCGCTCCGGGAGGGATGGGCATCGCTCTGCCCCACGAACACGTGATGTGCGATTTTATCGGGGCGGATAAGGTGACCAGCGAGCGTTATGACCCGGATGAGGTGGTCCGGGTGATGCTGCCTCTGCTGAAGGAGCTGCGCAAGACAGGAGTGCGCACCTTTATCGATTGCACGCCCGCATTTATCGGCCGAGATCCGGAAATCCTCTCCCGGCTGTCCAAAGCCTCCGGACTGTATATCCTGACCAACACCGGGCTTTACAAGGAGCCGTTTCTGCCGCGCTACGCTTGGGCGGTCTCAGAC
>MFIX01000019.1:11430-15734 GCA_001780825.1 Candidatus Glassbacteria bacterium RIFCSPLOWO2_12_FULL_58_11 | reverse complement strand
CTGGAAGCGGGGGAGAGCTGCGCTACGGTAAAAAGCGCGGTCATCCTGCACCGCCTGGACTACTACGACGCTATCCGCGCCTATGCCGGGCTGCTGCGCGCACAGGGCGTGGAGCTGCCGCTGAACTCGCCGCCCGCGGCCTATTCTGCCTACTGGAAAACCTGGGGCTATGATGTCAATTTTACGCTCGGACAGCTCTACGCTGTCCTGCCCCAGCTCAAGCGGATCGGGATTGGCTGGTTTATTCTGGATGACGGCTGGTTCAAGTATTACGGCGACTGGGACCCCAGCCCGCAGCCCGGCAAATTCCCGGATGGCGAGCCCGGGATGCGCAAATTCGTGGCGGAGCTGCACCGAAGGGGATTCAAAGCCAACCTCTGGTGGTGTCCGCAAGGCGCCAGCGTGGACTCCAGGCTGGCCAGGGAGCATCCGGACTGGCTGATCCAGAACCGCGACCATAGCCTGCCGGTTACCGGCCGGGGCAACTACCTTCTTTGCCCGGCTTTCGCTCCCTGCCGGGAGTATATCGCCGGAGTGGCGGAAAAATTCCTCGGCGACTGGGGCTACGATGCGCTCTATCTGGATGCCACGGAGAATACCGCCTGCCCGCCCTGTTACAACCCGGCTCACCATCACGCCTCGCCGCTCGAATCTTTCCGCGAACAGAGCCTCTTCTACAAGGCGATCTACGAGACCGCCCAGCGGCTCAAGCCGGGCTGCCCGGTGGAGATGTGTATCTGCGGCATCCCGCACGACCCATTCAAAATGCCCTACTACAATATCGGGACCACCTCCGACCCGCTAAACCTGTTCCAGATGCGCAGGCGGGTTAAGCTCGAGAAAGCTTTCCGCGGGCCCACTTTCTGTATTACGGACTGCCTGCAGGTCCCGCTGAACGAATGGCAGGGCTGGTCGCTGCCCGAGGCTTTCGAGAGCACGCTGGGCACCGGAGCCCAGCTTACCACATTTTACGCCGGGCTCGATCCGGAGCGGGAAAAGAAATGGAAACTGTGGGTTAGCCGGGACCGCGAGATGGGACTGAGCAGCGGAGAATACCTGAACCTCTACGATATCGCTTTCGACAAGCCCGAGGCCCACGTGGTGCGGAAGAGCGGGCGCCTCTATTATGGCTTTTTCGCCGATTACTGGCCGGTGGACCGGCCGCTAGTGCTGCGCGGCCTGGACCCGGATAAAACCTACCGCGTGCGCGATTATGCCGGGGGAACCGACCTGGGAACAGTCTCCGGACAGGAGCCGCGCCTGCGCCGGGCTTTCAAAGATAACCTGCTGCTGGAGGCCGCTCCCCTGGTAAAATGACCCGGCGCGCCCTCCGGGAGCGGTTTGGCCCCTCTTTACCTTTACCCGGGCCGGAATTATTTTATCGCCTGCACGCGGTCATCCCGGAAACTTAAGGTTGAAAGTTCACAACAAACAGACCGGAGTACGAGCATGCCGAGGAAATTAGCTCTATTGTCCGTCGTAACCCTGCTGCTGGCTCTCGCCTTTCCGCAGCCCCGCCTTCAGTGCGCCGACTCCGTGGTGAAAATGTGGGAGGAGGATGTCGTCATCCCGACCTACCCGATCGGCGACCCGGACCCCGACCCGATGTTTTTCAGTGGCCGGACCTACCAGGGGGCTCAGGGCGCGGTTTATCCGTATCCGCTGATGGAAAAAATCTCCAGCGTGAGCGAGAACCGGACGCATCGCCTGGTCTATCTCGAAAACGAGTACATCAAGCTCGGGCTCTTTCCCGGCGGCGCGGGCGGCGGCAGAATCTTTTCCGCGGTGGACAAGACCAACGGCTACGAAATATTCTACCACCAGCACGTGATCAAGCCGGGGCTGATCGGCGTGCTCGGCGCCTGGATTTCCGGCGGCGTGGAGTGGAACGTCCCGCACCACCACCGAACCTCCACCTACATGCCGGTCGATTACACTTTGAAAGAAAACCCGGACGGCAGCAAGACAGTCTGGATGGGGGAGATCGAGACCCGCCACCGGATGAAATGGATGGTCGGGGCTACGCTCAAGCCCGGCAGCTCGGTGATCCAGGTCGAATGCAGGCTGGCTAACCGCACGCCGCTGGTCCAGTCTTTCCTCTATTGGGCCAATGTGGCCGTGCATGTAGACAGCTCCTACCAGGTCCTTTTCCCGCCCCAGCAGGAATGGGTTACCGGCCACGGCAAGCACGCCTTTTCCACTTATCCGCTGGCTTCCGGGCCGCGCGTGGTCACCACCGACGGCTACAGTAAAGGGATCGACCTGAGCTGGTGGAAAGCCCATCCCTCGCCGATCTCCCTTTTCGCCATCCACAGCCGGGAGGACTTTTTCGGGGGGTACGATCACGGCCAGCACGCCGGAGTGGCCCACATCGCCAACCACCATTCCGTGCCGGGTAAGAAAATGTGGAACTGGGGGCCGGGCGAAACTGCCCGGATGTGGGACCACGTGCTGACCGACAAGGATGGCCCGTATATCGAGCTGATGGTCGGAGCGTACCAGGACAACCAGCCGGATTACAGCTGGCTCCAGCCTTACGAGGTCAAATCTTTCAAGTTCAACTGGTTCCCTTTGCGTGAAATCGGCGGAATGAAAAACGCGAACCTGAATGCCGCGGTAAACCTTGAGGTGACGGCGAATAATCGCGCCCGTTTTGGCTTCAACACCACCGCCGAATACCGGGGGGCAGGGGTCCGGCTCACTGCCGGAGAAAAAGTGCTGTTCGAGCAGGTGCTGGATATCAGCCCGGCCCGGCCTTTTGTCAAGGAGGTGGCGCTGCCCGACGGGGTCAGCGAGATGGACGTCAAAGCCGCGCTTTTCGACGCCCGCGGCGAGGAGCTTGTCTCCTACCGCAAGCAGCCTCCGCGCGGGGAGCCGGCACCCGAGCCGGTGACTCCGCCCAGGCCGCCGGAGGAGATTAAGACTGTCGAGGAGTTGTATCTCACCGGTTTGCGCCTGGAACAGTTCCACAGCGCGGCCCTGGCCGCCGAGCCTTATTACGAGGCGGCCCTGAAAATGGATCCGGGCAACTGCCAGGTCAATACCGCCTTGGGCCTGCTCTATCTCAGGAACCTGAAATTCGCCGAGGCGGCGGATAAATTCCACCGGGCGCTCCGGCGGGCTACCGCCAGCCATACCCGGCCCCGGGATGGCGAGGCGCAGTACTACCTCGGCGTGGCCTGCAAGTACCTGGGCCTGACAGACCAGGCCTATGATTCATTTTATGCGGCGACCTGGAGTGAGGCCTGGAGCGCGGCCGCTTATTACGAGCTGGCGGAGATTTCCACCAGCCGCGGCGACTATGTTACGGCGCTGGAAGAACTGGGGCGCTCTCTCTCCTTTAATGCGAACAGCCCGAAAAGCGCGAACCTGAAAGCGGCCCTGCTGCGCAAGCTGGGGGACCTGACCCAGTCGGCAAAGACGGCGGGAGAGGTGCTCGAGCGCGACCCGCTGGACCACTGGGCGGCTTACGAGCTCTACCTGGCGGCGAAAGGCAACGGCTCCGCCGCCGCGGCCGCGGACCGGCTCGCCGGGTTCGAAAAGATCATGCACGGCACGATTCAAAACTACCTAGAGCTGGCGCTGGATTATGGCAGCTGCGGCCTCTACCAGGAGGGGACGGAGATTCTGGACCGCCTGACAATTTTGCCCGAGCCGGCCCCCAGTCCGGTGACTCTCAGCGGCCACTCCCTGACCGACGGCTCCCGGGCGATGGCCTATTACTACCTGGGCTGGTTCGCCGGGAAAATGGGCGACAAAGCCAAAGCGGAAGGCTTCTACAGCCAGGCGGGCCGGATGCCGACAGATTTGGTCTTTCCGTTCCGGGCCGAGGCCAGGCTGGCCCTGGAATCCGCGCTCACCCTTAATCCCCAGGATGCCAGAGCCTGTTATTACCTGGGTGAGCTATTGTTCGACAGCCAGCCGGAGAAAGCGCTCACTTTCTGGGAGAAATCCCGGGAGCTGGATGGCTCGCTGGCCCTGGTGCACCGCAACCTGGCCCTGGCCTACAGCCTGGTCCGCAAGGATATCCCCGCGGCGACCGCCAGCCTGGAGAAAGCCATCCAGTACAACAGCAGCGATCCGAGATTTTTCCTGGAGCTGGATCATCTCTATGAGCTGGGCAGCGCGACTGCCGATAAAAGGCTGGCCCTGCTGGAGCAGCACCAGGCTGTAGTCTCCTGGGATGACAATGTCCTGATGCGCCAGACCGGACTTTACAACCAGGTCGGCAATTACGACAAGGCGCTCGAGCTGCTGGACAACCATCACTTCCATATCTGGGAGGGCCGGGGGGAAATCCACGA
>MFIX01000019.1:616-11381 GCA_001780825.1 Candidatus Glassbacteria bacterium RIFCSPLOWO2_12_FULL_58_11 | reverse complement strand
CGCAAGTACACCGAAGCCCTGGCCGATTTCGAGGCGGCGCTCCAATATCCGCTGAACCTGGAGGTCGGAAGGCCGCGGGATGGTGGAACGGACCCGGAAGCTTATTATTTTATCGGTCTGGCCCGCGAGGCGCAGGGAGACAAAAAGAAAGCCCGCGAGTATTTCCAGAAAACCGCCTCCGCCGAAATAAATGAATATTCCGAGCTGAGTTACTTCCAGGGACTGGCCCTGCAGAAACTCGGGCAGAAACAACAGGCCGGCGAGTTATTCGGCAAAATGGTCGAGAGCGGCAGAAAAGCTCTGGAGCGCGGTCACGGGGAGGCTTTTTTCGCCAAGTTCGGCGACCAGGAGTCCGAGAATGTCCGTCTGGCCCAGGTCCATTACACCATTGGACTGGGTTACCTCGGCCTGGCCGAGCGGGACAAGGCAGGCGAGGAATTCCGGAAAGCCGTCGAGCTGGACGCCAATCAGTATAAGGCGGCCCGGCGGCTGGCGGAAATTTAGGGCGGGAGCTGAGAGAATTTATTTCGGTCACAGCATGCTGATGACCCAACATTGAATTTTTTTGGATTGTGAAAAAAAACAAAGGGGCGGCCAATTGGCCGCCCCTTTGTTTAACAGATCATTCCTCCAATTCCGGCAGGAATTTTCTTATTTCTTCCGGTTCACGATATCGCCGAATTCGGCCAGCGTCTCGAAATTCTCGCTCCAGGTGGTGTACATGAGCCCGGTCGAGCCTTTGGTCTTATCCAGCGCTTCCAGCCAGGCCCGGGTCCCCTCCGGCCCGCCCGAGCAGGAGCCGAAGGTGCGGAAGCCGTTTTTCTGGAAATGCTCCAGGCTCTTGTCCCGTTTTCCGGAATTCCAGCAGACCATGATCAGGTCCTTGGGGATGTAGTTCCAGGAGTTCTCGAAGGTCTCATCGACATGGTAGAAATAACCCTTGTGGTAGTCGCCCGGAGCATTATGGGTCGGATCGAACATGTCGGACCAGATGAACAGCTCGGCCTTGGGGTTCAGCTCCCGGATTATCTGCTCCTGTTTGGTGACACAGTCGCCCAGGATTTGCGCGACGTTCAGGCCGCGCTTCCCGCAGGCCTCGCATGAGCCGGCCTCGCGCAGCTCATCCGTGCCCAGGAAATACTTGTTGGGTTTGACATACTCGTGGACCATCCGCGCCGTCTTGCGCCAGATTTCGTAAAGCTTCGGCTCGGACATGCAGGCCGGGGTCTGGCCGTTGTAGATCGGATAGTTGTGGTAGAAGCTCACCCGGAGCCGCTCACCATCCTTGATCCTGCTGCCGGGCAGGATTGTGACCGGCGGATCGGGATGGTCGAAGAGCAGGGTCATGACCGGATCGCTGACCGGGGCGAAATCGCGGCCCTCCTCGTAAGCGATGCCGCTCTGCTCACCGCGCACCACCAGGGGCGTGCCCTCCCGGCGCAGCACGTTGACCAGTCCCTCCTCCTCGATTTTCAGCTCATCGACCCAGAACTTCCCGCTCTTGCCGGCCGGCGTGCCGACCGAGACCAGCACCTTATCGTTACCCCGGCTGTTGAAGCCGATTACCGCCCGGACCCAGTCGCTGGTTCCGGGAACCGGCGGGATGTAATACTGCAGGCGGCGTCCATCCGGAGCCTGCACCAGCATCGGGAACACATCACCGGAGCCCTCGAGACCCTCGGTTTTAACCCAGCAGCTCAGCAGGTAGCAGCGGTAGGGATGCACCGCCACCTCCTGGGTCGCCAGCTTCTCGCCCTCCTCGTACTCTTTCGACATCGCCACGGCCAGCGAGGCTGAGCCCGCTTTCGCTACTGTCTTGTCCAGCGCGACCGTCTCGCCGGAATTATCGTTCAGGGTAAAATTGGCCGGTGCGCCGGCCTCGGCCATCTCGAAGCCGCCGTTGGCGATCTCCACCGGCGGATCATCCGCCAGCCGCGCCTCCTTCCCTGACACGACATACAGGGCGTCCTTGACCGGCAGACCCTCGATCAGGTTCTTGTCGTGGGCCAGCAGCGGCGCATTGTAGCCCATGCCGAAAACCGCGGGAATGAACTCGAGGTTGTTGTCCTTACAGATCTGCATAATCACTTGAAGGTTCTTGTAGTTATAGGGCGGCTCCATATCGATCCGGTCGAAAAACGCATCCAGGACCAGCCCGTTCAGGCCGTGCTCCGCGGCGGTCTTGGCGACTTTGCGGATCAACGCCACCTGGTCCATATTCTCCAGCGGCTTACCGTGCATGTAGACCCAGCGGTTGGGATAATCTTTCGCCTGGCCGCAGCCTGTGGTTCCCAGAAGAGCGCCCAGAACAAAAATCAGTAAAGCCCGGAATCTGCCTTTTGCCATATTCGAATCCTCCTCCATAGACCGGCCAGTCAGACCGGTTTGCAGGGTGATAAGCCGCCTGGTATCCGGTGGCAATTCATCGTTCAGGGTGACTACAGTTTTTGCCCGGGCTTTTCCGGGACCTGGTGGCTGGATACCATGTCGCCGAACTCGCCCAGCAGCCCGTACTTGTCGAGCCAGGTGGTGTACATGATCCCCTGGGCACCGGGCGTGGCATCCAGGGCCTCGAGCCAGAGACTGTCATTGGCCAGGCTGTCCTCATCGTAATAGCCGCAGGCCAGGGTCCGGCAGCCCAGGCTTGAGAAGTGGTCCAGGCTCTCGCGCCGCATCCTGAAACTCCAGCAGGCGATGATCAGGTCCTTGGACAGGTTTTCCCAGGAGCCGGTGAAAGAATCATCCACCAGGTAGTAATAGTTGCCCTCGCGCGGACGGGCATTGTGGTTGGGATCCAGCATGTCGCTCCAGATCACTATCTCGGCCTGCGGGTCGATCTCATGGATGATCGCTTCCTGTTTGCGGATACAATCGGCGAGAATCTGGCCCATGGTCAGGTGACGGTCCTGGCAGGCCTGGCAAGTGCCGCCGGCCCGGACCTCATCGACACTGACAAAATATTTTTTCGGCGCCAGGTGCTGCTTGATCAGCTGGACATCCTTGCGCCAGATCTCATAGACCTCCGGCTCGGACATGCAGGCGGTGACCTGGCTCTGGTAGACGGTCATGCCGTGGTAGTAGCTCACCCGCAGCCGCTCGCTCTCCTTGATCCGGCTGCCCGCGGGGATCGTGATCTGCGGGCCGTCATGGTTGAAGCGGAAACTGAGCTCCGGGTCGGCCACGGGGTCGTAGTCTTTTCCCTCCTCGTAAGTGATGCCGCTCTTTTCTCCGCGCACGGTCAGGGGCGTTCCGTTCCGGCGCAGCACATTGACCAGCCCGATCTCTTCCATCCGCAGATCATCTACCCAGAAGCGTCCGGTCTTGCCGCGCCAGACTCCGATGGAGATTTTTACGCTGTTGTAGGTCTTGCTGTTGAAACCCACCACCACCTGTTTCCAATCCTGGGTCGTGCGGACGCGCGGATCGTAATAACTCAAGGGACGCTCGCCGCCGCCCAGCACCTCGACCCGGAAGCGGCCGGAGCCGAAAGGATTGGCCTCGTCCAGCCCCTCTGTCCTGACCCAGAGGGACAGGCGGTACTGGCGGCGAGGCTGTACCGCAATTTCCATAAACAGACGGCCCGGATTGTCCTCCTTGCCGCCGAAATTCTCGAATCGCAGTGCGGTTTTGCCCTCCTGGACCACGGTCTTGTCCACGAAAACTATTTCGTCCAGCGGTCCGCCGAAAGTGAAGCCGGGGATTTCTTTTTTGACGACTTTTTCGAAGCCGCCGTTGACGATCCCGACCGGCGGATCGGCCACGACCCGGGCCTCGCCTTTCTTTACCACAAACAGGGTTTCCTCGACCGGCAGGCCCTCGGCCAGGTTTTTGTTGTGAGCCAGTACTCCGCCGTTATAGCCCACATCCAGGCAGCGCGGGATGATCTCCATCCCCAGGCTGTCGCAGATACTTTTTATCCGCGCCAGCCGCTCGAAATACTCGGGCTGCTTGAGGTCGATGGCATCAAAGCCCGAGGAAAGATACAGGCCGTTGAGCCCATGGGCCGCGGCCACCCGCACAATCGAATCGAGTTCCGCCACCTGGCTGTCATCCGAGAGGTTGTTGCTGGCATAGACCCAGCGCAGAGGGTAAATCTTCGGTTTGCTGCAGGCGCTGAGGCTAAGCAGGGCAGCCAGGAGCAGCAGACAGAATGTCCAGCTTTTCATTCCGGGACCTCCGGGTTGAAGGGAAAATGGAGACGCAGTCTCGGCTATTTATTCAAGTATAATGAAACTCGGCGGTAAGGGTGCAATTTTCGCTGGAGACCAGACGCGCCCAGTGGGCGCTGAATCCAGGCGGGAACACATGATAACGGTATTCGCCGCTCCCCAGGCTGAGCGTTTCGCAGGTCTTCCAGGTGCCGTCGCCCAGAAAATCCACCTCGACCGCGATCTCGGTTCCGGAGCCGCCTTCATGCGCCAGGTGCAGGACTTTTTTGTCGAAACCGGTCATCAGGATCGGATCGGAGGGTTCTCCAGCGGTGACCGGCTGCTTGCGCCAGGGTCCGCCCCAGCCCTGGGGCTTTCCGAAGCTCCACAGGTCATCGGTTTTGCCGAACCAGATGCCGGACTGGGCCTGGGGCGAGAGTAGATTGCCGCCCACCGGGGTGGCCTGATTGCCCGCCAGAACAAGCATCCCGCGGAACGAACAGAAATCCGGGACAATCCTCAGGTGGCTGCAAACCGGCTTAACGCCCCAGACATTGCCGCCGTAAGCCATCAGCGGAAGCTCGTAGAACATGCCGTGGCAGTCCATCAGACAGCGCTCGGTCTCGACCTCCCGGATGCGGGTCCACTCGGTGGTCCAGCCGTGATCGTAGGCGTGGCTGGCTTTCGGCAGACGGTAGGTCCGCCATTGTCCGGCAGAGCAGACTTTCAGGATGGCCGAGGAATTATCCCAGCCATTGGCGAAAATTACATCATCGAAAGATTCGCGGCCGGCCACCTCCATGAAAGGCTTGTTCACCAGCACGGTCCATTTCGAGCCGTCCCATTCCGCCAGCTTGCCATCGCGGTCTTCCAGTGAATAGTAGCTGTTGTTCGCTACCACTACTTTTCCCTGGGCGGTCCAGCCGCCCTTGAAATGCGGGCTGGAAATGGCGAAGAGTTTTGTTAGATCGAACAGCTGCCGGACTTTCAGAGTAAAGACGTCAACCTCGAAAAACAGGCCTTCCATGGTCAGAAAATAGAGCAGACGCTCCGGCTCGTTAAGGTGGGTCAGGGTGGCGGTAAGCCGGTGGTCCAACAGGTCCTCGATCACACGCACCTGGCCGTCGAGATCTATCATATAAGGGCCGATGCTGACCTGGTTGGACTGGGGGTGCAGAAGGCGGTTGGCATAGACGCCGTTGCTAACATGGGTCTGCTCGATGTCCAGGTTTTCATCGATCCGGTAGAGTCCCGTGCCAGTGCCGGACTTGCCGCCCCGCGAGCTCACATAAGTTACCGCCCAGAGCATATCGGCCCAGGCGATAAGCGCGCCCACACCACTCTCGGTCCGGCTGGGACCACTGTCCGCCCGGACTCCCAGGATCGGCACCTCCGGCTTTCCGGCGAATGCTGCGGAAAGCGGGGCGAAAACGCCACAGGCGGCGAGCTTAAGGGCTTCTCTCCTGGAAATGATCATGGAAGATCGCCTTTCATGATTTGCTAGAGTTCACGTGCCCGGCCCGTCACTTTACCTCCACCCTGCTCACCCCGTACCAGCCCTCATCATCCCGGCCTTCGATAGCCAGACTGATCCGCGGCTGGAGGCTTTGCGGGTCGAGCAGGGCCAGGCGGATTTCATAGCTCCCGGCGGGAAGATCCGGCGGGAGCGCCAGCTCGGCGGCGGCCTCCGAGGTCCCGGGCAGCCAGCCGGTGATATCGATTTCCGTATCGAATGAGTATGGCTCGCCGCCCCCCTCCGCGGCTTTCAACTGGAATTTCAGCGGGTGCTTCAGGTAGCAGGGAGCCACGCCCCGGTTTTCCCAGGTCATTTTCAGCGGCAGGCTGCCCCCGGCGGATACCCGGTCCGGGTGCTCGAGACGGGTCAGCACGAAACGGTAGCCCATCTTTTTCTGGAAAGCCTCGACCTGCGGCCACCACTCATCAGGGATCGGGAACGACTTGTTATTCAACACGGAAACATGCCAGGCCAGGGCCTGGTTGAGGATAGAATCCACACCCCAGCCGTTTTCCTTCCACTGGCCGATATTCCAGCAGGTTTCCAGCACCACCGGCGCGTGTTTCCAGGTGTCCGGGGCGACAAAATTGCCCAGGATGCGCGGGTAGCGGTCGTGCATGTGGTTCTCCGGATGGCCCGTGCTGTCGTAGAAGAGGCCGGTGCTCAGATCACCCAGGCAGTCGGCGCGCCAGCCGGTGCCGCGGGAGATCGCATAAGCCAGGGCCGGGCTTTCATCCAGGTTCATCACCACCGGGGTTTTGCGGAAACTGTCAACATAGTAATCGATTATCTTGCGCCGGCTTTCCTGGGTGGGCATCGGCAGGTCCAGACCCTCGGTGTGCCATTCGCCCCAGCGGCCTATCGAGCCGATATCGACATGGTCCAGGTCCGGGTGCCCATCATAGCGCTCGCCCAGACGCTGGATCAGCGCGCCGTGCCTGGCCAGGAACAGCGGGTCATCATAGTCCGGCTGCCAGCCCCGGCCGTCCGGATAGGGAAAGCCGGCGGCTCCGCTGTGACGGAACCAGATAGGGACCTCGAGCTTCTCGGTCACCGTTTTGTCCGCGACCTCATGGCCGTTCTGGCACATCACCCGGAAAGCCAGCTTCTCGCCTTTGGAGTGGGCCAGGGCCAGCAGGCTGTCCAGCATGGCGAAAGCGGGCTTGCCTTCTTCCGGCTCCATTACATCCCAATACCAGCGATAATAGGCGATCGAGCACTCAGGGTGGTTCCGGTTGATCTCATCGCCGTTGAAGCTGTAAAAGGTGGTGAATCCCATGCCCGGATTTACCAGGACCGCATCGGTCTCTTGGGGTATCACCACCACTGTCCGGGGTCTGGCGCAGCTTAAGATCGAGGCGAAAAGAAACAACAGAGAAAAGCGAAGAAAAAATTTTTGCAACATAACAGGTTCTCCTTAAAATCAATAAACTGAAAAAAGCCCCTGATTGGCGGCGGACATCTTTCGTCAGGCTCAGTTCATCCCGGCCCAACGCAGGTAGGTACCATCCTCGATATCTTCCTTCGCTTCCGCCACGCCCTTGGCCGGCCCGTAGAACACACTGCCGCCGAATGTGGTCAGGTAGAGCTGGTCCGGATTGCGTGGGTCCGGCACCGGGCGGTGCCCCCATTTGAAATTGTAGCCCGGCAGACCATGCCAGGTTGCACCCCGGTCCTCGCTGCGGAAAGCCGCGCTGTCGAAGGTGTTGATAAAGACGATATCCGGGTTCTGCGGATCGAGCGCCGCGGCATAGACATGGGCCTGTTCATCGAAAACCCGCTGCCAGGTTACTCCGCCGTCCTCAGTGCGCAGCAGGCCGCCGCCGCTTTCCTGCCCTTTAAGCGGATAGGGCCAGCAGCTCAGATACATTATCCCGCCACCCCGGGGATCGCACAGCAGGTCATTGGGTCCGGTGACTCCTTTAGGCAGGGCCACGGGTTGCCAGCTTGTGGCGCCACTGTCGCTGTGGAAGAGGCCGCCATCCACCACTTTGCCATCCTTAATCGAGCGTACCACCAGCAGGTACAGCATCCCCTCCGGCGAACGCTCGATCCGCCAGGCGCTGGGCCGCTCACCCAGGCCGCTGTTGGCCTCGATCCAGGTTTTCCCGTCATCCACCGACTTGTAAACTCCTCTTTCCATGGCGCAGACATAGAGAGTGCGCATACCGGCCGGGCTTTCAGGGTCGAGCAGGATGTGCGTGCACACCGAATTGGGCGGAATGCCGCTGCTGCTCACCTGCCAGCTTTTGCCCCCATCGCCGGAGACCGCCACGCCGCCCTGGTACTCGCCGCGGGCAATCGCGCCGGAGCGGAACATCTTCAGGCGGGGCAGGTCGTGGCAGTCCGAGCGCACGGTCCAGATACGGTCCTTGATCTCAGGATCGAAAACCAGCCAGTAAGTAGTGTTGATCCACTCACGCGGAATGCCTTTAAGCGCGTGGAACCAGCTCTTGCCGCCATTGAACGAATGCCAGAGACCGATATCCGTGTACGAGATGAAAAGGTGGTTCCTGTCAAAGGGGTCGAAATGCACGCCGTAGGTGGTGGTGACATCGATGCCGCGGCTCCTCCAAGAACCATCCGGTTGCTTTTCAGTGTAAACCTGCTCCCAGCGCTTGCCGCCATCGCGGGTGACATAGGTCCGGTTGTCGGTCACATAGCAGATATCCGGGTCGGCTGGGCTGACACCGAAGGAATGCGGGGACTCGCCCCATTCCGGGCCGTAGCTCTGGTCCTCCCAGCCCCCGCGGAGATTCCTGGAGTAGATGCTGTCCTCGCTGGCGCGGTAAACCCAGCGCCAGGCGTCGCCGGCATTATCGGTTTTGAAGATGCCGAACTTGCGGTCTCTTTTGGGCCGGTTGGGCATCCACTCGATCTCGTCGATATAGATATGCGCTGATAAGTACACGACCTCCGGCCGGCTCTCGCAGACTGCCAGGGTCTTGAAATAGGGAAGCTGCGCGGTGATCTGCCAGTCCTCCAGCAGGCCCTGGCTGACCTGGCTCCAATTGTGCCCGCCATCGGTGCTGCGGTAAATCCCGCCCTCGGCCCGGGCTCCCGCCTGGCGGAAATTCGAGAGGACATAATAGATCGCCCCGGCTTTTCCCTTTCCGCCATCCGCGGCTCTTATCCGCGCCTCTGGCAGGCCGAGCTCGACCGCCGCTCCGCCCGAAAACGATAGCTGATAACAGCTCCGGTCTGTGAGCACTTTGACCTGGTCCGGCTGATCTTCCCAAGCGCCGGGGAAAAGAGCGAGCACTTCCCGGCCGGGCAGGCGGGCCAACAGGCTCCACTGCGCTCCGCGGTCCGAGGATACCAGGATTCTGACGCTGTCGATAGAGCTGAACGGACCCTTGACCGGGTTAACCCCGCCGGGAGGGTCGAGTCCGATCACGATCCTCCGGCTGTCCGAGGGATCGACCAGCACCTGCGTAATCAAGCCGTCCGGCATGCCGGATTTGGTCTCGAAATACTGCTCGGCATGGTCGCCGACCATCCTTTCGGCGATAATATCCGCCGGATCGGGATAGATCAGGCGCCAGCTCCGGCCGAGGTTCTCCGAGCGGTAGAGGCCGGTATTTGAGGCATAGACAGTGTTCGAGTCAGCGGGGTCGAACTCGAAATCATAAATTACAGTCCTCAGATTGAACATGCGCCAGCTCCGGCCGCCGTCATAGGTAACCTGAGCCCCGCTCATATCGCATTTGGAAAAAACTATCTCCGGGTTAAAAGGGCTGACCGTACAGGCGAAATGGCTTCCGCCGCCGCCGGGCCCGAGCACCTTCCAGGAGGGCGCGACAACCGGCACAGGCGGAGCAGAGGGGACCGGCGGCTTTTCGACCGTTTTCACCGGCTCGGGCCTGGCGCAGCCGGTTAAGAAAAAGGCTGACAGCAGAACTCCTCGGGCAAGCGATTTCATCACGTATCCTCCGGGGACAGCAAATCGTTTATCCGTTTAGAAGCGTGTTGTATGATCATCTTTAATTACCGATTGATACATACGCGATATTTTACACAAAACGTAACATTAGAACATACAAGCATTTGTAGGGGCGGGTTTGAAACCCGCCCCTACGGTGCCTGGAAATAACAAGCCGCATAGGAAATATTTCAACCCGCTTTTAGAGAGCCGGAATATCAGGATGCCGGCGGACTATTGCTGGCTGACCACAATCACATCGTAAATCTTGAGCTGGGGGACCGTGAACCGGCAGCGGTCGCCGGACTGGGTGAACTCCAGAGTCTGTCCGCCCTCGCGGTCCGGAGAGACCAGTTTGACCGCGGCGGCCTTGCGGCCCTGATCCAGGCGGACATCCACCGGGATATTAGCCAGCGTATTGCCCTCCCGGTAGTTCACCAGGTGGATGATAATCAGGTTGTCCTTGGCCACCTGCTCGACCGCCACCCAGTCCGGGAGTACGGTTTCGAGGCTGAGACGGCCGCCGGCCGCGGTACGGATCGCCCCGGAAAGCTCGCGCCAGTTCGAGGGCAGGATCCAGGTGCCCTCCCATGAATCCCCATCCCAGGAGCCCTGCCAGTTTTCCGCCTGTTCCTTATCCGGCGGAGTGATCTCGGGGATATACACCACGCGGCCCTCATGGCTGATCTCGACTTTATCCGAATATGACCCGTTCAATCCCCGGCCCCGGACGCGGCCCTGGCCCTGGTCCAGGCCCATCAAATCCGCCAGGCCGGGGCGGGTGCGCTGACGGGCCCACTGGTCGCGGCTGGCGGTCCGGCCGGTAAGCACCAGGCCGCCTCCGGAGTCCACGAACTTTTTGATCCAGGCAATATTGTCATCGGAGAGGTTGTTCTGGCCGGCCAGCACCAGCACTTTGTAGCGCGACAGGTTGTCCATCTGCTCATCGAATATCAGGTCGAACGGAACCTGGGCCTGGATCAGCGCCTGCTCGAACATGCACTGCTCCAGCTCGGCGCGATGGTTGTCATAGGCCATGCTGGCGTAGGAGCGCAGACAGGCGGCATCCTCGCGGTTGACCGTGCCGGTGAAGAGATCGCGGTTGGCTATGAAAAAATCGTAGTATTTACGGTCCGCGGAATTCCGGCCCTCCAGCTCGACATTGCCCAAGGTCTGGTT
>MFIX01000019.1:0-563 GCA_001780825.1 Candidatus Glassbacteria bacterium RIFCSPLOWO2_12_FULL_58_11 | reverse complement strand
AGTTGTCCAGAGTGCGGCCCAGCTTGTAGCTGCGGATTTTCGAGACCAGCACGCCCCAGCGGTTGTAAGTGGCCAGGTTGGTCTCCTCGCTCCACATGACCTCGGAGTATTTCATGAACCAGGGATGCCAGAGAGCGGCCTGGAAGGGGCGGTTGCGTCCGAACAGGCCGTGCGGGTTGGTGTCTATCGCCACCTCGGGGTTGAGCGAGCGGGCGTATTCGGTCATCTCGCGCAGCCAGTCCGCCATGGCCCAGCAGCGGAAGTCGATCCATTCCTGCTGCACTGGGTCGACAATCTCGCGGATGTTGCGCGGATTGTTGGTCTGGTTCCAGACCGGCGGGTCGATCATTTGCATATTTGTATGGCCAAAACGCTCGAGCTGCTTCTCCGGCGAGTATTTATTCTGCAGGTACTTGCGGAATGCGGCCACCGCTACCGGGCCTTTGTCGGATTCCGGCTCCAGGTTGCAGTCGAAATTGTCGAAATGCAGCAGGTCGCTTTTGCAATCCGCGACCAGGGTTTTAATGATTTTTTCCTTGTAGTATTTCCGGTACTCGGGATGG
>MFIX01000018.1:15442-18200 GCA_001780825.1 Candidatus Glassbacteria bacterium RIFCSPLOWO2_12_FULL_58_11 | reverse complement strand
GAAGTTTTGAATTTAATCTATCACTTACCCGCATAGCAAAGCTTAACCATCAGCGCAGTAGATGGTATAAGGAATTACGATTTAACCTATATTTAAGGTCTGAATAGGGAGTGCGGAAATAATTATACTGAAGAAAAACTTGGCGGGACTAGCTCACCTGCAGCAGCAGACCGCTGAGATATTCGCCCTCCGGATGGAAGAGGCTGACCGGGTGGTCCGGTCCGGCGCCGAGCAAGGAGAGCACCCTGACCCGCCGGTTCGCCTCGACTGCCGCGGCAAAAACAATCTGGCGGAAAAGCTTGGCCCCGATATGGCCCGAGCAGGTGAAAGTGAGCAGTATCCCGCCCCCGGCAATACAGCCCAGAGCGAGGCGGTTGATATCTTTATACGCCCGGCTGGCCTTGTCCACATGGGCGCTCTGACGGGCCAGAGGCGGCGGATCGACCACCACCAGGTCGAAACGCCCGGAATTTTCACCTGCGCCGCGCAGGTACTCGAAAGCATCGGCCCGGACCAGGGGATGCTGTTCTGCAGAAAAGCCGTTAAGCCGCAAGTTCTCTCCGGCCAGCTCGAGGGCCTTTTCACTTGTTTCCACGCTGGTTACCGCTGAGGCTCCGGCCGCGGCGAGATAGACCGCGAAGGCCCCGGTGTAGGAGAACAGGTTCAGCGCCCTCCCTTGTTTTTTCAGCCAGGCCGCGGCCAGGCGGCGATTCTCGCGCTGATCCAGGTAGAAGCCGGTTTTCTGGCCCTCCAGCGGATCGACCTGAAACCGGTGGCCGTACTCCGTCACGGCCACCCGGCGGGCCGCCACCCCGGCCAGGGCCTGCCGCACCTCCGCCAGCCCCTCGTACGAGCGGGCCGGCCCGCCGGAATTTTCGAAGATAAACGAGGGCTTATAGCGCCGCTCGAGCCATGCAGAAAGCTCCCGCCGCAGGCTTTCCGCACCGGCCGTGGTCAGCTCGACCACCAGGGCTTCGGCGTAGCGATCCACCACAATCCCCGGCAGACCATCCCCCTCGGCATTGACCAGCCTCAGGCAGTCGGTATCCTTCAAGCCCAGGCTGTCGCGGAAAGCGGTAGCCTCCTCCAGCCTGCGGCGGAGCAGCTCAGCGCCCCAGTACTCACCCGGAACGCGGCTGACCAGGCGGCAGGTGATCTGCGAGGCCGGGTTGATATAACCGGAGGCAAGACCGTTCCCCCGGCTGTCGAATACTTCACAGGGACTGCCGGCCGGGACCTCCGCTGGCTCGCAGCGTTCGATCGCACCGCTGAACACCCAGGGGTGCCCGTTGAGCACCGGCTTCTCGCGGCCATTGCGCAGAATCACGCGTACCGGATTCACATTTCTCATTGGTCAGGTCGCTTTTCAGAATTCATCAAACCAAAATCCGGCATATGTTGGTGATAGTCTCAGCCAGCCGTTGCGCAGCAAAAACACAGGGGCGACCAGCCGGTCGCCCCTACAGTCTGAATCATGCCTATTGCTCAAAGTTGACAGCACCTGCCATTCCGGACCTTCTCAACCCAGATACAGCTTTTTCAGCTCCTTCATGTAGCGCGGGATGGCCACTTTCGGGTCCTCGGCGGCCTCGTACTCCAGGGCCACCCAGCCCTTGTAATTCGCCTTGACCAGGATGTCCCGGACGCGGGCCAGGTCGGCCGGCACGCCGTTGCCGTTCTCATCGGCTACCTCGACCTTGATCTGCACGTTGACCGAGCGCGGCGCGGCCAGCTCAAGCTCCTCGTAGGGCTTGGTGCGGTAGTTGCCGGTATCGAGGTTGATCCCGAACCAGGGATGCTCGCCCACCATGTCGCAGATCGCCAAGTGGTCCTCCACCTTGGCGGTTATCCCGCCGTGGTTCTCCAGCCCCAGCACGATACCGCGCTGGGCGGCGTAGTCGAGAGACTCCTTGATCCCATCCGCGGCCCAGCCGATAGCGGTCTTGAGCTCCACTCCATCCGGGGCCTGGCCGGCGAAAATGCGTATATGCGGCGCGGTCAGCTCGGCCGCATTGTCGATCCATTTCCGGGTCAGCGCGAGCTGGGCATCGCGCTCCGGGCCATTGGGCAGGCAGAAATTGTTGCCGATCGCGGTGCCGCTGATTGTCACGCCCTGGCGGAAGGCGCGCAGCTTGAGGTCGTGAAGGTACTGGTTGTCGAAATCTTTCTTGAAATAATAGGAGGTCAGCTCGGTGCCCTGGAGGTCCATCTCGGCGCACCAGTCGATGAACTGAAACAGGTCCATCTGGCCGCTGGTCAGGGCATCGCGCATCGAATAGGCGGCCAGCGAGAGTTGCATGTTATGCGTGGGTTTTTCCGTCTCGATAGACATCTCTACAGACATCTCGTGCGGTTTTGCGCAGGCGCCCAGGCCGGCCAGGGTGGCGCCGCCGGCGGCCAGGACCGTGGTTTTGAGCAGGTCGCGCCTGGAATAATGACGGTTGGCTGAATCGTTCTCCTTGCTCATCGTTCTCCCCTCGGGTGGATTTTCTTCTTCTAGCGCGGGCAAATTGAATGGCCGGGAAATTAGCGTTGACATCATCCTATATCAGCCCCGGCGGAGTGTCAAGTTTTGCCTTGAGCCGGATGCGGATATCCTGCTTTCGTGGAATATCAAGGATCTTATATTTTTTCTTTGCTCATTACTCTTGGAGAATAGATTATATTTAACCCCTTTAATGCATAAGAATTTTGTTTGCTTTTCATGTAGGGGCGCACCCCCGTGTGCGCCCGGCGGCCATCGAGATATTCCCTAACG
>MFIX01000018.1:6551-15417 GCA_001780825.1 Candidatus Glassbacteria bacterium RIFCSPLOWO2_12_FULL_58_11 | reverse complement strand
CCTCTACCGGATTTGTGGTATTTTGTGAATAATCCAGATTAACAAGACCAGGCAAAGGCATTATCGACAATTGATTGCAGGGGCGGTTCGCGAACCGCCCCTTGGACCCGGAAATTGCTGGCCGCAACGGAGATATTCAAATACACTTTTAGCAAAGTGAGGCTAAAGAAATGAAAGTGCAGATTTACCGGACACACGAGGAAATGGCTGAGGCGGCGGCACAGGCCACGGCTGCGGTGCTGCGCAAGGCGATACTGGAAAGAGGCCAGGCGCGGTTCGTACTTTCCACCGGCAATTCGCAGGTCGTTTTTCTGGATAAGCTTTGCGCTCAGCCGGATATTGACTGGCGCCGCACAGCGATGTTCCACCTGGATGACTACCTCGGCCTGCCGAAAGACCATCCGGGGAGTTTCGACCGCTATCTTCGCGAGCGGCTGATCGACAAGGTCCATCCCGGCGAGTACAACCTGATCGACGGGCTGTCCGCGGACCCGGAGCAGGAGGCCCTGGCCTATGGGAAGAAGCTGAATTCCGACCTGGTGGACCTTTGTGTCCCGGGGATCGGCGAGACCGGCCACCTGGCGCTCAATGACCCGCCGGCGGATTTTAAGACCGAAAAGCCGTTTTTCGTCCTCGATATCACACCCGAATCCCGGCGACAGCTATCCGGCGAGGGCTGGTTCCCTACCCCGGAGGACTGCCCCGGCCGGGCGATCAGCATCTCGATCCGCCAGATCCTCAAAAGCCGCTGCCTGATCAGCGTGGTGCCCGAGGCCCGGAAAGCCCCGGCCGTGGCCCGCTGCCTGGAGCGCGAGGTCAGTCCGGATTATCCGGCCTCGATCCTGCGGACCCATCCCGGCTGCCGGCTGTTTCTGGATGCGGATTCGGCCGGAGCGCTCAAGCGGTTCGCCGCTAAAAAAGTCGATTATCCGGTAAGCTTCGAGCTGGGGAGTTAAGCGGCGCGCGGGAACAACCGCCCGTGGGGAAGTCAGACGCCAAGGGGGCGACAGCCGAAGCGGCGGTTGGCATTGCGCCAAAAGCCCCGGCCGGTCCTTCAGGCCTCGAAAGTATTGCCTATTACTAATAATCTATGTATCTTTTCAGACTTATTTTAAGTTCTAGATTCATCTCTGATTCGATACTTTTCAGCCCCACCAAAATAAATCAACCTGAGGAGAAGGACCGGGAAATGGCGGACACATTTGTTTTCACTTCAGAATCGGTCACTGAGGGACACCCGGACAAGGTCTGCGACAAGATCAGCGACAGCGTTCTCGATGCGGCCAAGCAGCTCGACGCGAATAACCGCGTGGCCTGCGAGGCTCTGGTCACCGAGGGGCTGGCGGTAATCACCGGCGAGGTCTCTGCAGCCTGCATCGATAAGATAGATTTCGAGAAAGTGGCCCGCACCGCTATCCGCAACATCGGCTACAATACGCCGGGGATCGGGTTCAACGCCGACGATGTCAAGATCGAAGTCCGGATGAAACCCCAGAGCCTGGATATCTCGCAGGGAGTGGACGGCACCGGCCTGTTCAAGGAGCAGGGGGCCGGCGATCAGGGCATGATGTTCGGCTATGCGACCAACGAGGGCTCACGGGTCGGCCTGGACACCAACCTGATGCCCACCCCGATCTTCCTGGCCCACCGTCTGAGCCGCCGCCTGACCGAGGTGCGCAAGAATGGCACCCTGCCCAAGCTCTACCCGGACGGCAAGACCCAAGTCTCGGTGGAATATGAGGACGGACAGCCGGTGGCGATCCGCAATGTCGTGGTGAGCAGCCACCATCGCAAGGACTATCCGCTCTCCGCCCTGCGGGCCGATATCCTCGAGCAGGTGGTGATCCCCGTGCTTGTGCCCACCGGGCTGGTAACCGAAAAAGAGCTTTCCGCGGAGCGGGACAAAGTGGAGAGCCGCAAGGTTTTTATCAATCCCACCGGGGCGTTTTGCGAGGGCGGGCCCAAGGCGGATGCCGGGCTGACCGGACGCAAGATTATCGTGGATACCTATGGCGGCATGGGCCGTCACGGCGGCGGCGCATTCAGCGGCAAGGACCCCTCGAAAGTCGACCGTAGCGCGGCCTACATGGCCCGCTATGTGGCCAAGAACGTCGTGGCCGCCGGCCTGGCCGATGTCTGCGAGGTGGAGATCGCCTATGCCATCGGCGTGGCCGAGCCGGTTTCGGTATATGTCAATGCCACGGGCAACAAGTATCCGGTGGAAAGAATCGCCGAGGCTGTCCGCGAGGTGTTCTGCCTTAAGCCGGCGGGGATAATCGAGACGCTCAACCTGCTGCGGCCGATCTACGAGCCGACCGCCGCCTATGGGCATTTCGGCAGGACCGAGCCGACATTCACCTGGGAGCGCACGGATAAGGCCCGGGAGCTGCTCAAGGCTATCGGGGCGGCTGATCCTGTCCGCGCCCGGTGAATTGCCTCTTCCCCGCGTAACCGGGTTGCCGCGGGAAAGGGAAATTAGCTAGAGAAAGCCTTAATGGACCAACGGAAAGTTCTGGTTACCAGCGCGCTGCCCTATGCCAATGGACCGATCCATCTGGGGCATCTGGCAGGCGCATACCTGCCGGCGGATATCTTTGTCCGCTTCTGCCGCCTGCTGGGCCGCGAGGTGCTCTATATCGGCGGGACGGATGAGCACGGCGTGCCGATTACGATCACCGCGGACCGGGAGGGCGTTTCACCCCAGGCGGTGGTGGATCGCTGGTACGCCGATATCCGCGACTCTTTCCAGCGCGCCGGCATTTCTTTCGACCATTTCAGCCGCACCAGCCTGCCCATCCACCACCAGACCTGCCAGGATATTTTCCTCAAGCTTCACAAAAAGGGTTTGCTGGTCAAAAAGAGCGAAAAGCAGCTATACGATCCAGCCCGGAGACGCTTTTTGCCGGACCGCTATGTTGTCGGCACGTGCTACCACTGCGGCTATGCCGAGTGCAGCGGGGACCAGTGCGAGAGCTGCGGCAAGCCGATCGATCCGCTGCTGCTGATCGAGCCTAAAAGCAAGCTCTCCGGGGAAAAACCCGAGGTCCGGGAAACCGAGCACTGGTATCTCCCTCTGGACCGTTTCCAGGGCCAGCTCGCGAAGTGGCTGGGCACCAAACCCCACTGGAAAGAGAACGTGCTGAATTTCTGCAACGGGATGCTCAAGGAGGGGCTGCGGGAGCGCGCGGTCACCCGCGACCTGCATTGGGGCATTCCCGTACCGCTGCCGGATTCCGAGGGCAAGGTGCTCTATGTCTGGTTCGATGCGCCGATCGGCTATATCAGCTCGACGCGCGAGTGGGCCGCGCAGCAGGGCGACCCCGAGCTGTGGAAAACATGGTGGTGGGATAAGGACACCCGGCTGGTGCACTTTATCGGCAAGGACAATATCTTTTTCCACGCCCTGATGTTCCCGGCCTGCCTGATGGCCTATGGCAATTATGTCTTGCCGGACAATGTACCGGCCAATGAGTACCTGAACCTGGAAGGGCTGAAATTTTCCACCAGCCGCAATTTCGCGGTCTGGCTGGGCGACTACCTGGACCGGTTCGCCCCGGACCCGTTGCGCTACTATCTCTGCGCCAACATGCCCGAGACCCGCGACACGGATTTCAACCTCAGAGAATTCCAGGCGCACAACAACAACGAGCTGGCGGACACGGTGGGCAATTTCATCAACCGCACGCTCACTTTTATCGAGCGCTATTACGAGGGGCGTATCCCGGAGCGCGGAGCGGCCAGCGGCCTGGACCAGGAGATGCTGGGCCGCCTTGGCCGGATTGCCGGGGAGCTGGGCGGGCACATCGACAATTTCCGTTACCGGGCCGCCGCGGATACGTTCACTGAATTCGCCCGCTTCTGCAACAAGTATTTCAACGATAAGGCACCCTGGGAAGCCCGCAAGTCCGACCCGGCCTCCTGCGCCACCACGCTTAATGTATGCTGTCAGGCGGTCTATGGGCTCTCGGTGGTAATGTGGCCGATTATGCCCTTTTCGGCCGAAAATGTCTGGACCCAGCTCGGCCTTTCCACCAACTGGAAAGATCATCCCTGGCAGCAGGACTATGCCGGGAAACTTCCAGCCGGCCACAAATTGGGAAAAATAGAGGTGCTTTTCCCGAAGATCGATGACGAGGCAATCCAGGCCCAGGAGGCCTCGTACAAGGGCGGCAAGACGGCTCCGGCGGTAACAGCAGAGAAAGATGAGCTGCCGGGAGTAATCGGGATCGAGCATTTCGCCGGAGTGGACATCCGGGTGGCCCTGGTGAAAGCGGCCGAGGCGGTACCCAAGAGCAAAAGGCTGCTCAAGCTTACTCTGGACCTGGGTCCGCTGGGCGAGCGCACCGTGGCCGCGGGGATCGCCGGGCATTATGCGCCGGAGGACCTCCCCGGGCGAAAAGTGCTGGTAGTGGCGAACCTGGCCCCGCGCAAGGTGATGGGCATAACCAGCCAGGGGATGGTCATGGCCGCGGTGGACGGCGAAGGCGAGAACGAGAAGCTCGCCCTGACCACGATCGACGGCGCTATCGATCTGCCGCCCGGCTCCCGGGTAAGCTGACAACCGCAAATAATTACTAATAAGACTCGAACCGGCGGACCGTGATTACGATCCGCCGGTTTTTTAATGGCAATTTCCCACCACCAGCACATCACCGATTACTATCAAAATGGTTTACTATTCACTCCCATTAATACTAATTTTGTTTTACTACGAGCATTCTCCGGATAATTGTGCGCTGATTCCTATCGAAGTTGCTCGGATGGATTATTGCCTATTATCCTCCGGAGGCTATTTATGACCGACCCGCGGACCTGCTGCCGGAAGCTGAGGAAATATAAGTACCAGTTGACCGAGGACTACCGGATAGATCTAGAAATACAAGTGGAAGAAGAGATCGACACTGAATTCCTGAGGCTGACGGTGGACCGGGAGCTGACTGTTAAGAAGAAATACGCCTGGGATGGACCCAGCGGCCCGACGTTCGATACAAAATCGTTCATGCGGGGCGCACTGGTCCACGATGCTCTCTATCAGCTGATGCGGGGAAAATACCTGGACTTCCGGGAACACCGGGAGTACGCGGACCGCCTTCTCAAAGAAATCTGCCGCTGTGACGGGATGAACCGTCTGCGGGCCTGGTACGTGTACAAGATGGTGCGCGCTTTCGGCGAAAAGAGCGCCCGGCCGGGACCGAAGAAGCAAGCTGCGGTTATCTGTGCGCCGTAAGTTAAAAACACGCAATCGCAAGCAGGCGCAAGCCGAAATTTTCCTTGTAAGCGACATGCAACACTTTTCGGCGAGCTGCGAGGCAGCTGAATTTGCAGTAAAACGGGCGACGCAGGCGTCGCCCCTACACTTCCCCTGTCCGCTTACAGAGGAGCAAGCTCCGGGGATTTCTTTTCGATTAAACGATAGGCAGTAACGAGGGAGTAACATGGAAGCCTGGACCGGACTGTTCGATATCCTCCTGCTGCTCAGCGCGGCCCTGGTCCTGGGCGCGCTGGCCGGGACACTCAGGCAAAGCGCGATAATCGGTTATCTTGTCGCCGGAATGCTGGTCGGGCCGAATGTCCTGGGCTGGGTTGGCCGGCGTGGGGAGGTAGTATTCATTGCCGAGCTCGGGGTGACCCTGCTTCTTTTTTCAATCGGCCTCGAATTCTCGCTCAAACGCCTGATCAAAATCGGGCCGGTGACCTATCTGGGCGGCACGGCCCAGGTGGTGCTGACAACCCTGGCCGGCCTTTTCCAGGTCGAATTCAAAACTCAAGAACTTTTGACAACCACTATGACAATATGCTCTTTTACATCGTTATTGGCACGTAAAGCCAGATCGTACGGCAATGATCTCTAAGAGAATTAATACGAGCCTTTCCTCGAATAAAATCGGCTGGATTCTCGTGGTGTCTGTCATGCTGACAGCATCCTTGCTTTATTACATGGATGCCCGGACTCAGTATTCGCTACATTCCGAGCCCACCGGAGATGCCTTAGAATATTACCTGATGGCAAGGCATTTTTTCGACAGACAATTTGTTCTCAACAATGTGTTTCTCGACCGGTTGCCGGCTTTGCCGCTTCTACTATCCGTCATCTGGAAATTCTCCGGAGTGACTGCCCTGGCACAGTACCTGCTAGGCGGAGTCTGTTTCCTGGCCATTGGTTTAATAACCTGCCTCGTGTTGAAACGATACTGCAATTGGCCGATAGCCCTTGTTTCTATGGTCATCGTACTCTTTCACCCAGCGATAATTCAAAACGCAAGCAGAGGGATGACTGAACCTCTGTACATTTTTTTGCTTTTTTCGATCATCCTGATTGGATTCACCCTACCGCAGAGACCTTTTCTGCTGGCGGTGCCGGCGGCTGTGTTGGCTGCGGCGCTTGTGATGATAAGGCAGGAAGGACTTCTTACCGCTTCAGTATGTTTAATTGCTTTCGCCTTTTATTATTTCAAAGAAAACAAATTGAACCTGAAAGTGATTGCCGTCTTGCTCATTGTTGCGCTAGTTTGCATTTTTTCCGAAATTGGATTTGCATGGTATGTCAATGAGAACAACCTCGTGCCGATTTCATACCGCGTAGGTTCTTACTATTTCTACAAGGAGTTGCTGGAAGGTAAGGTCTCATATGGGGGGGAAAGCCGCTACTATGCGCTGATTACCTTTTTCAGCTGGTTGAAGATGCACAGTGTCGGGTCGATGAGCCGGATTGTGCTGGGGAGCCTCAGCAAGATGAATGCGGCTTTGAGTTACCTGTTTTTCCCCGGCGGGTTCATTATAATGGTGTGTTTCGTGTTAATGGGCCTTTTTTCTTCCGTGTTCATTCCTGCTTTTATCAGTATTCCGTTACTCGCTTTCTTTGTATTCAGCTTTAAATACAACTCCGATATCCGCTTTCTAATCCCCTTTTTCTGCCTTACTATCCCTGTTGCAATGTTTCAACTGTATCAGATCGGCGAAAAAAAGCTGAAGGGTTTCAGGATATTGCTGCACGCACCAATGGCTCTGCCGTTGTTGTTCGGTCTGAGCCTTCTTACCAACTCTTTGCGCTTTCCGGAGACAAGTACAGGAAATTCAGTCAATGATTCGAGGATTGCTGACCAGTCCAACTTCGCCATTCAGCATAAGGCGTTATCCTTGCTGCTGGAAGGGCAATTCAGTGAAGCACAGCAAGCCGTGGAGAAAGGTCTCACTCTTTACCCTGAATGGGCTTATTTCCATCTAATAAAAGGAATTACGAGTTATCACTCCGGTGACCTTAACGAGGCATTAACCAGTGTCACTCGGGCCACGGAAATCAATCCATATCTGGCGGAGGGTTATTACATAAAATCCTATATTCTCGGCAGGGAACAGCAGTACGAGGCTGCCCTGCAAGCCCTGGAGGCCGTTCTCGAATGGCGCCCCGAATACCCGCCCATCAGGAAGCTTCTCGAATACAACTACTCCAGAATGCAGCGGAAAGATAAACTGGAGCAGCTCAACAAAGCACACCTTTTCAACTATTATGTGACCAACCCGGTTCTCCTCTCCAGGGCCATGGATACGTTCAAATACTGGAACCTCGTGCTTAATCGGTATTTTCCCTCCGTCACTCTGAAATACGACATTGATTGAACAGCGAGTTCATTCCTCGCGGTTTGCTTCGGGAAATCCTCGTTAAATTGTAACGCTCTAATGTATCTGAATAAGCTGCTCTGAATAGGTGCTGTCGTTTACTGTCAGTTTTATTGAATAAATTCCGGACCCCAGCGCCTTTCCTTCCTCTTCTTTTCCATTCCAGAAAGCAATTGTTTTTTCTCCGCTGGTCTTTCCCGGTCGCGCTGTTTTCAAAATTTTTCCCTGGAGGTCATGGATCGTTATCGTGGATGTGCTTTCCGCTTCAGGCAATACGCAGGTAATAACGAAATCTCCATTACATGGAAAAGAGATAATGTCCACTTAATGGTTGCGCGCCTGATAAGTGATACCCGCGCCAATGCGTACCTTGATTATTTGACCTCGGAGCAAGCTCCGGGGAATTCTGTTCGATCAAAAGTATTTTGTGCAACCTGATTGTCGTGTTAACTTTAATAAAGCTCAGGTAGTTTCCGGAATCAAACCTCTACCAGACTGGGCCTGCCTGTGGAAGCCTGGACCGGACTGTTCGATATCCTCCTGCTGCTCAGCGCGGCCCTGGTCCTGGGCGCGCTGGCCGGAACGCTGCGTCAAAGCGCGATAATCGGCTATCTGGTAGCCGGAATGCTGATCGGACCGAATGTCCTGGGCTGGGTCGGCCAGCGTGGGGAGGTAGTCTTCATTGCTGAGCTCGGGGTGACCCTGCTTCTTTTTTCCATCGGCCTCGAATTCTCGCTCAGACGCCTGATCAAAATCGGGCCGGTGACCTATCTGGGCGGCACAGCCCAGGTGGTGCTGACAGCTCTGGCCGGTGCCGGAGCGGCGCTGTATTTCGGCCTCAGCCCGCGGACCGCCCTGGCCGTGGGCATGATGGTTTCCCTTTCCTCCACCGCCTGCGTGATACGCCTGCTGGTGGACCAGGCCCGCCTCGACAGTATTTACGGCCGCAATACTCTCGGCATCCTCCTGCTTCAGGATATTGCCGTTGTCCCGCTCATCCTTATCACATTCGCGCTTGGCGGCAAGAACACACCGCTCGAATTATTTGCCACCCTGGGCCGGACCGTGGCTCTGGCCGCCGGACTGGTCGGGCTGTTCTACCTGTTTTTCAATTATCTGGTGCCGAGGCTGTTGAATTTTCAAGGGCTGTCCCGGAACCGGGAGCTGCCGGTCCTGCTGGCGGTGACACTCGCGCTGGGTTCCGCCTGGGCCGCGCACGAGGCCGGGCTCAGCCCCTCGTTCGGAGCTT
>MFIX01000018.1:2961-6504 GCA_001780825.1 Candidatus Glassbacteria bacterium RIFCSPLOWO2_12_FULL_58_11 | reverse complement strand
CGCTGCGCACTATCCTGGTCACGCTCTTTTTCGCCGCTATCGGCATGCTGGTCGACCCCGCCTGGATCCTGAATAACACTCCTCAGGTAGCCGGTGTCCTTGCGCTGATAATAATATTCAAACCCCTGCTGGTTTACGGTATCGTACGCGGCCTGGGATTCAGCCGGGGCCCCGCGCTGGCCACCGGGGCCTGTCTGGGGCAGATCGGCGAGTTCTCTTTCGTGCTGGCCGGGATAGCCGGGCAGGCGGGCCTGATCGGCAATGAACTTTTCCGGCTGATAGTGTCGGTTACTGTACTTAGCCTGCTGCTCACTCCGTACATGGTGGACAAGGCTCCGGCCCTGGCCAGACTGGCTGAATCTTTAAGGCCGCTTTTCAGTGGAAACCGCCTGAAAAAGATCCTGCCGCAAACTTCGGATAATATACCGGTTGAGACTATTGCAAATCCGCTCATCATTATCGGCTTCGGCCCGAGCGGTCGACAGGCCGCCGAAAGTCTTCTGCCCCATTGCGGGAAACAGCTCGTGATACTGGACAGCAACCCGTCCAATGCGGAATGGGCTGAAGGGCTGGGCCTGAGATTTCAGCTCGGAAACGCCCGCCAGAGCGAAATCCTCGAAAACTTGCAGATCCGCCGGGCCGCGGCGGTGATTCTCACTTTGCCGGACCCCGGCGATGTGCGCCATATCATCCATCTCTGCAAGGCCCTGGCGCCCGAGGTGAAACTGTTCGTCCGGGCCCGCTATCATATTTTCAAATGGGAAATGCTTCTCGCCGGGGCGGAAACTGTAATCGATGAGGAAGTCCAGGTTGGCCGCCGCCTGGCCGAGGAGGCGCTCCTGGCCTTGCAAAAGAAAGAGTCCGGGGCCGGTCCGGCGGATGAGATTTAGGTTCTGCGGCGACGGCGCAAAGTGCGAAAGACAAGGCCGGAAATCGAAAAAAGCTATCGCTGTTGGTATCTTTCATGATATGCTGAATGTTCAGTATGACACTAATCCAGGAATAACCAGCTCAGGAGAGTGATATGAAGGCAGGCAGGGTACTTAATTCGTTGGCCGGCCCGGCGCTGTTCCTGGCCCTCTTCCTTTACCCCGGACCCGGCGCCGTGGCTGGACCTCCGAAATTCCGGGAGCGCCTGACCCCCAATCCCGCCGACCAGAAATACGGAGACCCGGCCTGGGCTGAGCGCATGCGCCGCCGCCGCCTGCTGCGCGAGCGCATAGCCGCCGGTGAAACCGCGCTGGCCGCGAGCCTCGGTACAGACAACTTCATCCTCCCCGTGCTGCTGGGAAATTTCAGCGATTACAAAAACATCCAATCCCGCGAGGAATTCCAGGAGGAGCTGTTCGGCAATAATCCCGAGGGGTCGATGATCGACTACTACCGGGAAATATCCTACGGGCAGTTCCAGCTCTCGGGCACGGTGTACGGCTGGTTCGACTCGGACCGGGATAAAGCTTACTACGTGGATAACAATAATCCGGCGGAGTTTGTCAGTGACATCGTGGCTAAAGCCGACCCAAGCGTGGATTTCTCCATGTTTGATAACGATGGTCCGGACGGCGCGCCGAACTCGGGCGATGATGACGGGTACGTGGACGGAGTGTACGTGGTCTCTGCCGGGCCGGAAGACAACGAGGCTTTTCACCCCCATATGTTCATGCTGAGAGATGAGGGCTACGAGACAGATGATGTCGCAGCCGGCGGCGGTTTTGTAAGGGTCCGCACCTATGCGATCACCACCGAGCTATTCAGCTACGATGACGAGACCTTTGAAATCCATCCGATCGGCACCTTTTGCCACGAATTCGGCCATGTGCTGGGCTTGCCGGACCTTTATGACCGCACGGACTCGTAACAAGGGCCGGACTTCCAAGCTTCCGAGGGGCTTGGACAGTGGTGTCTGATGGCCAGCGGCAGCTATGGCGCGGATGGGATGCACGCGGACAAGCCGGTGCACATGTCCGCCTGGTGCAAAGTACAACTTGGCTGGTCTGGCCCGGCTCTGGTCACCGCTGATGAACAAATCTATCCCGAACAGGCCGAGACCGCGCAATCGGTTTATAAAATCTGGGAGAGCCCTTTCCAGTCTTTCCGCTATTTCCTGGTCGAAAACCGCGAGCCGGTGGGTTTCGACCGTGACCTTCCGGGAGCGGGACTTTTGATCTACCACGTAGATGAAAGCCGGACCTACGATCTCTATACCTACTCCGGCCCGGACAATGACGATTTCCGCCGCAAGCTCGTGGACCTGGAGGAGGCGGACGGCAGCAACGACCTGGACAACGGCCTGAACCGCTCGGATGCCGGAGACCTATTCCCGGGCCTGAGCGGCAATCGTACTTTCGATTACAATTCATTGCCGGACAGCCGGGATTACGAGGGGAACCCCACTGGAATAGCCATCCGCAATATCAGCGACCCGGGGACCATTATGAGTGCGGACGTTTACATCCCCAGGCAGTCCGGCTATACCCTGGCCTACGATGAAAAAGGGATGACTCAATCGCTCTATTGGGACATTCCCAATTACTGGGTCGGGGTGAACTTCCGCGCCGAGGCTGCCGGATCCCTCAAGGAAGTAGTCTTGGGCGTTATGGATGAAGCCGGTCCGGGGTACGAGATCCAGGTATATAATACTTTCTCGCAGGGCGAACCGGGCGGCCTGGCTGCCACGCTCACTTTCGCGCCCGATGGTCCGGGCTGGTACCGCCTGCCTCTGGAGCAGGCGGTCGAACTGACCGAGGGTCAGGAATTCTTTATCGCTGTCGGCGGTCTCCAGCTAGTTGCGGTGGACAATTTCGGTCCGCCCTCGGACCGGACATATTTTTCCTGGGATGGATCGCAATACAGTATTCTCGAGGGCCTGAGCGGGACACCTGTCGACATCCCCCTTCGCGCCCTGGTCCAGACCAGCGAAGAAGTCATCGAGCCGCCTGCGCCGCTTTTCGCCGCCTCGGTCGGCAGCCGGACATTTTCCAACACGGCAGGCACCTATGAGGTCTGGGCCGATCTCGACCCGCAGTACACCGGGGTGACGGTTTACGTGATTTTAGGCACCGACGGTGGAGCGACTTTCCCGGATACCCTGGTCTGCTCCGCTTCCGGGGAACGGCTTACGGCACTCATTCCTGCCCTGCCAAAAGGCTCACAGTACACGTTCTATTTCGAAGCCGTGGATAATGCCGGCACCCTTCAGCGGCTTCCGGAAGACGCCCCGGCGAATTCATTTACTCTGACAGTCGGCACGAGCGGAGACCTCAACGCCGATAACAAAGTGGATATTTTCGACCTGCTGGCGCTTTTGAAGGTGCTTTCCGGCCAGGCCACCGGCCAGGACTCGGATTTGAACAGCGACGGGAAAACGGATATTTTCGACCTGCTGGACCTGCTCAAGAAGTTAATGAACTGAGCTTCGCCGGCTGACTGCCTCAGACTACGGACCAAAGATTACGCAGCCCGGATTATTAACCCGCTCTATTCATAAAAAGTCACAATAGTTCTTCAGAATTAGGAATAGAGCAAATTCCAGCGTAGGGGCGA
>MFIX01000018.1:0-2945 GCA_001780825.1 Candidatus Glassbacteria bacterium RIFCSPLOWO2_12_FULL_58_11 | reverse complement strand
ACAGCGGTTATCTTATCTTTCTGAAAATTCAATAGTTAATGTCGTTTGTAAATAATCCGGGTTAATAAGCTTGAGCAAATCGCTCACGGGCAATGGCCAATACTTTCCGCTTTCGTCCGGAGAAACACGGACCTTGCAGCCGCCAGGCTGCCTGCAATCTTAGGCCCGGTCGCCAAAAGCAGCTTGTGCTCCCGGACGTCAAGCCGTCAGATGCGGAATGGGCAGGACTGGAGGGACATCCCTGCCGGGGCAGCAAATTTTGCGTGAGAAGTTTTCTGCTCGCCGATCTGAGTTTCCGATGTGCATTTTACAATCAGGAATTTCGCGCCGTAGATTCCCCTTCAGAACCTCTTTACTGTTACCTCCCAGGTAACACCAGGCCGGGCTCAAGTGCACTAATTTTTACCCGGTTCCCTCATACCATCTTCTAACTTCAATAACATCAAGCCATTATAATTCGCCGCTTTCGCGGCACGCTTTATGCTTTTTGGAACAATCCGAGCGTGTCCGGTTTAGAAATTTAATAAAGCACCGCGTCTGGAACCTCAAGCATTAAAGGAATTTTGCAATGCAGCACAAAACGAACCTGGCCTATTCGTTGACCACGACTCTGCTGAACCCGCTGGAGCTGCTGCCGCTGGCGCGGGGGGCGAGCTGGCGCTATTCCTATCTCTATTCCTATTACTATGTCAGTGAGCCGGTCGGCACATTGCGGATAAACCGCTACGGCAAGTTCTCCCTGACCACTAAACAGGAGATAGCCGAGTACGGCCGCCGGGCTTACCTGGTGGAAACCCGCCTGGACCTGGATTGCGACTACAGCCAGGAGGACACTTTCACCACCGGCAAGTCCAATTCGCGCTGCCGTCGTATGAGCTCCCGGGCCCTGCACGAGCTGACGATTGTTGGCAATGCGCTGTGGTACGACAATGGTGATGAGCTGGAATTCATGATGCCCTGCGCCTTCGGACAGGGAACTTACGTGAACCTGAAGCTTTTCGATTACCCCGGCACACCGGATTTCCCGGGCCGCTTCAATTTCTTCGACTATCTGCTGGGCCCCGGAAGGCTTAGCTGCGGCCGTTACCAGTACTCCGCCGCACCTCCCGATCCCGGCGTAGATCAGAAAACCGCCTTGTTTTCCACCAGCGGCCAGGGGCCGTTGAGCCTGCGCTCGCATATCGAGCGCAGCGGGGCGGCGGTGATGATCGAGGACCTCAGCATCGACCTCCTGGAATACATTCCCGGCCGCCATGCCCGCTGATCCGGCCCGTGAAACCGGGGCGCGGCTCTTACTGAAGAGGCGAAAAAATTTTTCGCCTCTTTTTTTCTTTCAGCCCGGAGATTGACAAGGGGCCTTCCGGCAGATTACAATTAATTGTGGACAGTTTTGTATGCTAATTAGCCAGCCGCCACAGTAAAGGCAGTCGACGGCCATGATCGTCCGCCCGCCATCCAGATGCTCCTCCAGACCGGAAAAGTTATTTTATTTCCATTTCCACTATTTTTTTATTTTTCCTGGACAAATCCTGCGCCGTGCCCGGGTCTCCGCCGCCCGCCTGAAAGTAGGCCGCTATTGGACCTGACTGTTTCAATAAAACGGAGCGCCATGTCCCGGATTATCCGCGCAAATTTAAGCGGGCTGCTGATCGTTCTGGCGGTCCTGCCGGCCTGCAGCGGCAAAAAGGCCGTCCTCGACCCGCCGGCAGAGATTTCTCCGCTGGTCCTCTTTCCTTTGGTAAAAGGAGCGACCTGGAGATACAATTATTCATTTTCGATCAACGAGAACCGGGCGGGTACCCGAGGCGATTACTTTTCGATTATCCAGATTTCCGGCTCGCTTAAATTTGAAGTCACCGAGGAACTGAACCGGACATTTCAGCGCAGCTATACGCTCGACGAGACAATTTACACGGACAGCACCAACTACGAGTTATTCGCTTTCGGCGAGTTCGATACCACTTATACCATCAAGCAACTCTCTATCGAGCACGCCTCGATCGACTTGTTCTTCGACCGCGACACGGTCTGGTACGATTACGGGGAAGGCGGGCGCGAGTTCATGATGACCCGCGAGTACTCCCCAGGCGGCAGTATCAACCTGAAACTGTTCAACTTGCCGGGGATGAACTTTTTCGACGCGCCGATGGGCTCGGCCACGGTCACGGGCACGGGCGAATACCTTTATTATGCCGTGGATGAGCATCTGGACCGGGCGGTCAAAATCCGGCGGGATGTCGGGGTGCGGTCGCTGTCCGCCATGAAAGGAACCGGCACAAGACAATCCCGCCTGAACTGGAAAGATGAGGCGCTGAGATACGGCCTGATTCAGAACTGAACCGGGAGTTGGTCTCTCTCCTCCGCTGAATATCCTCAGCCGAGGTGTCCTCCCGCGGATACGGCTCAACATTTCATTGACAAAACGGAGCCAATAAATCAGGTTGTAATTCAATCTCCTCTGCGAGAAATTCATCAAAGAGAAATCCTTATTTTCCCTGGTTTCCTCGACCTCGGCGTTTTCGGCAGGCCCCTGCAATGACCAGAGATGATTTATCCGGCTTATGTTTGCTTCTAACCTTCCTGGCAGGTATTTCAATCCTCCCCTTGAAAGCGGCGGAGACCTCCGAAGCCGGCCAGCTTTACGACCAGGCCCTGGAGCTGAAAACCAAAGGCGACACCCGGGGAGCGCTCAAGCTTCTCGATCAGGCCCTGGCGCTGGATGACAAATATTACTTGGCCGCCATCGAGCGCGGGAATATCCGGTTTCACCTCGGCGACCTGAAAAATTCCAAGCTTGATTACGAGTCGGCGCTAAATTCTAAATCGAATGAGATACGGTCCAAGGCCCATGTAGGCCTGGCTGATATCCTCTACGACAATCCGACCCGCACCCGTCAGGCCATCGAAAAATACCGCCTGGCCTGTAAGGTCGATCCCAACAACCG
>MFIX01000017.1:6801-7513 GCA_001780825.1 Candidatus Glassbacteria bacterium RIFCSPLOWO2_12_FULL_58_11 | reverse complement strand
AGGGCGTATTTGACTCCGCGGTCTGCCTGCATGTCTTCTTCCACCTGACCGACTGGCCCGTGGCGCTGGCTGAGCTGGCCCGGGCCGTCAAACCAGACGGCTCTGTCATCTTCGAGATGCGCTCCGGCGAGCATGTGCGCCTGGCGAAAAGAATCCTGCGCCTGTTCGGCCTGCGCGGACCGCACCGGGATGAATCTCCCGAGGAGCTCGCCACGGTCTATGCCGGACGGGAGGAGGTTCGCCGGGCTATGGATGAGGCCGGCCTGGCTCTGGAAAAAACCCTGCCCTATGATCTCGGCCACAGCTATTACCTGGCACCTCTCGCTTCCAAATTCGAACCGCTGCTGGAGCGCTCCGTCCGGCTCAGGAACGCCCTCGCTGCCTGCGAGCTGTCTATCGGCCGGTTTTTGCCGTCCTCTCTCGCGTACCGCACTCTCTACCTCGGCAGGAAAACTTGCTGATCTCAGACACTGACAGCCCACAGGTCAAGGTGGCCAAGGGCGCGGCGATCATCCTCGCCGGCCTGGCCTTCTCCCGGATCGTCAACTATGCCTATCAGATCGTGCTCGCCCGAGCCGGCGGAACCGAGGAATTCGGTCTGTTCTTCCTCGGAGTTACCACGATCGCTGCCGCCGGTGGCCTGGCCGCCCTGGGCCTCGACCTGGGAGTGGCCCGCTTTGCTCCGCTCTACCTCGGCAGCCGGGAGATCCCC
>MFIX01000017.1:0-6692 GCA_001780825.1 Candidatus Glassbacteria bacterium RIFCSPLOWO2_12_FULL_58_11 | reverse complement strand
ACAGCGAGCCGTTGATCGGCATACTTCATATCTGTGCCCTCTGCCTGCCCTTCACCGTGTGCAACCGGGTGCTGATCAAGGCCATCATAGCGTTCCAGAAGATCGGTTACCGGGTGGCGGTCAACCAGGTGGTGACACCGCTGGTCCGGCTGATATTTACCGTATTGCTGGTTCTGGCCGGGATGCGCGCAGAGGGCGCGATGTGGGCCTATCTGGCGAGCGAGGCGGCAAGCTGGTGCATCCTGATCTGGTTGCTCAACAACCGGGTATTTCCGCTGTTCAGCAAGGGCGGAGAAAGAGGCGCTTTCGAATTCCGGCAGTTTTTTGCCTATTGCCTGCCCTTGCTTCTGGCCGGGACTATCGACCTGGTGCTGAACAATATCGATGCGGTCATGACCGGCTATTTTCTGGACAAGTCCCAGGTGGGGATTTACGGCACCGCCGTGCGCCTGGCTTCCATGGTGGCCCTGGGTGTCGAGCTGCTCAACCCGCTGTTCCTCTCGATTATCACCCAGGCCTGGGCCTCGAACAACGAATCGATAATCAGTGCGACTTTCAGCAACAACAACCGCTGGTATCATTATATCACCCTGCCGGCGACTGTCCTGCTGGTATTGCTCTCTTCCGAAATCATGGTCCTGTTCTGGGGGGAAAGCTTCGCCCCCGGGGCTCCCTCGCTGGCCCTTCTGACTCTAGGCCGGGCATTCTATTACTTGACCTCTACCAGCATCTTCCTGCTCTCCATGCATGGCGCGACCCGGCTTATCCTCGGGATCAACCTGACCTCGGCGGTGCTGAACATAATCCTTAATTATTACCTGATTCAGTGGCTGGGTATTACCGGAGCGGCCCTGGCCACAGCGATCTCGATGACAGTCAGCGGCGGGCTGGCGATAATCGCCGGGAAGCGCCGCCACAAGGGCGCTGGTCTTCAGGTGTTTTTCCCGCGGATTATCGCCGCCGCAATCCTGCCCGCGCCGGTAGTCCTGCTGCTTAAATATCCTCTCCTGTCCGGCTGGCCCGGCCTGGTTTCCATCCCGGCAGCCTACCTCCTGCTTTACCTGCTGCTGCTTAAGCTGTTTCGGGTATTTACGGCGGATGACCGCTACATCTGGCGGCAAATCATGGCGCGGCTAAAATGGAGTAACAGCGATTAGCCCAAGGAAGGATTATCGCGGAGCAATTGCAGGTATCCGGCGTAGGTGATCGAAGCGAGCCTGACCGGAGATTCCGCCAGGCCGGTCAGCGCGGATTTTGCCTCTTCGAATTCCAGCACGTCCCGCGGGTCAAGATAAAGGTTCAGGTAGCCCCGGCTCTCGGAAACCAGGGCCGCCGCTTCGAGAACCAGGGAGCGCAGCTCGCCTTTTCCGGTGTGCCTGGCGCCGCTTTTGCGCAGGGCGTGCCAGGTGTCCAGCACGGCGAACGGATGACGCGGGCAGCAGGTCACCGGAAACTCGAGGATTCCCTCCTCTGCCCGGAAAGGCAGGCCGAACGAGGGGCTGGCCGCGGCAGTCAGCGAACTGGAAAAGGAATAATTCAGCTCATTCAGCGCCTGGTAAAACGTGCGGCCGGTTACATTGCCGAAATGCGGGGCCCGGAAGCCGGTCATGGAGGCCCCCAGAATATCCTGGCAAACCTTGTGGCAGCGCTCGATCTGTTCTTTTTGAGCGCTCAGCGCCAGATCATCGAAGCTTTCGTGGGGATGAAAAATCTCGTGGTCTGGATGGCTGTAGGTGTGATTGAGCAGCTCGTGTCCCGCGGAAACTAATTTCCGGTGCTCAGCGGGATAGGCTTCCACGAGCTTGCCGATCACGGCGAAAGAGCAGGTTAACCCCAGTTGCGCCAGCAGATCGCAAAGCTCCGGCAGCGCCCGAGCATCCTCGGGATAATCGATATCGAAGGACAGGCTTAGGCGGCCGCCCCCGGCCTGCGGCTGCTCGGCCGCCAGAGCGGCCTGCGCCCGGTAAAACTCTCGGGTGAAAAATCTGCCGCCGAGTCCGTACACCAGTGCGGCCGCCATCCGCCCAGGTCTGCGGCAGGCGGCCCTAATCAGTCCGGCTTTCCAGGATAATGTCAACTATCCTCTCCCCTGCCCTGCCGTCCCCGAACGGGTTCGCCCAGTTCGACCGGCGGGCCAGCATCTTCTCGGCTCCGGCAACTATCGCTTCCCGCGCGACCCCGGTGACCAGGTTCGCCCCGACTTCTACAGTTTCCGGCCTTTCCGTGCTCAGGCGGACAGTCACGCAGGGCACTCCCAGAATACAGGCCTCCTCCTGCACTCCCCCCGAATCGGTAATGATCAGCCTGGCTTCTTTTTCGAGCTGAACGAAGCTCAGGTAACCCGCCGCCTCGAGCGCGAGAAACGTGCGCGGCAAATCAATCCCGAACTCTTTCAGCCGGCGCACTGTCCGCGGGTGCACCGGGAAAACCGCCGGCAGCCCGTGCCGGGTGGATAACTCATTAATTGCCTCGAGGATTGGAGTCAGAATTTCTTTCGAATCGACATTCTCCGGCCGGTGAAGGGTCACCAGCAGGAAGTGACCGCGGCTGATATTCCAGCGCCGCTCCAGCGGCTCGAGCTTGTCACACAGACCGGCGACATGCTGAAGGGCATCGACCACGGTATTGCCCGTGACATGGATCCGCGACTCCGGGAAGCCCTCCCCCAGGAGAATCTTTTTTGCTCCCTCGGTCGGGGCGAACAGGTAATCCGCCAGGTTATCGGCCAGGATCCGGTTGAACTCCTCCGGCATCCGGCGGTCATAGCTGCGCAGGCCGGCTTCGACATGCGCTACCGGAATCCCCAGGCGGCTGGCGATCAGCGCTCCGGCCAGTACCGAATTGGTATCCCCCTGAACGATGGCGGCTTCCGGAGCGAGCTCTTGGAGCACCGGTTCCAGAGATTCGAGCATTTTTCCGAGCTGCGCGCCATGCGACCCCGAACCCGCATTAAGGTTGAATTCCGGCGCCGGAAGTTCGAGCTGCTTGAAAAATACGGCGTCCATCTGCGGAGAATAATGCTGGTTGGTATGGATGATACTGAAAGGGAGCTTGCGCCGGATATATGAGCGGACAACCGGCGAAAGTTTGATAATTTCCGGGCGAGTGCCGAGGATAAAAGCGTGTTTCAACAGGAGTTACCCCGGGGCGAAGAAAAAATCAAAAAAGGGCTATATATCTTCAATCGGCTGTGGGAGTCAATTTAAACAATAAGGCTGCTTCGGGGAAGTCCTTAGCCGATAAGGGAGGATTTCCCCTCTTCGGAATTCACTGGCGGGAAATGGCGTTCGGCTCGGCGGGAGACTAACGGAGGGCATTCTGTGTACGGAACAGCTATGACTGCGGGCGGACTCAGGTTGTGGGAGTTTCGCCTTTATCATTATCATTAATTTCGATCTGAGCTTTCTCGCTGGCTTCGGCCTGGGCTTCCTCCCGGCTTTCAGCGACTTCCTTTCTTTTCTCGGCCCGTTCCCTGGTTTTTATCTCCTCGGCTTCCTCGCGGCCGGACTTGTTCAGCTTATGTACCCGCTCGGTCAGGGTGCCGCATTTATTGTAAGATTTCACTTTCCCCGATCCGACATAAATCTCGATCTTGACCTGGCTCATGTGCTCGCAGGAAAAATCTGGATTCAGGCTGTTGTTGCAATAGATAGTCCTGGGCAGCGAGTTCCCTCCGGCTGGCGGATAGGGGACGGCTGAATTGAAAGGACAGAAATCCACTATTTCTTTCAGTCTCTCTTCATAACCCTCGACCAGCAACTCATCCATCGCGAAAAGGCTGATAATCTCGGTGACAATCTGCCAGGATAATCCCTTGCCCTTGTAGATCTTGATCAGCGCGAGCAGGACATTCATCAGGCCGTTGCGGCGGGCGAATCGGTCGCCCAGTTTTCTGACCTGGTCCGGATTGAAATTGTATCTGGACTTGTGCGGCATCGGAGTTATCATCTCATCCACCAGTTCGGCGAAATAGAGCAGGATCGTGGTCTTATGCCGCATGTCATTCATGTCCGGCCGATGGTGGTTGGCGATCATGTGGACGATTTCCTGCTTGGTAAACGGCAGCAGGGTGACCTTTTTCTCGCCGAACAGGTCAACGCTTAGCTTCTGGTGCTCCTCGACAAAGTTTTCCAGCTCCTGAGGCAGGTAATAGTCCAGCTTGGCCAGGTCCGGAAAAACCGAGGTGCGGATAATGCCCATATCGTGAAGGATACCGGCCATGCCCACATTGACCAGCGAGATCACCGACCAGCGCAATTTCAGGCCCAGCGATATCGCCAGCAAGGTGACCCGGATGCTGTGATCGTGAAGCTGGGCGATCACATTGTCATTTTCCGCTCCGCTGATTTTAAAGTCGTACATATGCTTGATCAGGTCCGGATTGGAAATCAGCATCTCCATAATCCGCATGACCTTATCCTGGAGCTGCTCATCCTGAAGAAAATTCGGGTACTCTTTGCCCTCGGATATTTTCTGGGTAATCTGGCTGACATCCTGATCGAGGATATTCTTCAGCTGCACAAATGCCCGGTCATCGGGTTTAATATCGACCTTGAAATTGATCGGGGCCAGCTGGGAGGCAAAGCGGCGGATAGACTCGATTACTTTTTCATTTAAACGAGCTTCAGGCAGTTCCTTGCGGGTAATCAAAAAACTTCCGGCTTTAAGCCGGACGTCACTTTCCAGTTCCAGGCCTGGAACAAGATGGTCGACATGCATTAACATATCAATCTGGCTTTCATTTGATCAAAACAATATCTAACCGCGACCAGGGCGTTATTCGTCAGAGCTTGAAAGGCGTACTAAGCCAATGTAACATTTTGTATTTTTTAATTTTGCTATCTTTTGCGGCCAATGTCAAGACATAAATAAGCTTGTGCGCCTTTGTGCGCGGCACCCCCCGTGATTTGCATTAGCAGTTTTACCGGTGCGCCGCGGAATTGTTTCAATTAGTATGCATTTATAACGCTTATCCGGACAGCCTCGCTATTCTTTTCCGGTTCGGCAAGCCCGGCAGGTCAGCCGGCTCCGGGGATACCGTTCAACCCAGCATTTTCGTGAGATCCCAATCCAGCTTGAGCTTGACCGGACCGGCGCTTTTATGCTCGAAAATCAGGAATTTATTCCGCAGCCCGTGTTCGAACAATCTGGAAGTAATCTGGACATCGCCGGCGCAATAATCAATGATTTTTTCGATCTGCCCTTCCCTGTACCAGCGGATCGCTTCCAGGCCATCCGCGCTTTTGCCGTACCCCAGCGTTGAGCTGGCCAGCTCGCTCAGGCTGATCCGGTAGCCCAGGCGGCCGTGGATATCCTTGAGAATGTCGAAAGTGTTCAGGGCGCTCAGGTCGACCGGAGTATAGGCCCCCAGAACCCGGTAGTCGAAATCGATGACATTAAAGCCGACAACCAGATCGGCTTCTCTCAGCATCTCGACCAGCCCGGCCGCATCCGCCTCGGTAAATGTGAACAGCTCGCCGGTAGCCAGGTCCATAATTACGGCCACCGACAGGCGCATCAGGCGTTTATTGCCCCAACCGCCTACCTCCTCGGCAGAGCGCTGAGTTTCCAGGTCGAACACGTAGATTTTCTTCTCCGGCGGCACCAGCCCGGCCGGATCGCCCGCGGTTGCCTTGTCTCGAGCGCCGGATGCCGCGACCGCGAGCTCTTTAATCTCGGGAAGCATCTTCCAGCCCAGCAAAAGCTCGAGAATCAGCCGGGCAGCATTCTTGTCCAAAGGCTTATTTCCGCTGCCGCATTTAGGCGAGTGGACGCAGGAGGGGCAGCCGCTTTCGCAGCCGCATTCGGAAATAAGACGACAGGTGGCCTCCAGCAGCCCCACGATCTGTTCGTATCCGCCCCGGGCGATCCCTACGCCTCCGGGATATCCATCGTAGATGAAAATCGCCGGACCGCCCACCTGCGGGTGATGCGTGCAGCTGATTCCACCGATATCGTTGCGGTCGCAGAGGATGAACAGCGGGAACATGGAGATTCCGGCGTGCTCCACGGCATGCAGGCCTCCCATGAAGTGCCAGTCCTCCGCGGTCACCGCGAGGTTTACCCCATCCGGCACCTCGATCCAGAAACCCGTGGTCTCGAAAATCTGGGGCGGCAACTCGAGCGGGTGGGTACTCAGCAGCTCCTGGCCCGAAATGCTCCGCTTCTGAAAACCGGTGATCCGTTCGGTGACTTTCAGCCTTCCGTACTTGATCAGGAAGTTGCCCTCGGGCTTGCTCTGGAGAATTTCGAGGATTTCCGTGTCCTTCTCTGCGGTAACCTGGGTGTAATAAGGGTCCCGGGAGGGAAGCACATAGATGTTCCCGCGCTCGAGATCTAGGCGGCTGACCACGTACTGACGGGCCCGGTGAAGGTAGATAGCGCCTTCATGGCACTCTGCCAGCGCCCGCGAACCGCCGACCGAGCCGACCCGGGTGGGCGGGTCGGTGGAAGCGTCGAGGATCGTGAAGCTCTCTCCGGTTTGGCGCAGGGAAATATCCCGCTGAGGCTGCCTGCGGGCGCTGAACAGCTTGCCGTCACTCAGGCGCTCCAGCAGCCTCCCACTCTCTTTAAGCTCGGCTATGATCCCGGCCTGCGCCTCGCTCCAGCCGGCAAGCTCTCCGGGCTCAAAGGGAATCTCCGCCGCGGCGCACTCCAGGTGGTCCCGCAGGATAAACGGATTTTCCGGGTCC
>MFIX01000016.1:4807-15333 GCA_001780825.1 Candidatus Glassbacteria bacterium RIFCSPLOWO2_12_FULL_58_11 | reverse complement strand
TTATAGCGGTAGGTAACTTCGCCGAGCTCGAGACCGGCTTCATTCAGGGTATTCCCGGCCTGTTCCAGGTCCAGGTCGATTAGCGAGGGAACCCTGACCTTGGGGACCCCCTCGCTGAGAACCAGCTTTACCTTGCTGCCCCGGGGCAGCGCCGAGCCGGCCGCAGGTACCACCGCCACGACCCTGCCGCGGGCCATCCGGGAATCCGCGGCAAAATCCACTGTTTCCACTTCCAGCCGGTTCCGCTCGATCAGAATATCCGCCTGGCGCTCGGTCAGGCCCAGCACGTGCGGGACAGTGACAATCTCCGGCCCCAGGCTGAGGATCACATAGACCTGACGTCCCTGCTTGATCACGACTCCTGCCTCGGGCTCCTGCTTGAGGATGTGGTCCGCAGGATATTCCTGGTGGTAGGTCTCACCCTGGACGGTCAGAGTCAGTCCCTCGCTATCGCAGCTCTTCCGCGCCTGCTCGAGGCTCAGCCCCTGGAGGTGGGGCACTTCCACGAGCACTCCGCCGACAGTCAAATTAGGCAGAATTACCTGGTCGAGAATGAACAGGCCGAAAAAAAAGGAAATTACCGCTGTCGCCAGATAAATCAGAAGCGATTTTATTTTTTTATGCAAAACAATTTCCCGGTGTTGACGTTCAAGTTCTCTTCTGGGAGGAACAGCCCGGCGCGCTCCTATCGGCGCTTGGATTTTTTCCGCACCAGACGGGCGGCAAAAGCCCCGTCGATCCCGTGAATATGCGGATAACTGGCCAGGCAACCCTGCGGTGACACGAGCCGGGGGTCGATAAAATCGTCCGCGGGCTCGAGGCGGAAATCCGGATGCCCATCCAGAAAAGTCCGGACCACCTCCCAGTTTTCTTCCGGTTCGAGCGAGCAGGTACTGTAAAGCAGTGTCCCTTCCGGGGCGGTCAAGGCGGCTGCGGCCTCGAGAATTTCCCTTTGCAGGCCGGCCAGAGCGGGAAGATCCTCCTCCCGGATCCTCCAGCGCAAGTCGGGCTTGCGGCGCATCACTCCCGTCCCGGAACAGGGAACGTCGCAGAGAACCAGGTCGGCCCGGCGCAGCGCCGGAAAGCGGGCGTCGCCCGCATAGAGCTTTATCCCTCCCAGGCCCAGCCGCCTGAAGTTCTCTCTCAACCCGGCCAGCCGGTCCGGATTCAAATCCGCCGCCACCAGAACGGCGGATTCGCCGGCCAGACGAGCCAGGTGGGTAATTTTACCCCCCGGAGCCGCGCAGAGATCCAGGATCAGGGACCCCGGAACGGGCCGCGCCAGGCGGGCGGGCAGCATCGCCGCCTCGTCCTGAAGGTAGAGCAAACCCTCCTCGAATCCGGGAAGCGCGCGGGGCGGTGGAGAATTGCCGCTTAGGATCAGAGCTTCCGGCGCATAAGCTCCCCGGCCGGCCTTGATCCCGCTCCCGGCAAAGCGTCGCAGGAGCTTACTATCTTCGAGCGGTACGCCGGCCGCGGCCTCCTCGGAGCGCACCACCAGCGGCGCCTGAGTGTTGTTCGCCGCGAGCAGGGCCTCGGTAAACGCGAAACCATGAAATCCCAGGTAACGCCGGACCAGCCACAGCGGATGCGAATAGTTGACTGCCAGCCAGACCGCCGGATCCCGGTCCGCCGCGGGGAGGGCAACCGAGTCCCATTCGCGCAGGAGGGTCCGCAGCACTCCGTTGACCAGCCCGCTTAATTTCCCGCCGCCGGGAAGGCGCTTGGCCTGCTCCACCGCCTCGTGCACCACCGCGTAATCCGGCAGCCGGTCGCAGAATTTAAGCTGATATACCGCCAGCCGCAGGATGTTCAGCAACCGGTCCGGGAGCGCCTGGGGCTCGCCTCGCAGAAAACTGCCCAGATAAAAATCGATTTTGCCGCGCTGGCGGAACGTGCCGGATACCAGGTTCCGGACCAGCGCCCGGTCATTTTCCGGCAGACCTTCGAAGGAGCGCTCCCAATCCGCCCCCCTGATCCAGCCGCGGCCCAGCAACTCGAGGGCGACATCCCGCGGTCCGGATTTTTTGCCCTGCGCCCTTCTGTATTTCTCTTTCCCCGTGGCGGCCTTCAATGACATAAAAAACGGAAAAACGGCTTTTTAAGGAAATTCTGCAACTATTGATAAAGCGCTAAAGATTTAATAAATTAGAGTATTAAATAAAACCGGTCAAGATTAACGGTTATTCTTCCGCTCGGCCAGGAGATGAATATGCCTCTGCAAACGCAGTCGTCCCGGAAGCCCAAGAGCACTGCAGGTGGGGAAACTTTTCACGGGACCATATTCCTGGCTGAAAACGGTCGGTTCGCCGGGCTGCGCGATAAACTTACCGCCCTCGGGTTCGACCTGATCAGCCTGGGGGAGCCACGGGAACAGGAGACCCTGGCCGAGCCGGTGCTTTTTGTCGTCGACGGCTCGAGCTGGAAATCCTACGGCGAGGAAATCGCGGAATTCCTGGCCTCCTGCCATTACACCCCGCCGACAATCCAAATTGATGACGGAGGGATCGGGACTGAGGAGCCGCCGAACCTGAGCGCGCTGCTGACCGCCGAATTCACCGAAAGACAGGCCCTGATCGCCGTCCGGGAGGCTTTCCGTACTGCTCTGTTGCGCCGCGAAATCGAGCGCTTGACCGAATTGCATCAGAGCGATAATTCCGAGCTGCAAAAGCTGATCGAGATCGGCATCTCCCTTTCCAGCGAAAGGAACATCGGCCGTCTGCTGGACAAGATCCTGCTCGAAGCCTGTAATGTCACCACGGCGGATGCGGGCAGCATCTATATTATCGACCAGAATGAGGTCGGAGAAAAGGTCCTGCACTTCAGCAATACTCTCTCGGCCTCGCTGAATGTCGATTTCAAGGAATTCTCAATCCCGCTCAACAAAAACAGTATCGCCGGTTACGTGGCCATGACAGGGGAGTCGCTCATTATTGACGATTGCTACCATATCCCCGACCGCTATCAGCTTTCGATCAACAAGTCCTTTGACGAGGGCAACAACTATCGTACCAAGAGCATGCTGGCCGTGGCCATGCGCAATCAGAAAGATGAAATTATCGGGGTGATCCAGCTAATCAACCGCAAGCCGCTGAAAGAGATGATCCTCTCCAGCCCTCAGGTGGTGGAAGAGACGGTCCTGCCGTTCAACGAGAAGTCGCAGAGCCTGATCGACGCCCTGGCCTCCCAGGCCGCGGTGGCGCTGGAAAACTACCGTCTCTACCGGGATATCGAAAACCTTTTCGAGGGTTTCGTCCAGGCCTCGGTAACCGCGATTGAATCCCGAGACCCGACTACCTGCGGCCACAGCGAGCGGGTCGCCACTTTGACCGTCGGGATCGCGGAAATGGTCAACCGCACCAGCAGCGGTCCGTTGAAAAATGTCCATTTTTCGGAAAATCAGCTCAAGGAAATCCGCTACGCCGGCCTGTTGCACGATTTCGGCAAGGTCGGGGTCCGCGAAGATGTGCTGCTCAAAGCCAAAAAACTTTTCCCCGAACACCTCGAGCTGATAAAGAAGCGCTTTGATATCGCCCGGCAGATTTACCGCAAGGAAACCAACCGGGCCAAAGTCGATTACCTGCTGCAGGCGGGCCGCCAGGAATACCTGCGCCAGTTTAAAAATATCGATGTCGACATGGAAAAACGGTTGGAGGCGCTGGACCGGTACCTGGGTTTGATTATCAAGGCCAATGAGCCGACTGTGCTGGCGGAGGACCACTTTTCGGTGCTCGAGGAAATCGCCAGGAAAATTGTCGCGGACCCGGACGAGCAAAACTTCCCGCTGCTCGATAATCTGGAATACCAGGTGCTATCGATTCCCAGGGGCTCGTTGACTCCGGAGGAGCGGAAGGAAATCGAATCGCATGTGACCCATACGTTCAATTTCCTGATCAAGATCCCCTGGACCCGGGAGCTTCAGGAAATCCCCGAAATCGCCTATGGCCATCACGAAAAGCTCGACGGGACCGGATATCCGCGGGGTATCAGCTCCGGCATGATTTACCCGCAAACCCGGATGATGACCATTTCCGATATCTACGACGCTCTGACTGCAACCGACCGCCCTTACAAGCCGGCGGTCCCGATCCCGAGGGCGCTGGATATCCTGGCGGAAGAGGTTAAGGAAGGCAAGATCGACGGCCATTTTTTTGATGTTTTCGTCAAGTCAAAAGTCTTCGAGCATACCGCTAAAGGGTCCCGCGAGTCAAGATTGACCTGAGCCTCTGTCCTGTTCGGCAACGGCCGCCGGGGTTTCCAGCGCTTGCGCAGCCCATTGATTATTCCCATCGCTTATCTGCTTTCAGAATCCTGCCGCGCCAGGCGGGGTGCTTGCTGTTAAAGCGCTCATCCGGGTTTTTTCCGGAACAGGTCTTCCAGCTTTTTCCTGGAATCTTCCTGCGCTCCCGCTCCGCTCGGGCCGGCCGCACTTTCCGCGGGCCTGAAATAATCGCAAAAATTCGCGGATTCCTTGTCCCCTACCCATTCCGCCTGCGGCTCGCGGCACTGGTTGTGGGCCCGTATATCATAGAAACCGCAATTCCTGCAGCAGTGCAGCGCTCTCCCGCAACTCCGGCAAAGATCACCGCGAAAAACCTTATCCTCGACCTGCACCGGTTTTTTGCAGCTATAGCAGATCATCGCCCCTCCAGGACCAGGCTGTACTTTAAGCTATTTTCACAAGAGTTCCATCCGCTCGACTACGCTCACCGGAATCCGCGCCGATCCGCGCCGGGCAGTGCGACCGGCCGGTCACATTTACTGTTTTGCCGGGGATTCAGCGATAGCCTGTCAGTAAGAAAACTTACCAGTCCCGCCAGGCCGTATTGACCGGAAAATCCAGCTTTGCCGCTGCCGCTCAGATCGATTTTACACCCAGAGTGACAATATCCTCGACAGCCAGCGTTTCCCTGGTGTAGAACGGCTCGCCATATGCGGTCCGGATCAGCGATCCGTAGTGTCTGCATTGAGTGCGGACCAGTTCGGGCAGCGGCTGACCGTTCGGGAACAGCTCCCCGGCTTCTGTCCGGCCTTCGAACTGGCTCCGGTAGCACATTATCGCCTCCAGCTTTCTTTCGAACTGGGCGCTGATATCTACCACAAAGGACGGTTTGGGAGTGTGCTCGATATATGCCTGGCAATACATAATCTTTTGCAGCCGCTCGACATGACCCTCGCCCTCGATTTTTTTCAGTCCGGCCAGAAACGCCGCGGCGCGAGCCAGGGCCACGGAGGCGGCGTGATCCGGGTGGCGCCACTGCTCGTTTTGCAGGATCAGCACCCGGGGCCCCAGGCGGCGGAAAACCCGGACGAGTTTAAGCCGGTTCTCCTGGGTATCCTCCAGGCGGGCATCCGGCAATCCCAGGTTTTCACGAACCGTCAAGCCCATCACCTTGGCTGCGGCGGCCGCCGCCTCGGCCCTCTGTCCTGCACTGCCCAGCGTGCCGCTTTCCCCGCCGGTCAGCTCCAGGGCCCCCACCCGGTAGCCGGCCTCCACGCACTTGATCAAAGTGCCCCCGCAGGTCAGCTCGATATCATCCGGATGCGCCGCCACAGCCAATACATCCAGCCGCTCTGCCAACTCGTACCCCCTTAAAAAGATAAATTCCGCTCTTCCGAACCAAAATTTCACGTTTGACAACAAGCCAGTCCGGCGGCAGCCTATTGCCGGCCGGCGCCTTTCCTTCACCTCAAATTAAATCATTACCCCTTCAACATCAAGTACAGGGAAGCCGGCCATCCCGCCACGAACCATTTCCGCCATGACAAGCCGCCCTCCGGACCGGCCTGAATGCCGCAATTCTTGACTTTATTTTCCAGAAATGATACATTAATTCGTACTAATTTGTCCAGATTTTCTCAATCTCAATCTGGCAACATTCTCTCATTTCATGCGTTAAAATTTTTAGACTGAGTGCCCTTTTGATGGCTAAACCCAGGCCTTTATCCGAGATTCCCGATGAAGAATTGATGCTCGAATTGCAGGCCGGCAGAGAAGAGGCATTTAACGAGATTGTCAACCGTTACAAAGATTACTCGGTCCGCTTCTGCTACCGCTTCGTCCGGGATTTCGAACTGTCGGAGGATATTTCTCAGGAGGGATTCATCCGGCTTTACAAGTACCGGGATAAGTATCAGATCACGGCCAAATTCATAACCTTGCTTTCCAAGATCCTGATGAATCTCTGCCTGGATGAGTTCCGCAAAAGAAAATCTTACAGCACCCTGGAACTGGATGCCATGCCTGAAGGCGGCATGGATAAACTGAACGCCCACAATCTGCTTAGTGATGACAGCAGCCCCGACCCCGAGCAGGAATATTACACCAAGGAACTCGGCGGCAAGATTAAGCAGATTCTAAATACTCTTTCACCGCGATACCGCACGGTCCTGATCCTGAGGCAATTTCACGGCTATTCTTATAAAGAAATCGCCGAGATCATGGGCGCTTCGCTCAACGAGGTGAAGATCTGGATCCATCGGGCACGCAATCAGTTGAAGCAAAAGTTTAACAGCCAGCTCAAGGCGGTGTAAGCCAATGGTCAATTCAGTGGACGAGTTCTATCAGGTCAGCGCTCTGCTGGACGACGAACTGAGAGATTCCGAGGCCATGGAAGTCAAGAAAAAAATAAGCGGTTCCCGCAGATGGAAAAAACAATACGAAGAGCTGAAGGCCCTGGGAGACCTCCTCAGACTCTGGGATGAACTCGATTGCCGCGGCATCCGGGCCTCGGCGACTTTTGAGCTGCGTCTCGCCGCCAGTCTCCGCAACCTCAGAAGCCGGCAATCCTCCCCGATTATTTTATTCTTCCCGCATTAATCTTCCCGCAAACGCACTTTCCACTTTTTAATCCGTACCTTTTCGATCAGTCTCATTAAGCCGCGGCACACTTTACAGCCCCTAATCTTTTCACCTCCAGGTCAAACGCCTTTCCGAGCGCACCCGGCCAACAGATCCGCTGACTGCCTGGATCGGAAACCCGAGCCCAAAACGGCGCAAACCTAGCGCAACAGCACTTAATAATCAAGGTGAATTTTTTTTGTTTTCCTCTTGACAAGCCTCTTTCTAGCCTTATATTGATAAAGTGTGTCAATAAGTGGTGATCTGTGTCAATTTTTTCCTAAAGCACCGAAAACATTTTTCTTTCCATTCAAACGGTTGAAGAATGAAGCACTGGGGAAGAGTAACAAACTCCCTGGATTCCAAGGGCCGGGTCAGCCTTCCGCCCCGTTTTAGAGTGGCGGGGGTGGAGAGCTATGTGCTCAACCGTGGGCTCGATGGATGCCTTTACCTCTATACCCCTGAGCAGTACGAGAAAACCCTGGAGACGCTCCATAATCTTCCCGGAAACAAAAAGAACCTGCGCTTCTTCATGCGCGAATGGACCAAGCACACCACCGATGTCGTACCCGACAAGCAGAACCGGATCCTGATTTCCAAGGAACTGCTGGAGCTGGCCGGCTTGAAGAAAGAAGTAATCTTCCAGGGGGCCAATGAGCGGGTCGAGATCTGGGACCCCGAACGACAAGAACAGTATACTCGCCGTTTTCACGAAGAACAAGCCCTTACATTCGAAGATATTGCCGAAATTTTCGACTGAATTGGTGTCCGCCAGTTTTATTCTCAGCAAGGTTAGCCGGTTGTGTTCAAGCAAGTTAAGCGACCTGACTTAATTCCTCACTTGAATAGGCGGAAGGCCGTTCGGTCAAGCTGAGCCGCCGATGCCGAACACTATCAGTCCTGCTTTTCACGAACCGGCACTTGCGAAAGAAGTCATATCTTTGCTCGCGCCTTTCAGTCCGGGGCGCTATCTGGATGGGACTGTCGGCGGTGGCGGCCATGCGCGGCGCATACTCGAGGCCTCCGCGCCGGGAGGTACGGTTTACGGACTGGACCGGGATGCAGAGGCGCTGGCTGCGGCTTCTCAGGCGCTGAAATCCTTCGGAGATCGCGTGATGCTGCGGCAGGGCAATTTCCGCGCGGCGGGAGAGATTTACCGGGGGGTCGGTTTTGACGGCATCCTCCTCGATCTGGGTATCAGCTCGCATCAGATCGATACGGCGAGCAGAGGCTTTTCTTTCGACCGCGAGGGACCGGTGGACATGCGAATGGACCGGGGAGAGGGCCGGAGCGCCACGGAGCTCCTGGCCGGGATAGAAGAGAGCGAGCTGGTCCGTGTCTTGAGTACCTACGGCGAGAGTGTTTTCAGCCGGCGGATCGCCCGGGAAATTATCCGGGAGCGGGCCACGCGGCCGCTGTATTCCACCTCCCGCCTGGCCGAGGTGGTCCGGCGGGCGGTACCGCAGCATAGCGAGCGCAAAAGCGTGGCGCAGGTTTTTCAGGCGTTGCGGATCATGGTCAACGATGAAATCGGAGCGCTGGAAGAAGGGTTGGAAGAGCTTTTCAGTGTACTCCTGCCACATGGGAGGCTGGCGGTGATCTCCTATCACAGCCTGGAGGACCGGGCGGTGAAGACTTTTTTTTCCGGCCTGGCCGATCCCTGTATCTGCCCGCCGGATTTCCCTGTATGCGCCTGCGGGAAAGTGCCCGCGGTCAGGCTTCTGACCCGCAAACCGATACGGCCGTCCGAAGCGGAAGTCGAGTCCAACCCGCGCAGCCGCTCCGCCCGTTTGCGGGCCGCCGAAAAACTGGAAGTTCCCGCTACGGGCGGAACGGGCCAGAGACAGGCGACAAAGAGATGAATCCTTATATCGACGCGTATAAAAAAAGCTCACAGGACCGCGAGCAGAAAAACAGGCGGAACCTGTTTTCAGCCGGTATGCTGGGGATTTTCTTTTTGCTGGTCATTTCGTTTCTGCTGGTTTACAAGCACACGTTCGGCCAGCACCTGCTGTTTGAGGTTCAGCAGCTAAAGGCGGTGCAGAAAGAGCTGATTACCGAGCAGTCAGTGCTCCTCGGCGAAAAACAGGCCGTATTATCCCGGGCCAAAATAATCGAATATGCGCGCGAGCACCTCGCGCTTCAGTTTCCGAGCCCGGAGCAGATTCGCTGGATCAGAGTGGAAGCCGGCAATAATGTAGCCTTGAGCATTACTGGCCGCAAATAAACACCCGATGAGGTTTCATGATCCCCCGGACCGCTGTCAAGAGACTGTCACTGGTTCTCTGGTGCGCCCTGCTTTTCTCCGCCGTCGAAATCGGCCACCTGTTTCGCCTCCAGATACTCAAGCACGAAACTTACCTGGCGGAGGCCGAACGCCAGCATAAACAGAAAATCATCCTGCCTCCCAAACGGGGCGATATCCTCGATTGCAACGGAAGCCCGCTGGCCATCTCGGCTGAGGGGTTGAACGTTTACGCTATCCCGGACAGAATAAAAAACAGAAAAAAGACCGCCGCGCTCCTGGCCCGTTATCTGGATCTGTCTGAAAACTATATATCCAGGCGCATATCAACCGACCGGCCTTTCGTAATGATCCGTCAGAAAGTCAACCCGCTGAGCCTGCGCGAGCTCCAGGAAAAGAACCTGGAGGGTATCGGCTTTGTCCCTTCCTCCAAGCGCTACTACCCGCGCCACAGCCTGGCGGCCCAGCTGATCGGTTATGTCGGAGTGGATGAGGTGGGCCTGACCGGGATCGAGTTTTCCCGCGATTCGGAGCTGAGCGGTGAGCCGGGCTGGCTGGTGGTCCAGCGAGACGCCCTGGGCAACCCATATAATGTATTGGATTACCCCCTGCGCCGTCAGACCAACGGCTGCCACCTCCGCCTGACCATCGAGGCGGAATTCCAGGAGATTGCCGAGGATGCCCTGCGCCGCTCGGTAGTCGAAAGCGGAGCGCACAGCGGCTGCGTTGTGGCGGTGAACCCTGCCAACGGCAAAATATTAGCTCTGGCCAACTACCCGGGCGTAGATCTGAACACCGAGGATAATTTCAAGCTAAACGATTTCCTCAACCTGGCCACAAATCTGCCCTACGAACCCGGCTCCACTTTCAAGCCTTTTTCCGGCTGCGCCCTGCTGGCCAGCAAGCACGTGACGCTCAAAGATACGGTATTCTGCGAGAACGGTACTTTCAAGCTGAGGGACCGGGTGATCCGGGACGTTCACCGTTACGGCAAGCTGAGTTTTCGCGATGTGATCGCCAAGTCCAGCAATATCGGCATGGCCAAACTGATTCAGCGTTCAGGCAATGAGGAACTGTACCGGGTGCTCAGGGATTTTGGTTTCGGGAGCTATACCGGCAATGCTTTCAGCGGCGAGGACCGGGGAGTGCTGCCTCCCCCCACCGAATGGAGCCGCGCCACCAAGACCAGCCTGGCGATCGGGTACAACCTGCTGGTCACTCCGCTCCAGATGGCCATGGCCTATGCGGCGCTGGCCAACGGCGGAGGCCTTTACGAGCCGGCCCTGGTCGAGGCGGTGTTCAATGAAAACGGCAATATGCGCTTCAGCTTTACCCCCCGGATGGTCAGGCGTGTCCTGGAAAAGGGAGTCATCGCTAAGATGACCCAAGCGATGATCGCGGTGGTGGATTCGGGGACCGGGACCGCGGCCGCGGTCCCCG
>MFIX01000016.1:1259-4791 GCA_001780825.1 Candidatus Glassbacteria bacterium RIFCSPLOWO2_12_FULL_58_11 | reverse complement strand
CAAGACCGGCACCAGCATGAAAGCCAACCCGCAGTCCGGCTACGGCGGCAACGGATACATCAGCTCGTTCGGCGGCTTTTTCCCGGCGGAAAGTCCGCAGATCGCGATGTATATCATGATCAACGACCCGGATTTCAAGAACCGCTGGGGCGGCACCTGCGCCGCTCCGGTTTTCGGCGAAATCATCCGCAACACCCTGCTGTCGACCAGCCGGGTAATCGACCGCGCCCGCCTCGGCCTGCCCTGCTCGACTGTCCAGACCGCAGCGATTGCCTCCGGCGAGTCGAGCTCGAGTCGAACGGGTCCGGAAGCTCCGGCAATTTCTCCGGCAGATCTCTCAGCGGACAGCGGCGCGGTAACCGTGCCCCAGCTTGCCGGACTCTCCATGCGCAGTGCCGTGGCCAGGCTGGCCGTGCTCGGCCTGCAAGCCCGTGTCCTGGGCGGCGTGAGAGTACTGGACCAGAAGCCCGCTCCCGGTACGGTGCTCCGGCGCGGCGGGCTTTGCACGCTTACCGGCAGCCAACCTGTTTCCGATAAATCCTTTTCGATGATAACCGATTCAGCTCCGGCCGGGGAGCAAGATGCCCGGCGCCCGCAGAACGAAGGGGGGAGACATTGAAGAGAGACACGATCACAATCGTACTGGTCTCGAAAAACCGCGAGCCGCTGACCATCGAGCTCTCGGTCAAGGAAGTGATCCTGATTTCAGTTTTGCTGTTGAGCCTTATCGGCGCCGCGGTTTTTTCGATGGTCAATTTCCGCAATCTTAAGTCATCGCATTATCAGTTAAGTTCCTCGGCCGAGCAGCTCAAAGAGGAAATAAGTCAAAAAGAGGGCAAGATCACCGAGCTGAAAAGCAAACTGGAGGCGCAGAAGGGCATAATCCTGCTGATCGGCGAAAAGAACGACACCAGCCAGATGCAGGCCGGAGTGTACTCAAAGGAAATACAAATCGAAGAGCTCCAGATCTCCACTGCCGGGGACAGCCTGAATCTGTCTTTCCGCCTCTCCAGAAACAGCATGGAAGACCGGCTGATTTCCGGTTACCTGCTGATCATTGCCGAGCATGAAAGCGGGGACCAGAGCAAATTCGCCACCTATCCGGAGTTTCAGATGTCGCCCGGAGTACCGCTGAATTACCGCAACGGCGATCCCTACTCCATCCGTAAATTCAAGCTGATCAACACGTCGATGCGTCTCAAAGACAAACCGTTCAATTACAATAAACTGAAATTTATGGTATTCGACAGCGAGGGCCGGGTCCTCCTTTTCGACAACCGAGTTCTTGCCTGGTAACCATGGAACTGAGCACGAGAGAAATTTTATCCTCGCTGGACGCAGTCGAGCCGGGGGGTTCGAGAGGGGAAATCATTTACCGGGGGGTTTCCACCGATACCCGCGCCGATTGCAGGGGCAAACTGTTTGTGGCTCTGGCGGGCGAGTCATTCGACGCCAACGCCTTCCTGAACGAGGCCGCGGCCGCGGGCGCAGCCGGCGCCCTGATCGGTCCCTCGGCCGGCGGCTGTCCGCAGCCGGAGTCCCTGCAGTATTTCCGGGTGCCGGACACTCTTGCCGCCCTGCATAGACTGGCCGCCCTGGCGCGCCGGCGGTGTCCGGGATGCCGCGCGGTGGCGGTCACCGGCTCCAATGGAAAGAGCACGACAAAGGAGCTCTGCGCCGCGATTGCCCGGATAAAATTCAGCACGCACGCCACCGCGGGCAACCTCAACAATCATATCGGGCTGCCGCTGACACTGTTGGGACTGGAGCCGCATACGCAGGTTCTGGTCGCCGAGATCGGGGCCAATCACCCCGGAGAAATCCGTCCCCTGGCTCGTCTCGCGGCTCCTGAAATATCCGTGATTACCAATATCGCCCCAGTCCATCTCGAGGGTTTCGGCAGCCTCGAGGGCGTTCTTGCCGCCAAGCTGGAACTGTTCGAGGAAACACTGGCGACCGGCCACTGTGTCTATTGCGGGGATAACTCGCTGCTCGGCGCCCGAGTTCCCGGCGCCTTTCGCAACACCATCAGTTTCGGCCTGAAAGAAGACAATGCGCTTTCAGCCCGGGACATTGTTCTGGACAGCGCGGCCCATCCCTCCTTTACGATACCCGGCTTGACCCGGGTCAAGCTGTCCCTGGCGGGCCGTCACAACGTCCTGAACGCGCTGGCTGCCGCGGCGGTGGGCCGGCTGCTCGGTCTGGCGGCGGAAGACATCAGGCAGGGCCTGGAGGCCTTGAAGCCGCTCAAAATGCGCGGCGAGCTCAAGCGGCTCGGCGGGCTGCTGGTGCTGGACGACTGTTATAATGCCAATCCTCTCTCGATGAGAGAGGCACTGAAAACCCTTGAAGCAATCTCCCATAAGGGCTCGCGGGCGGCGGTGCTGGGCGAGATGCTGGAGCTGGGCGCTGAAGCGGAAAAGCTGCATCTCGAGCTGGCCGCGGAGACGGCAAAAAGGAATCTGAGGCTGCTTGTCCTGGTGGGCGCCTATGCCGCCAGGATGAAAGACGCCTATCTCAAGGCCGGCGGCGCGGAAAAGGCAATCCATACGGCAGAGGATGCAGAAGAAGCCTGCGAGATATTAAAAACCACCCTTGAGGGCGACGAGTTGCTGCTGGTCAAAGGCAGCCGCGGCGTGCACCTGGAGCGGGTGGTTAAATTCCTGGAGAAAGTCCCGGCATGAAACTCTCCGGAACAGCGGATCTCCGGCAGGGTTCCGCCGGTCCGCTGACGCCGGCTGGGGCGACCGCGGCGGTGCTGGGCGCCGGCAGAAGCGGCCTGGCCGCCGCCAGCCTGCTGTTAAGGCAGGGCTACCGGGTCAATCTGACCGAGCTGAACGACAACGAAAGAATAAGGGCCGAGGTGGCTACGCTGATTGCAAGGGGAGCGCAAGTCACGCTGGGCGGCCACGACCCGAAGCTGCTCGCCGGGAGCGACTTTATCATCATCAGCCCCGGCATCGATGAGCGGATGGAGGTCCTGCAGGGCAGAGAGCTGAAAGGCATCCCGCTTTACAGCGAGGTAGAGCTGGCTTACTGGTTCTGCCCCCTGCCGCTGGTGGCGGTCAGCGGGACGAATGGAAAGACCACTACTGTCAGCCTTATCGGCGCGATGCTCGAGGCGGCAGGGATCAAAGCCCGGGTTGCCGGAAACATCGGCCTGCCGCTCTGCCGCGCGGTGGCTGAACTGACCGATGAAACGCTACTGGTGGTCGAGATAAGCAGTTTCCAGCTTCACACCATTAAGAGCTTCCGGCCCAGGCTCGGCGTGCTGCTGAACCTTTCGCCCGACCACCTGGAGCGCTATGACAGTGTAGATGCATATTACGCGGCCAAGATGAGGCTTTTCGAAAACATGGACGAGAGAGACCTGTCGATACTAAACGCCGGAGACACCAAGCTGGCGGCCCTGGCCGGGCCACACGTCCACTGCCCGGTCATATGGTTCGGCCTTGAGAAGCGCGCCGAAACCTTTGCGTTCGTGGAGGACGGCGAAATCCGGCTGCGGAGCAGCCGGGCAGGCGGCCTAGAG
>MFIX01000016.1:435-1223 GCA_001780825.1 Candidatus Glassbacteria bacterium RIFCSPLOWO2_12_FULL_58_11 | reverse complement strand
ACCTCGAGAATATCCTCGCCGCCGGCACGGCGGCGGCCGCCTGCGGAGCGCCGGCCGAGGCGCTGGCCCGGGCCGTGCGCTCTTTCGAGGGCCTGCCCAATCGTCTGGAACCGGTGGGACATGTGGATGGCGTGCTTTACGTAAACGATTCCAAGGCGACCACAGTCGAATCGGTGCTCAGAGCCCTGGAGAGTTTCAGCGAGCCGCTGGTGCTGATCATGGGCGGCCGTCACAAGGGTTCAAGCTATGCCCCGCTTGAGGGTGAAATACGCCGAATCGTGCGGCTGATAATTGCGCTCGGCGAGGCGGCCGGGATTATCGCGGCCGACCTGGGGCCGTTCTGCCGGGTGGAGAAAGTCTCGAGCCTGGAGGAGGCGGTGGGCCTGGCCCGCGAGACGGCGCGGCCCGGCGAGACCGTGCTTCTCTCCCCGGGCTGTTCGAGCTTCGACATGTTCCGCGATTATGAGCAGCGCGGCGAGACTTTCCGCGAGATCGTCCGGAGGCTGAAATAATATGGCGGTCAAAGAAAAAGATGTTTCGGTCTACGGGTTCCAGCTTTCCCTGGTGTCGCTGCTGATGGCGGTGGCCGGGATAATAATGGTTCTGGACGCTACCAGTATCAGCGCACGGGCCGAGCACCTTTCCACATTTGCCTACCTTGGCAAGCAGAGCTTGCGGGTCGTGCTGGGAATAGTGGTCATGTTCATCGCTTCCCGGATCGATTACCACCGGATGCGGCCGATAAGTTTTATCGCCCTGCTCGTGACCGCGGTGTTTCTGGTGCTCTG
>MFIX01000016.1:0-379 GCA_001780825.1 Candidatus Glassbacteria bacterium RIFCSPLOWO2_12_FULL_58_11 | reverse complement strand
TTCACCTGGGGGGAATTTCGTTTCAGCCCTCTGAGCTGGCCAGGTTTTTCCTGATCTGCTGGACCGCGGGGTACCTGGTGCGCAAGAAAGAGCAGATCCTCGATTTCAGGAATGGGGTCCTGCCGCTGGTGGTGTTCAGTGGAATCTTTTTCCTGCTGGTGGTCCGTCAGCCGGATTTCAGCTCGGCGGCGATAATCCTGGCCCTGGTTTTTCTGACCGGCCTGCTGGGAGGCATTAAGATTAGGCACTTGATGCTGCTGGGACTGGTTGCGCTGCAGTTCATAACCTATAAATGCGTGATGCAGGTCGGCTATCGCAACGAGAGGTGGAACAGTTTTATCGAGGGCGATGCGGACAAGTCCGGCACCGGCTATCAGGG